>NZ_JADWYS010000001.1:905617-1243117 GCF_015831345.1 Caenimonas aquaedulcis | reverse complement strand
GAATGCAGACAACAATTTTGTGAACGGATCGCTAACTGTTGCTACGGGGACGCTGGCCGGAATTGGCGCTATTGAGTCGGTAAACGGTCACAGTTTGGGGGGGTATTTGGCCAGTTCGTTCGTGCGCTTGTTTGGCAACATGTGGTCAGCCCCCACCACCATTAACACGTTCAATAGCGCTGGCTTCAGCAGGCAGGCGGCGTCGAATATCGAAAACGGTTTCGGTCAGATCGCGCAGCTGATCGGCCCCGCGCTCGGTATAAATGGGTTTACCAACCCGCAAAACAACTTCTTTGCCCAGAACGGCATTAACTTCACCACCAACACATGGGACATTGGATTCCAGCAGTACGGCGTCCGGATTGGCTTGTTCCAGGAAGACCTGACGCCGACGGCCGTTGACAATCATTTCATGTACAAGCTTACGGACTTGCTGTCGCTCGGCAACGCGTTAGCCCAATTAGACCCGACTCTAGATTTCGCCAGACTTTCTACGCTGGTTCGTGCTGGCAGCAACGAGATGGTGGCGTCATATGAAGGCGTGCTCGATGGGCTCAGAAGAATTTTCATTGATGCGGGTGTATCACCTACCCTCGCTGGCGACGCCAACGCAAATAACGCTGGGCCGCAGCCGGTTCCTCGCATCAAACTTGAGGCCAACATCAAGGCTCTAATTGACTCACAGCCCTTCCAGTCCGTGGCAGGCAAAGTCGCGATTGACAGCGCTTTCCCTGCTTTCGCGAGCACCGCGCATAATGATTTCGCCGCCCTCGTCAGCCTGACTGCCGGCGCCACTTTTAGGTTGCGCAGTGTGGATGCGGCCGCGGTGGAAGCTGCTTTGAAGCTCGTGAACGCCGCTGTATACGCCGACTGGGAGGCTGATCAAAAGGCGGTGGCGGCTGGCGCCGCGCCGGACACCCTGAACTTCACGGACAACTATCTGAACGATCGCTCTGCCCTGCTGAACTGGCGCGTTGTAGCGAACAATGTCGATCAGGCATTTGTCAACAGTCCCAAGGCGCCGTCTGATCGCACCTACGAATTCCATTGGAAGGACGGCAGTGGCCCCCAGGACAACATTCTGCTAGTTGCGCAGGGCCAGAGCGGCGCGCCTGTGCAGATTATTGCCTTCGGCGGCGATGGCGCAGAGACCCTTACTGGTAACGCGAACGCAAAAATCGGTGACCGCCTTTATGGGGGTGGCTCCGACGATCTATTGCTGGGCTTAGCCGGCAACGATTACCTCGAAGGCAATGCTGGCGGCGATGTGCTAATAGGCGGAGATGGACAAGACAAGCTCGTAGGGGGCGCTGGGTTTGACAGCTACAGGTTCATCGGAAGGGCCGGCAATGACAGCATTGTGGACAACGATGGGCAAGGCGAGATCATGGTTGGTGACGACACACTCACAGGCGGAGCGCAGGTGTCGAATAACGTCTGGCAGTCCGACGATAAGAAGGTTGTTTACACGCGGATGGGTGAAAACCTCGTTATTGGGGAGCGGACCAGTGCGGGCAGTTCGACCGTCATAGCAACCATTCTCGTCAAGGGCTGGCAGAACTCCCAATTGGGAGTTTCGCTATCCGACGAGGCCGCCGCCGCGCCGGAAGTGGCACAGACGTTGATTGGAGATTTCAAGAAGAAGGTCTCTTCGAACGACCCGAATAAGTACGCTTTCGACGACCACGGCAACTACATCAGCGACGGAGCCGAATCCGATGCGAGAGACCTGATCACGGGCACCGCCGATGCGGACCTGATCAAAGGTCTGGGTGGCAACGACGCGCTCCTTGGCCGCGCGGGCGATGATTCCATCGAAGGCGGCCCCGGGATCGACGTGCTCCAAGGCGGAACCGGCACCGACACGCTCGATGGCGGCGATGGGGACGACATACTGTACGGCTCCTCCATGGGCAACCTGACCTATCCGGCTACGGTCGATTTCCAGCCTCCGCCGCCCGACTTTCGGACGGTGCTGGCACAAGGCTTCGGTTGGTGGCTCACGACCAATGGCTCAGCCGACGTGGATGGCATCCCTAAGCGATTCCTCAATGCGACGGTGCAGCGCGACGCGCAGATGGACGATTCGGGCAACGTGATCGATGGCGGAATTGGCAACGACCTGATCATCTCCGGCCCCGGAGCGGATCAGGCCGAGGGCGGCGAAGGCCAGGACTTGATTTACGGAATGGGCGCGACCGACGTCCTGTGGGGCGATGCAGGCGACGACGTGATCTACGGGGACGGCCCGACGAACAATCCCGATGGATCGCTGTTGACCTGGGCACCCGCCGATACGCACGCGACCGACTTCATCGACGGCGGCGAGGGCAATGACACGATGCTGGGCCAAGGCGGCGACGACGAAGTGTGGGGCGATGACGGCAACGACATGATCTACGGGGACGACCGCGACACCATCGTCACGCCAGTGGCCCTGCACGGCAGCGACTACATCGACGGAGAGGCGGGAGACGATACCCTGTTCGGCGGCGGTACGGACGATGAGCTGTACGGTGGCAGCGGCAGCGATGTGATGTACGGGGACGATTCGTTGGCCGAGCGGGTGCCTGAAGCTTCGCAGGGAGATGACTTCCTGGATGGCGAGGAGGGCAACGACAGGCTGATCGGCGGCGCGAAGGACGACCAGCTGTTTGGTGGCACCGGCGACGACGTGATCTGGGCCGACGACGGTGGACACATCGGTGGCGAGCCGGGCTCGTTCGACCCTGCGACGGACGGCAACGACTACGCGGACGGGGAGGAGGGCAATGACGTGTTGCTCGGCGAGGGCGGAAGCGACCAGCTCTTCGGAGGGGAAGGCAACGACACGCTGACGGGCGATGACATCGTGTCCCGCCTGCCGGCTTCGTTCCACGGCGCAGATGCACTGCACGGCGGCGATGGCGATGACAGCATGGTTGGCGGCGGCGGCGCCGACACGCTGACCGGCGGCCTGGGCAATGACAAGCTCTTCGGCGACGCAGACGACGTCCCGGTCCCCAACCAGGGTAACGACGTACTGGACGGCGGCGCAGGCAACGACTCCCTGCGCGGCTTCGGCGGCGACGACCAACTGGCCGGCGGCGAAGGCAACGACACCGTCCAGGGCGAAGCGGGCGACGACGTCGTGGCCGGCGGCGACGGCGACGACGATGTGCAGGGCGGCGACGGCGCTGACATCGTCGCAGGCGACGCGGGCAATGACATCGTCAGCGGCCAGGCCGGCAGCGACACCCTCGCAGGCGGAGACGGCAACGACGAACTGCAGGGCGGCGAGGACGCCGACGTGCTCACCGGCGACGCGGGCAACGACACGCTTTTCGGCCAGGCGGGCGACGACGCGCTGGATGGGGGTGCGGGCAACGACACGCTGCAGGGCGGCGTGGGTAGCGACACACTCACCGGCGACGGCAGCGACCTGCTGCTGGGCGAGGACGGCAACGACGTGCTCATGGCCACGGGCGGCGCGGCGGCCATGGACGGCGGCGCCGGAAACGACTGGCTGCAGGGCGGCGGCATCATGCTCGGCGGCCTGGGCGACGATACGCTGGTGGGCTGGGGCCCCGACGTGCAGGGCGGCGCGGGCAACGACACCTACGTGATCGAGCAGGTCGCGGGTAACGTGTGGCTCACCGACACGCAGGGCGTCTCCGATATCCGCATCACCGGCGCCACCGCGGCGACGATGACGATGGAGCCCTCGATGCCGCTGGACTTCGGCCAGCCCATCGACACGAACCTGCTGCGCCTGACGGTGGGTGGGCTCACGCTGGACACGCAGGGCCTGCTCTCCGGCGCCATCGGGACGATCGAGGTGAATGGCCGCGCCTACCAGGCCGCGGAGCTGTTCGGCCAGACCTTCATCTACGAGATGAGCAAGACCACCGGCGCCGCGGGAGCCGCGCTGCAAGGCGGCCGCGAGGCCGACACGCTCACCTCCACCGGGGGCGGCGCCACCCTCGCCGGCGGCGCGGGGGATGACACGCTCACGGGCAGTGGCGGCAACAACACCTACCGCTACAACGCCAACGACGGCGCGGACACGATGCAGGACGCCGGCGGAGGCACACTCGTGTTCGGTGCCGGCATCGGACAAGGCGACCTCAAGCTCTCCACCGACACCAACGCGATGGTCATCACGGTGGGCGCGGGCGCGGCAAATTCGATTCACCTCATGGGCTTCAATGCGGCCAGCCCCGCGCAGCCCACCGGAGTCTCCACCTTCAAGTTCGCCGACGGCAGCACGTTGACGCAGGCGCAACTGATCGCGCGCGGCTTCGACATCACTGGCACCGCTGCATCGGAGTCCTTGCAAGGCACCAGCCTTGCCGACCGCATGACGGGTGGCGCAGGCGCGGACACGCTCGCGGGCCACGCCGGCGCGGACGTGTACACCTTCAATGTGGGCGACGGTACGGACCTGATCGCCGACGGGGACACGGCGGCAGGCACGGGGGACGCGTTGGTGTTCGGCGCCGGCATCTCGCCCGCGGACATCGTGGGCCTGCGCACAGGCAACGACGTGACCCTGGTCGTCAGCGGAACGAGCGACCAAGTGACACTGCGCGGCTACTTCGCGAGCAACGCGGACACCGTGGAGCAGATCAGGTTCAACGACGGCACGACCTGGACCTCCGCCAACGTGCTGGCGGCCGTGGACGCAGGCAACGCACGCGACTGGACACTGACGGGCGATGCGGGGAGCAACATCCTCATCGGCCTGGGCGGCAACGATGTGCTATCCGGTCTTGGCGGCAACGACACGCTGCTGGGAGGTCCCGGCAACGACACGCTCGACGGAGGCATAGGCGACGACAGCCTGGCAGGTGGTGCGGGCAGCGACCTCTACCTCGTGAGCGGGTTGGGCGAGCAGGATCGCATCGACGAGGCCAACGGCGGAGACGCCGCCGGCGTCGATACGGTGCGCATGGACGCGATCGCCAGCACCCAGGCGAGCTTCTCGATCTACGGCAACGACCTGGGCGTTATGGATGCGACCGGCGTGGTGCGCCTGGTGGTGGCGAACCAGTACCTGGCCGGCAGCGCGGCCAACCAGGTCGAGCGCTTCGAATTCGCCGACGGCGTGGTGCTCACCGCCCAGGACGTTCAGGAGAAGCTGATGACGGGCGGGCGCGGGGCGGACTGGATCACGGGCAGTGCACTCAACGACGCCATGACCGGCGGCTGGGGCGGCGACACGCTCACGGCGGGCGCAGGCGCCGACACCCTGCACGGCAACCAGGGCAGCGACGGGCTGAACGGGGAGGCCGATGACGACCAGCTCTTCGGCGACGAAGCCGACGACACGCTGTTCGGCGGAGATGGCAACGACACGCTGGACGGCGGCACGGGCGCCGACCGCCTGGACGGCGGCCTGGGCAACGACGTGTACAGCTATGCCGCAGGCCAAGGCATGGACATCGTCACCGCGGACGCCGGCGGCGTGGACCGCGTGCAACTGGCGCCAGGCATCACCACGGCCAATGTGACGGTGCACCGCATCTCCTCGCCGCCGGCATCGGACCTTGCCTTCAAGGGCGACTCGCTGGTCGTCCAGCTGAACGGCGGCGGCGACCAACTGTGGATTGCCAACTACTTCGACCTCGCAGCGCCGGGCAACGTGGAAACCATCCGCTTTGCCGACGGCACGAGCTGGGACTACGCGACCGTCACCGCCAAGCTGGGCACGCAGGGCGGCACCGCCAACACGCTCACCGGCACGACGAAGGCCGACACCTTCACGGTCGATCACACCAACGACGTGATCAACGACACCACCACGACCGACGTCGACACGGTCAACGCGTCGGTGGGCTACCGCCTGCCCGCGAGCGGCACGGTCACCAATCTCACGCTCACCGGCTCGCTGGACCTCTTCGCGGTCGGCACCAAGGACAGCGCGGACACCTTGCGCGGCAACACCGGAAGCAACCGCCTCGAGTACCTCGGCGGCCCCTCGCTGCCGGGCGACACCCTGATTGGCGGTGCGGGCGACGATGTGTACGTGCTCAAGGCGGCCAACATGCCGGTGAACTACAACGAGCCGGCGACGATGGGGGGCGTGGTCATCACCGAGCTGGCCGGTGAAGGCGTGGACACGGTGCTCTCGGGTTACTGGTCCAACCAGCTTCCCGCCAACGCGGAAAACCTCATCCTCACCGTTCCCAACACCACCGACCCGCAAAGCTTCGGCTACAACCCCAACGGCGCGGGCGACTACACGCACCGGCAAACCGGCAACGCCCAGGACAACCTGATCGATACGACCGCCTACGAGGAACTGGCGACTTCGCAATCGTGGTACGCCCATCGCACCCGACCGCACTTCATCGGGGTGGCGGAGTTCCGCCTGGACGGCGGGGCGGGGGCGGACACGCTGGTGGGCGGGCGCATGAGCGACACCTACGTGGTGGACAACCCCGGCGACACGGTGGTGGAAACCGGCGTCACCCAGCAGGGGCTGGACTGGTCCAACGACACGGTGGAAACACCATACGCGACCTCCCTGCTTACGCAGTACCCCAACATCGAGAACGTGACGCTTGCGGGCTCCTCGCCCGTCGGCGCCACAGGCAACGCGCGGGCGAATCGACTCGATGGCTCGCAAAACGGCGCCGGCAACGCGTTGACCGGCGGGGCGGGCAACGATACCTACGTCGTCGGGCTGGGCGACACGGTAGTGGAGCGGGCCGGCGAGGGCACCGACACGGTGCTCGTCACCTCGGGCGCCAGCACGCACCTGGCCGACTATGCCAACGTGGAGAGCCTGCGCCTGCAGCCCGGGGCGGACAGCTCCAACGTGTACGGCACCCCCGGCGCGGACACGCTGACCGGCAACACCGCGAACAACCAGATCTGGGGCGACGCGGGCGAAGACTTCCTGGAAGACCAGTCCGACGACGTGCTTTATGTCGGTTGGGGCAGCGTGATCGAGAGCCGCGCGGCGCAGGACGCGGACGTGCTGTTCGGCGGTGCGGGTGACGACTTCCTGAGCAGCCGCGGTGGCGTGGACACGCTCGACGGCGGGGCCGGCGACGACAACCTGCGCGTCTATTACACCGGCCGCAGCGCCGTGCTGCGGTTGGGCCTGGGCGACGGGCACGACACCTTCATGCAGGATGCGGGTGCGCCCGTGGCGGTGACGGTCGAGCTCAAGGCGGGACTGGGTTTGGACGGTGTGCAATTCGCACCCGACGCGGGCCGCATCACCGTCAGCGTGGCGGACGGCTCGTCCGTGAGGATCGCCGACACGAACGCAGTGAGCCTGCGCCTGCCCGACGGCACGACCTTCGGCGCCGCCGAGATCGACATCATGAGCCGCACGAGCGACCGCACGACGCCGACGGCATTGGCGGACCTGCTGTACGGAACGCCCGGTGCGGACACCATCAACGCCTTGGCGGGCAACGACATCATCTACGGCGCGGCCGGAAACGACACGCTGACCGGGGGACAGGGCGCGGACGTGTACCGCTTCGGCAAGGGCTTCGGGCAGGACCTGGTGGACGACGTCGCGCCAGGCGGGGGCGGGACGGATGACGGCGCGATCGACACGATCGAGTTCGATGCGACGGCGGCCGTTGCGGACATTGCGGTGTCGCAGCAACTCACCAGCGGGTCGGCCAACCTGGTGCTGGCCATTGCATCGACCGGCGACACCCTGACGATTCAGCGCGAGTACGCAGCAGGCAACGCAGGCGCCGTCGAGCAAGTCAAATTCGCCGACGGCACGCTGTGGGACCTGGCGACCTTGAAGGGCAAGGTGACGGGCACCATCGGCACCGAAGCGGCGGACACGATGACGGCCCCGGCCACCAGCTACCGGCTCGAAGGCCGTGGCGGGAACGACACCCTCACCGGCGGTGCCGGCAACGACACGCTCGATGGCGGCACCGGCGCAGACAAGCTCACCGGGGGCACCGGCAACGACACGTACTACGTGGACAGCCTCACCGACCAGGTGGTCGAGGTGTCCACCGGCGGCACGCTGGACGTCGTCATCGCGGGCGTGGATGCTTACGTGCTGCCCACGGCCGTGGAGCGCGGGCAGCTTGCGGCGGGTACCGCGAACTGGAGCTTGACGGGATACACCACGGCCAACACTCTGGTGGGGAATGCGGGCGCGAACCGTCTGGACGGCGGCGCGGGTATCGACACGCTGCAAGGCGGCGCGGGCAACGACCTTTACATCGTCGACGTGGCCACCGACATCATCACCGAAGCGAGCGGCGAGGGCATCGACAGCGTGCAGGCGGCCGTCACCTTCACCCTCCCGGTCAACGTGGAAAACCTCACGCTCACCGGTACGGCGACCAAGCTCGTGGCCACCGGCAATGCCGGAGACAACCTCCTCATCGGCAACAGCGTCGCCAACACGCTGTCGGGCCTGGCGGGCAATGACCGGCTCGATGGCGGCGCAGGCAATGACTCGATGACGGGTGGTGCGGGCAACGACACCTTCGTCGTAGACGCGACGGGGGACACGACGGTGGAGGCTGCGGCAGGCGGCCTCGACACTGTCGAAACCAACCTGACCTGGACTCTCGGTACGGAGGTCGAAAAGCTTCTGCTCACCGGCGCCAATGCTGTCAACGGCACAGGCAACGCCTCCATCAACTGGCTCGTAGGAAACACCGCCAACAACACGCTCAACGGCCTTGCCGGCGCGGACGTGCTGCAAGGCGGCGCGGGCACCGACACGCTCACCGACACGGCCGGCAACGGCGCCTTCGACGGCGGGGCCGGCAATGATGTCCTGACGGCGGGCGCGGGCAACGACCTCCTGGCCGGGGGCATTGGCAACGACACCTACACACTCGGCGCCGGCGCGGACATCGTTGCGTTCGACAAGGGCGACGGCGTGGACACGATCAAGGCGCCGCTCTCGGGTGCAGGCCTGGGCGAGCTCAACGACGTGCTGTCGCTGGGCAAGATTCGCCTCGCCGACATCAACTTCTCGCGCGAGACGAACGATCTGGTGCTGCGCGTCACCGGCACAACCGACGCCATCCGCTTCACAAGCTGGTACGCCGCCACGGGAGACCAGACCTTCACCAAGCTGCAGGTGATGGTGGATTCCACCGCCGACTACCAGCCGGGAAGCACCGACGCCCTGTACGCGAGCCGCATCACGGTCCTCGACTTCAAGCAACTCGTGGCAGGCTACGACGCAGCCCGGGCGTCCAACCCGGCACTGGTGAACTGGTCCCCGCAGGAATCTTTGCTGCACACCGCGCGCCTCACGTCCAGCGACTCGCTCGCCCACGGCGGCAACCTCGCCTACCGCTACGCGGAAGACGGCGCGTTGGCCAACGTGCAGTACGAGGGCAGCACCGGCGAGCTCGCAGCCGTGGGCTTCGTCGGCACGCTGCAGGACATCCTGTACGGCTTGGTGAGCTAGCGCAAGAATGCACGCGGCGCGAGTCCGGGGGGCGAGCGGGCTCGCGGCCGCGCTGGTGGGGGCCGTGGTCGGGCCGGCACTGCAGTTGCAGCAGGAAGTGCTGTGGCCTTGGTGGGCCTACGCAGGCCTGGCGCTCGCCGGCGCCTCACTAGCCGCTTTGCGCCTTCGCTGGGCATGGCTCGTGGCCTTCGCGTTGCTGGCTTTCGCCGCCTGCGGCGCACGGTCCATTGCTTTCGAATCGCAAGCGCTGTCGCCCGCGCTCGAGGGCCGCGACATCGCGGTCACCGGCGTCATCGGCGCCATGCCGCAGGTGAACGAGGGTGGCGTTCGCTTCCGCCTCGAGGTGGAGTCCGCACAGGCGGCGGGCGAAGCTGTCCAGGTTCCTGGCGCGATCTTTCTGGGCTGGTACGGCGGGGCGTTCCTGGATGCCAACGGTGCAGCCGAGCAGCAGCGGCAGGCGGGCCCGCTGCGAGCCGGCGAGCGCTGGCGCATGACGGTGCGGCTGAAGGCGCCGCACGGCAACCGCAATCCGCACGGATTCGACTACGAGCTGTGGCTGTGGGAGCAGGGCCTGCAGGCGACAGGCTACGTGCGAGCCGGCCCTCACGACGCCCCTGCGCGGTTGCTGGCGGACACCTGGCGCCATCCCGTGGAGCGGGCGCGGCAGTCGGTGCGGGAGTCGATCTACGCCCATATCGCCGACCGCAAAACCGCGGGCCTGGTCGCCGCGCTGGTCGTCGGCGACCAGAACGCGATCGACCGCGCCGACTGGGACGTGTTCCGCGCGACGGGCGTCGCGCACCTCATGAGCATTTCCGGCCTGCACATCACCATGTTCGCGTGGGTCGCGTCGCTCGCGGTGGGTGGCTTGTGGCGGCGCAGCCTGCGTTTGTGCCTGGCCTGGCCCGCGCCCCACGCGGCGCTCGCCGGCGGCATCGTGCTGGCGACCCTGTACTCGCTGTTCAGCGGCTGGGGTGTTCCAGCGCAGCGCACGGTGTGGATGCTGGCGGCTGTGGGCCTGCTGCGTCTGTCGGGTGCGCGATGGCCCTGGCCGATCGTCTGGCTGCTGGCGGCGGCGGTGGTGATCAATATCGATCCCTGGGCCTTGATGCAGGCGGGGTTCTGGCTGAGCTTCGTCGCGGTCGGCGTCCTCTTCGCCGGCGACGGCGGGCCGCGCGAAGTGTCTCCGGCAACGCGGTGGGCCAGGCTCGGATCCACGGCGCTCGCCTCGCTGCGCGAGCAATGGGTCATCACGTTGGCGCTCACGCCGCTCACGCTGTTGCTCTTCGGACAGGTCTCGGTCGTGGGCCTCCTGGCCAACGCGGTGGCGATTCCCTGGGTGACGATCGTGGTGACGCCGCTCGCGATGGGAGGCGTCGCCGTGCCGGTGTCGTGGGATGCCGCGGCATGGGCCGTGCAGGCGCTCGGGATTTACCTCGCCTGGCTGGCGGCGTTTCCTTTCGCGGCCTGGTCCGCGCCGGCGCCCGCGCTCTGGGCAGCCGTGGCCGGCGTGGCAGGCGGCGGCCTCCTGGCGATGCGCCTGCCGCTGCACGCGCGGCTGCTCGGCGTGCCGCTGTTGCTGCCTGCGCTGCTGTGGCAAGTGGGGCGGCCCGCGGCCGGGCAGTTCGAGTTGCTGGCCGCGGACGTCGGGCAGGGCAACGCGGTCGTGGTTCGCACGGCCTCCCATACGCTGGTCTACGACGCCGGGCCGCGTTACGGCCCGGAAAGCGATGCGGGGCATCGTGTGCTCGTCCCCCTGCTGCGGTCGCTCGACGAGCACGTCGATACCGTGGTCCTCAGCCACCGCGACCTCGACCACACGGGCGGCGCCGCCGCGGTGCTCGCGATGCAACCGCAGGCCGCCCTGCTCAGCTCGATCGAGGACGGGCACGAGTTGCAGTCGCTGCGCCGGGCGATGCGCTGCATCGCCGGCCAGCGCTGGGCGTGGGACGGGGTCGATTTCCAGGTGCTGCATCCCGAGCAGGCGGACTACGACGTCGCCAACAAGTCCAATGCCATGAGCTGCGTGCTGCGCGTTGCGAACGCGGGCGCCAGCGCGCTGCTGGCCGGCGACATCGAGCAGCCGCAGGAGGCGCGCCTGGTGCAGGCGGGCGCCTTGTCTCCCGCGGATGTCTTGCTGGTCCCGCACCACGGCAGCAAGACTTCGTCGAGCGATGCCTTCCTCGAGGCGGTGCATCCGAAGATCGCGCTCGTGCAGGCGGGCTACCGCAACCGCTTCGGCCATCCGGCCGCGCTGGTCTTGCAGCGGTACGCGAAGAACGAGGTGCGCGTCGTCGATTCGCCGCATTGCGGCGCCGCGCTCTGGCGCTCGGCTTCGCCCTCGCGGATCCAGTGCGAGCGACAGGTCGCGCGCCGCTATTGGCACCACCGTCCCGCACCCGCGCCGGATGCAGATTCCTGATCCGCGAGCGAGCCCATCCGGCCTGGAAGTTGCTATCCTGTGGTCTGGAGAAAACGCAGCCCATGCACAAATTCGACGAGATGTTCGCCCAGTTGCCGGCTAGCGGCGGGATGCAGTTCCAGAGCCAGTCCCAGGGGGGGCAAAGCCAGGCGCAGGTGCAGGGCGTGCGCGACCACTACCGCCATTACGCGCAGTGGCTCGCCCGGCAGCCCGGCGACGCCATGCGCGCCCGCCGCGAAGAGGCGGAGATGATCTTTCGCCGCGTCGGCATCACCTTCGCCGTCTACGGCGCCAAGGACGAAGACGGCGCCGGCACCGAGCGCCTGATTCCTTTCGACCTCATTCCGCGCATCATTCCGGCGCACGAGTGGGCCGACATGGAAAAGGGCCTGGTCCAGCGGGTGACCGCGCTCAACCGCTTCCTGCACGACGTCTACCACGACCAGGAGATCCTGAAGGCCGGCGTGGTCCCCACCGAGCAGGTGCTGAACAACGCGCAGTACCGCAAGGAGATGATGGGCGTCTACACGCCGCACCACGTCTACTCGCACATCGCGGGCGTGGACATCGTGCGAGCGCCCAACGCGCAGGGCGAGGGCGAGTACTACGTGCTGGAGGACAACCTGCGCGTGCCCAGCGGCGTGTCGTACATGCTGGAGGACCGCAAGATGATGATGCGGCTCTTCCCCGACCTTTTCAGCTCGCACCGGGTCGCGCCGGTCATGCACTACCCGGACCTGCTGCTGGAAACCCTGCGCGCCTCGGCCCAGCCCGGCGCCGCCGACCCGACCGTCGTGGTGCTGACCCCCGGCATGTACAACAGCGCGTACTTCGAACATGCCTTCCTGGCCCAGCAGATGGGCGTGGAACTGGTCGAGGGGCAGGACCTCTTCGTGAAGGACCGTTTCGTCTACATGCGCACGACACGCGGCCCGAAGCGGGTGGACGTGATCTACCGCCGCGTGGACGACGACTTCCTGGATCCCTCGGTGTTCCGCCCGACATCGACCCTGGGCACCGAAGGCCTGGTCGACGCCTACCGTTCGGGCAACGTCACGATCTGCAATGCGATCGGCACGGGCGTGGCGGACGACAAGTCGATCTATCCCTACGTGCCCAAGATGATCGAGTTCTACCTCGGCGAGAAGCCGATCCTCAAGAACGTGCCCACCTACATGTGCCGCAACAAGGACGACCTTGCCTACACCTTGTCCAACCTGAAGGACCTGGTAGTCAAGGAAGTGCATGGCGCGGGAGGCTACGGGATGCTGGTGGGCCCTGCGGCGACGAACCAGGAGATCGAGGATTTCCGCAAGGCGGTGGAGGCCAACCCGGCCGGCTACATCGCCCAGCCGACGCTGTCGCTCTCCAGTTGCCCCACCTTCGTCGAAAGCGGCGTCGCGCCGCGCCACATCGACCTGCGGCCCTTCGTGCTCTCGGGCAAGGAAGTGCAGATGGTGCCGGGCGGCCTCACGCGCGTGGCGCTGAAGGAAGGCTCGCTGGTGGTGAACTCGTCGCAAGGCGGCGGCACCAAGGACACCTGGATCCTGGAGGTTTGAGGACATGCTTTCGAGAACCGCCGACCACCTCTTCTGGATGTCCCGCTACACCGAGCGCGCGGAAAACACCGCGCGCATGCTGGATGTCAACTACCAGACTTCGCTGCTGCCGCAGTCGGCGGCCGTGGCGCAAGTCGGCTGGCAGGGCCTGCTGTCCATCAGCGAGCTGATGCCGCGCTACACCGAAAAACATGGCGAGATCGACCCGCAGCGCGTGATGACGTTCATGGTCATGGACGAGAGCAATCCGTCGTCCATCGTCTCCTGCCTCAAGGCCGCGCGCGAGAACGCGCGGGCGGTGCGCGGCTCGCTCACCACCGAGGCGTGGGAAACGCAAAACCAGACCTGGCTCGAAGTCAATCGCATGATCCGCGCCGGCGAGTTCGAGCGCGACCCGGGCCAGTTCTTCGAGTGGGTGAAGTTCCGCTCGCACCTGTCGCGCGGCGTGACGGTGGGCACGATGCTGATGGACGAGGCGCTGCACTTCATGCGCCTGGGCACCTTCCTGGAACGCGCGGACAACACGGCGCGGCTGGTGGACGTGAAGTTCCACGCGGTGCAGAGCGACTTCTTCGGCGCGGCCAGCGAGAAGGACCTGGAATACGATTTCTATCACTGGAGCGCGATCCTGCGCAGCGTGTCCGGCTTCGAGATCTACCGCAAGGTGTACCGCGACGTGATCAAGCCCGAGCGCGTGGCCGACCTGCTGATCCTGCGCGCCGACATGCCGCGTTCGCTGCATGCGAGCCTGAACGAGGTGGTGAGCAACCTCGCGATGGTCGCCAACGACCAGTCGTCGGAGACGCTGCGCCGTGCCGGCAAGCTGCGCGCGGACCTGCAGTACGGCGACATCGACGAGATCCTGTCGAACGGGCTGCATGCTTTCCTCACGCAGTTCCTGGATCGCGTGAACGAGCTCGGCGCGCGCATCAGCCGCGACTTCCTGATTCCCGCCACCGCCTGAGCGGGCGGTCGGGGCTCACGCCTCCAGGCGGGCCAGCGCGCGCTGGAGGTTGGCGCGGGCCCGCGCTTCCAGCAGGTTGCGGAAATGTTCGGTACCGTAGAGGTGGGGGCGCGCCAGGAAGCGGCCGAGCACGCGCCTGCGGCCGGCCCGGAAATCGGCGTCCGGCACGTGCGCATATTCCCGGCGGATCTGCACGTCCGATTCGTCGAATCGCACCCGGTCCGCGCCCAGGATCGCCAGGTCGATGTCCACCAGCAGTTTCGCATCGGCGCCCTCGGGGACCGCCTGGTGCGTCGTGGCCATCACCAGCGCAAGCACGCGCGTGGCCAGCGCTTCATCGCCACCGGCGTCCCGCACGGATTGCGCCGCCCACTGCGCGCTGCGCAATTCGTTGTCGTCGCGATGCACGTCATAGAACGCATCGTGGAACCAGAGCCCCAGCGCCACTTCGCCGGGCGCGTGGGCCAGTGCCCGGACGCCATCGAAGAGGGCCATGCATTCGCCCAGGTGCTGCATCGTGTGATAGGCCCGGTGCGGCTCGCTCCAGCAGTCCACCAGCCGGCGGTGCACGGCCTCGTCGGCGGGCAAGCCGAGATCGTGCCATGCGCGCTGCCAGGCGTGCAGGTCCACGCTCACTCGCCGGCTCCGGTTGCCCCGCCGTTCACGGCGGCCTGCACTTCGCGCCCCAGTTCGATGA
This sequence comes from Caenimonas aquaedulcis, assembly GCF_015831345.1. NCBI lineage: Bacteria > Pseudomonadati > Pseudomonadota > Betaproteobacteria > Burkholderiales > Comamonadaceae > Caenimonas > Caenimonas aquaedulcis. Next base: position 1,228,072 of record NZ_JADWYS010000001.1, on the reverse strand, counting down.
CCGCCATCGCGTAGTAGCTCGACCAGTTGTAGCGCGTGATGACGTAGAAGTTCTCCGTGCCCGCGACGTACTGCGGCGGCGCGTCGCCGTTCTGCAGTTCGACCAGGGCCAGCGGCCCGGGGTGCTGGACCGCGGCGCCCTCGAGCACCGCGCCTTTCGCCATGAAGCTCGCGACGCTGAAGGTCGGCAGGATGTCGGGGGCGAGCAGCGCCTCCTTGTCGAGCCGCGCGGGATCGAACGTCACGGGGTAGTGCGTCGCCATGCCGGTCTGCCAGCCATAGCTCTTGAAGTAGTTGGCCACGGAGCCGATCACGTCGGCGTGGCTGCGCGCGAGGTCGATGCGCCCGTCGCCGTCGAAGTCGACGGCCCATCGCAACAGGCTGCTGGGCATGAACTGGGGCATGCCCATCGCGCCGGCGAAGCTGCCGAGCGGCTGCAGCGGGTCGCCGCCCGCGCGGCTTTGCATGAGGAGGAACTGCTCGAGTTCGCCCCGGAAGTAGGCCGAGCGTTCGGCCGCGCGCGGGTGCGTCGCCGGGAAGTCGAACGCGAGCGTGGCGAGCGCATCGATCACGCGGAAATTGCCCACCTGCTGCCCGTAGATCGTCTCCACGCCGACGATGCCGACGATGATCTCCGCCGGGACGCCGTACTGCCGCTCCGCGCGCTCCAGCGCCTGCTGGTTGTCCTGCCAGAACTTCACGCCCGCGCGGATGCGCGTCGCGTCGATGAAGCGGCTGCGGTACACGCGCCAGTTCTTGGGCGTGCCCACCGGGGGCGGCTGCATCAGGCGGCTCACCAGGGGGAGCATCTGCGCCTGCGCGATGGCCCGTCGCGCCCACTCGCGGTCGAATCCCTGCCGCAGCGCTGCCTCGTCGGCGAAGCGCATGGCATCTTCGTTGCCTTCGTAAGGCGTGCCGCGCGCACTGTTGCGCTCGGTCAGCTGCCGCTTGCGTGCGGACGTCTGCGCGTCCGCGCTGGCGGCGGTGGCCGCAAGGGCGAGCACGATCACTGCGGCGAAAAAGCGCATCAACGGGGCCAGGCGAGTTGTTTGAATTGGCGCTGCAGCGCGGCGAGGCCGGCCTGCGGCGTGCGGGCGTAGCGCTGCATTTCCAGCGCGAGCAGCCAGTCTGCCACGGCTTGCGCGCTCGTGCCGAAACGCGCGGTGACAAGCGTCGCGATTTGCCTCGGGGGCGCGGTGGGGGGAATGTCCAGGCCCGCCTCGTGCAGCCGCCGGCGCGTGCGCGCCAGCAGGCGCAGCCATGGGTCGTGCTGGCGGCGGTCCCAGAGCGTCCACGCGGCGCCGACGAGCGCGGTCGCCACCACCAGCGCGATCAGCACGTAGCTCAGGTCTTCCCAGCTCGGCGACTCGAAGCCGAGGTTCTTCAGCATGTCCAGCTGCTTGCTCTGCGTGTAGTTGAGCACCCACTGGTTCCAGCTGTTGTTCAGGGCGTCCCACGCGGCGCGGAAGTTGATCGCGAGTTCGGGCGTGACGTTGCCGAAGGCCGTCGCGAGCGCGCCGCGCGGCGGCTGCAGGCGCTGGAACGAGCCGGTGCGTCCCGGGGCGACCGCCGACGTGGGGTCGACGCGCACCCAGCCGCGGCCCGCCAGCCAGACCTCCGTCCACGCGTGCGCATCGCTCTGGCGCAGGACCCAGAAGCCATCCACCGAATTGCGCTCGCCGCCCTGGTAGCCGGTGACGACGCGCGCGGGAATGTCCATGGCGCGCATGAGCACGGCGAACGCGGACGCGATGTGTTCGCAAAAGCCTTCCTTGCGGTCGAACCAGAATTCGTCCGCGGTGTCCGCGCCGTAGACGCCGGGATCCAGTGTGTAGCGGTAGCCGCCGGTGCGCAGACGGTTGATGGCGGCCTGCACGAGCGCCGCGTTGCCGGCCCCCGAGAGGGCGGGGTCCTGCCGCATCTGGGCGGCGAGCGCGAGGGTGCGGGGGTTGAAGCCGGGCGGCAGTTCCGTGTATTGCGGCGGCAGCGCCACCGCGCTGACCTGCGGGCCATGGCGGAACACGGGATAGCTTTCCGCGCTGTAGCGCACGAGGTCGGTGATGGGGCGGCTCGCGACCCACTGCAATTCGCTGGTCATCACGCTGGCGAAGCCCGGGGTCACCGGTGGGTTCACCGCCGCGTCCATCACCATCAGCCAGGGACGGTTGCTGGGTTCCATGGTGACTTCGTAGCGCACCGGCGTGCCCGCGACTTCGAGCCGCGCATTGCCCGCCAGCACGGTGCTCGCGAACGAGCCCAGCCGGGGCTGCAGCGCCCGCCATTCGCGGCCGTCGAACGACGACAGCACCGGGCCGCGGAAATAGAGGTCGCTCTGCTGCGGCGTAGGCCCCTGGAACTTCACGCGCATCGCGATGGTTTCGTCGAGCGCGAGGCTCGCGAGGTTGCCGACCTGCATGGTGGCCGACAGGCCGCTGCGCCCGCTCATGGCGTCGCTCGGGATGCCCCACAGGGGCGCCAGGCGCGGGAACAGCACGAAGAGCACGGCCATGATGGGTGCGCCGAGCAGCGCCATCGTCCCCGCCGTGCGCGCGGCCTGCGCGAGCGGGGGCCTGCCGACGGGCATGTGCGCGTTGACCAGCGCGGTGAGCAGGCCCAGCAGCGCGACCAGCATGGCGGCCGCGGTGAGCAGCGACTGCGAGAAGAAGAAGTTCGTGAGCATCGTGAAGAAGCCCAGGAAGAAGATGACGAAAGCGTCGCGCCGCGCGCGCAGCTCCAGCGTCTTGAGCGCGAGCAGCACCACGAGCATGGTCACGCCGGCGTCGCGGCCCAGCACCGTCCGGTGCGTCATGAACGTCCCGGCCACCGCGATGACCAGCAGCGCGGCCAGCCACCACTTGCCTGGCAGCGGACGGCTGTTCACGGCGAGCCAGCCGCGCCACAGCAGCACGCCGGCCGCGAGGACACTGCACCAGACCGGCAGGTTCGCGACCTGCGGCAGCACGACCCAGCCGATCACGAGCAGCAGGAACAGCGTGTCGCGCGCCTCGCGCGGCAGCGCGTCGAGGCGGGCGAACGGGCTGGGCGCCGCGCTCAACATAGGGCGAGCGCCTCCAGGCAGCGCCGCTTGTGCGCCTCGCCGCTCGCGGGCTTGATCTCCTGGCCCGGCAGGCGCAGGCCGAAGTCCAGGCCGATCTTGTCGGCCTGGACCACCCACGCGGCCAGGCGGGAGAGCTTCGCCTCCACGCCCGCGCCGGCCTGCGCGTAGTCCAGCCAGAGCTCGTAGCGCTGGGCCTGCTGGGTGTCGCGGCTCACGAGTTCGTCGGCCTTCGCGGCCTTCTTCCACACCACGAGCTTCAAGGGATCGCCGCGCCGATACGCGCGCACGCCGTCGAATTCGCCGGTGCTGTTCACGCGCATGGCGGCCGCGCCGCCCGCGCGCGGCTCCCCGGGCGGCAGCGGCGGTGGGAAGGCTTCGGGCGCGGGATAGACCAGCACCTGCGCGGCAGGCCGCCAGACCGTCCACACGCGGAAGGTGCCGAGCGGAAAACGCGTCTCCGCCGTGAGCGGCGGCACGCGATGCAGGCCGCGGCGCTCGGGCTTGAAGGCGACGTGCACCGTCGCCATCGCCTGCGCCGGCACGTCCGTCCAGACCCAGCGGTCTTCATGCGTCGCTTCCAGGATGGCCATGCCGATCCCGTAGCGTGTCGTCTTGCGCGTGTTGGTGAGCTGCACGGTCAGCGTCGCGCTGGTGCCGGCGAACTGCGCTTCGGGCGATAGCAGGGACATCGTGAGCCCGCGCAGCGTCGCGTGGCACACGTGCATGCCCACCACCGCGCTGCCCGCGAGCAGGAAGGTGAGCAGGTAGCCCAGATTGAGCTGGTAGTTGATGGAGCCGATGAGCAGCAGCAGCATCGTCGCGCCCAGCATGAAGCCGGGGCGGGTCGGCAGGATGTACACGTTGCGCTGCGTGAGCGTCATGATGTCCGACAGCGGCAGGCGCGACTGCCACCACTGGCGGAAGCGCTGGCGCGTGAAGCGCACGGGATGCAGGACAGCCGTGTCCATGGCGGTCAGGGAAGCGGCACGGCGTCCAGCATGGCGCGCACCTGCTCGATCGGCCCGCGTCCGGCGTCGCCCACGGGCACCATGCGATGCGCCACCGTCTGCGGGAGGATGGACTGGACGTCGTCGGGTGCCACGTAATCACGCCCGCTCAGGAGTGCTTGCGCCTTCGCGGCGCGCACCACGGCGATGCCCGCGCGCGGCGACAGGCCCTGCAGGAACCAGCGGCCCGAGCGGGTGGCCGCGACGAGGTCCTGCACGTAAGTGAGGAGCGGCTCGGCCGCATGCACCTGCAGCACCTTCTGCTGGAGCATCTGCAGGTCCACGGGTGTCAGCGTGGATCGCATCGCTTCCACCATCCCGCGCCTGTCGGCGCCGGCCAGCAGTTCGCGTTCTGCCGCGCGGTCGGGATAGCCCAGCGAGATGCGCATCAGGAAGCGGTCCAGCTGCGACTCGGGCAGGGCGAAGGTGCCGAGCTGGTCGTGCGGGTTCTGCGTGGCGATCACGAAGAAGGGCGAGGGCAGGGCGCGCGTCTCGCCTTCCACCGTGACCTGCTTTTCTTCCATCGCCTCCAGCAGCGCGCTCTGGGTTTTCGGGCTGGCGCGGTTGATTTCGTCGGCCAGGAGGACCTGCGCGAAGACCGGGCCGGGGTGGAAGACGAAGGATTCCTTGGCGCGTTCGTAGATGGACACGCCCGACAGGTCGCTGGGCATCAGGTCGGCGGTGAACTGCACGCGCGAAAAATGCAGCCCGAAGGAGCGGGAGAGGGCGTGCGCCAGGGTGGTCTTGCCGACGCCCGGGACGTCTTCGATCAGGAGGTGCCCGCCGGCCAGCAGGCAGGCCACGCAGTCGCGCACCTGGGCGGGTTTTCCCACGAGCACCGTGTTAAGCTGGTCGAGGAGCGCCTTGAGTTTTTGTTGTGCTTCCATGAGGCATGACGTTATCCGAATTTGGACTGAGGTGAGCGCAGGTCATGAATAAAACCGGGTATTTCACGCACCCCGATTGCAGGCGGCACGAAATGGGCCCGGGTCACCCCGAGTGCCCCGAGCGGCTCGACGCGATCGAGGATAGGCTCCTTGCCAGCGGCGTGGGCGACGCCCTCGACCGCCGCGAGGCCCCCGAAGCTTCCACCGAGATCATCGAGCTCGCGCACAGCAAGATGCTGGTGAACGCGATCCGCGGCCTGCAAATGGAACTCGCGGAGCACATCGCCGCCGGCGGCCGCGGCTACGCCCAGATCGACCCGGACACGGCCATGAACCCCAGCTCCTGGAGCGCGGTGCTGCATGCCTGCGGCGCGGTGCTCGCCGCCACGGACGCGGTGATCGCGGGCGAGGTGCAGAACGCGTTTTGCGCCGTGCGCCCGCCCGGGCACCACGCCTGCCGCGATCGTTCCATGGGTTTCTGCATCTTCAACCAGGTCGCGGTCGGCGCGCTGTATGCATTGGAGCGGCACGGCCTGAAACGCGTCGCGGTGGTGGACTTCGACGTGCATCACGGCAACGGCACGGAGGACATCCTGGCCGGCGATGAACGCGTGCTGATGGTCGGCATCTTCCAGCACCCGTTCTACCCCGGCACCGGCTCACGGCCGCTCGGCGACAACATGGTGAACATCCCGGTGCCCGCCTACACCAAGGGCGACAGGATCCGCCAGATGATCGAGGAACAGTGGCTGCCCCGCCTCGAAGCCTTCAAGCCCGAGATGATCTTCATCAGCGCGGGCTTCGATGCGCACCGCGACGACGACCTCGGCCAGCTCGGGCTCGTGGAAGCCGACTACACGTGGATGACGGAGCGCATCAAGGAGATCGCCGCGAAGTACTCGAACGGGCGCATCGTGTCGTCGCTGGAAGGCGGCTACAACCTCGGCGCGCTGGCGCGCAGCGTCGAGGCGCACGTGCGATCGCTCGCCGACCTGTAGGGAGTCGCACATGGACCCGGCCGTCATCGAACAGAAGGACGCGCGCGGCATCGTGACGCTCACGATGAACCGCCCCTCCAGTTTCAATGCGCTCAGCGAAGAGATGCTGGGCGCCCTGCAGGCCGCGCTGGACCGCGTCGCGGGCGACGACACCGCGCGCGCCGTGGTGATCGCGGCGCACGGCAAGGCGTTTTGCCCAGGCCACAACCTGAAGGAAATGATCGCGCAGCCTTCGCTCGCCTACTACCAGCAGCTCTTCGCGCAATGCAGCCGCATGATGCTCACGATCCTCGCGCTGCCGGTGCCCGTCATCGCGCGCGTGCACGGCATCGCGACGGCGGCCGGCTGCCAGCTCGTGGCGCAGTGCGACCTTGCCGTGGCTTCCACCGAGGCGAAATTCGCGGTGAGCGGCGTGAACCTCGGGCTCTTCTGCTCGACGCCCAGCGTCCCGCTGCTGCGCAACATCCCGGCCAAGCAAGCCATGGAGATGCTGGTCACGGGCGAGTTCATCAGTGCGCGGCAGGCGATGGACCGCGGCCTCGTCAATCGCGTCGCCGCGCCGGACCAGCTCGACGCGGAGGTGGAAAGCCTCATCGCGAGCATCCTGGACAAGCCGCGCGAGGCGCTTGCGATGGGCAAGGAACTGTTCTACCGCCAGCGTGAGATGGGCATCGCGGCCGCCTACCAGCTGGCCAACCAGACCATGGCGGTCAACATGATGGACGCCTGCGCGCAGGAAGGCGTCGGCGCCTTCGCCGAAAAACGCAAGCCCGCCTGGAAGCAATGACGGAAGTCGACCAGTTGCTGCGCGACCTGGGCCACCCGGGCGCGCCGACGGAGCTGTTCGCGCTGGCGGGCTGCCTGCTGCTGGCGTTCGGCCTGTGCTGGCTTGCCGGGCGGCGCCAGCCGCCGGAATCCGTGTGGTTCGGCCGGGGGATCATCGACGGCCTGCTCTTTCCCCTGCTCGCGCTCATCTTCACCTACAGCGCGATCCTGTTGCTGGCGCAGCACCAGAAAATCGTGCTGCTCAAGATCGCGCTGCCGGTGCTGATTTCGCTGGCGGGCATCCGCTTCCTTGCACGTGTATTCACCCTCGTGTTCCCGGGGTCTGCCGTGGCGCGCCTGGTGGAGCGGCTCTTTTCCTGGCTCGCATGGATCGCCGCGGTGCTGTGGATCGTCGGCCTGCTGCCGCTCGTGATGGAGCAGATGGACGACATCCACTTCGCCTTCGGCAAGTCGAAGGTGAGCCTGCTCGTGATCGTGCAGGGCATCCTGTCGGCGGGCGCCGTGCTGGTCGCGACGCTGTGGATTTCGGCGGCGCTGGAGCGCAAGGTGCTGCGCGATGCGGTGCACGACCTGTCGCTGCGCAAGGTCGCGGCCAGCGCGATCCGCGCGGTGCTGCTGCTGGTGGGCCTGCTGTTCGCGCTGTCGGCCGTCGGCGTGGACCTCACGGCGTTGTCCGTGCTGGGCGGCGCCGTCGGCGTGGGGCTCGGGTTCGGCCTGCAGAAACTCGCCGCGAATTACATCAGCGGTTTCGTGATCCTCTTCGAGCGGTCGCTGCGCATCGGCGACACGGTGCGGGTCGACGCCTTCGAAGGCGTGGTGGTGGACATCAAGACGCGCTACACGCTGATCCGTTCGCTGGCGGGACGCGAATCGATCGTGCCGAACGAGAAGCTGATCACCGAGCGCATCGAGAATCTGTCCCTGGCCGATCCGCGCATCCTCGTCACCACGGAAGTGACGGTGGGCTACGACAGCGACGTCGATGCGGTGCAGGCGATCCTGGTCGATGCGGCGCGCACGACGGCGCGGGTCATCGAAGACCCAGCGCCCGCCGCGCGGCTCCTGAAATTCGGCGCGGACGGCCTGGAGTTTGCGTTGCAGTTCTGGATCTCGGACCCGATGAACGGCCAGACCAACGTGAAGTCCGACGTCAACCTCAAGATCCTCAAGGGGCTGCGCGAGGCGGGCATCGACATCCCGTATCCGCAGCGCGTCGTGCGCATCCTGGGCGATGCGGCTATTTCATCAGGGACGGCAGCCACAGGCTGAGCTGCGGGAAGGCGATGAGCATCGCCAGCATGAGCACCAGCACGAACACGAAGGGCCAGCAGCCCCGGTAGATCGCGCCGAGTCCCACCCCGGGCAGGAGGGCATTGAGCACGAACATGTTCATGCCCACGGGAGGCGAAATCAGGCCGATCTGCACCACCATCACGATCAGCACGCCGAACCAGATCGGGTCGAACCCGAGCGCGGTGACGATCGGGAAGAACAGCGGGATGGTGAGCAGCACCATCGTGAGCTCTTCCATCACCGTGCCCAGGACCACGTAGATGCCCATCATCGCGACGATGATCATGGTCGGCGAGAGGCCGCTGGTGGTGATGAGCGACTTCAGGTCGCCGGGCATGGACGTGAAGTTGACGAAGTTCGCAAAGAGCGTCGCCGCGATCAGCAGCGTGAACAGCATGGCGGTGGTGCGGGCCGACTCGACCAGCACTTCGTACAGGATGGCCCAGGTGAGGCGGCGCCGCGCGAGCGCGAAGACGAACGCGCCGAACGCGCCGAAACCCGCGCCTTCGGTGGCCGTGAAGATGCCGCCGTAGATGCCGCCCAGCACCACGATCACCAGCAGCAACACCCCCCAGATGCCGCGCAGCGCGGCCCAGCGCTCTGCCCAGGTGCTGCGCGCGCCGGGAGGCGCATGCTGCGGGTCGCGTGCCGTGATCCAGACGATGCCCAGCATCATCAACGCGGCGGACAGCAGTCCGGGCAGCACACCCGCGGCGAACAGCTTGCCGATGTTGGTTTCGGTGATGATCCCGTAGATCACCATGATGGTGGACGGCGGGATCATGATGCCCAGCGTGCCGCCGGCGGCAATCACGCCCATGGACAGCTCCTTGCTGTAGCCGAGCTTCGCCATCGACGGGTAGGCGACCTTGCCCATCGTGGCGGCCGTCGCGATCGAGGAGCCGCAGATGGCGCCGAAGCCGGCGCAGGCGACCACGGTGGCGTGCGCGAGGCCGCCGCGGCGGTGGCCGATGAAGGCGTACGCCGCCTGGAACAGCTCCTGCGCGAGGCCGGCGCGCGCGACGAAGTTGCCCATCAGGATGAAGAGGGGGATGACCGACAGCGTATAGGCGAAGCCCGTTTCGTAGACGACCTGCGCCGTGCTGGCGAGCGCAGGGTCCCAGCCGCGCGTGAGGCCGATGCCCGCGATGCCGACACCCGCCATGGAGAACGCGAGCGGCACGCGCAGCAGCGCGAGCGCGAAGATGATCGCGAAGCCCAGGAGCGCGGCGATCACAGTGCCGTTCCTTCGCCGTCCGCGAGTTCGGCCGGCGGCCGCACCATCAGGTACAGGTGCACGAGCCCCGAGATCGCGCACAGGATGCCCATGCCGTAGATGAAGGGCGCCTTGGCGAGCTTGAGCTGCGCCGTGGTCTCGCCGTTCTGCGCGAACTGCGCGCCCGTGTTCCACATCAGCCAGCCGAGCGCGAGCAAGGCGAGGGCGGACAGCAGGTGGATCGCGGCCTTCTGGAACTTCAGGACGCGGGGAGGCAGGTAGCTGTCCATCGAATCGAATACGACGTGCTCGCCGCGCAGCGACACGAGCGGGAGGGCCGCGAAGATGACGATCACCATGAGCAATTCCGTCATCTCCAGCGAGCCGGGGATGGAGTTGTCCATCAGCTTGCGGCCGGTGACGTCGGCGAACGTCAGCGCCATGATCGCGAAGAGCGCGGCCCCCGAAAGCAGGCCGCAGGCGAGAGTAAGGAGCTTTTTCAACCGGTCACTTTTCCTGCTTCGCGATTTCCGCGCGGAATTCGGCCAGCACCTTGGCCGGGTCCTTCAAGCCTTTGGCCGCCGCTTCGCTGACCCATTTCTGCTCCAGCGGCGCGGTCTTGGCCTTCACGTCGGCGACGAACTTCGCGTCGGCCTTGGTGATCTGCACCTGGTTGACCTGCATCAGCGCGGTCGCGCGGCGGTCCACGTTGTCCCAGGCGCGGCCGAAGATGCGCGCGGCCGGCTCGCCGGAGATCGCGTCGACCGCCTTCTTCTCGTCGGCCGTGAGCTTGTCGTAGCGGCCCTGGTTCATCATGAAGACGAAGCTGGTGTTGTACAGGCCGCCGGGGAAGGTCGTCGCGTACTTGATGATCTTGTCGATCTTGAAGGACTCGGTCGATTCGGCCGGGAAGAGCGTGCCGTCCATGACGCCGCCGGAGAGCAGTTCGTACGAATCGGGCGCGGGCTTGAGCGTCACGTTCATGCCGAGGTTCTTGGAAATCTCGTTGACCATGCCCCCGCCGACCCGGAACTTCAGGCCCTGCAGGTCTTCCACCTTGGTGATCGCGCGCTTGGTGTTGAACACGATGCCCGGGCCGTGGGTGAAGAAGGAGAGGACTTTCACGCCCTGGTGCTCGGCCATGAACTCCGGGTGCTTCGACGCGACCCGGTTGAAAGCCACCGAGATCGGCTCCGAGGTGTTGCCCAGGAAGGGGAATTCGGCCATCTGCGTGTAGACGAAGCGCCCCGGCGTGTAGCCGTGGACGGTGAACGAGACGTCGGCCAGGCCGTTCTTGATCGCGTCGAAAGTGCCCGGCGGGTTGGCCACGCCGCGCGGCAGGATGTTGCACTTCATCTTGCCCGCGGTGTTCTTCTCGAGCAGGTCGCACCATTCCTTTTGCGCGACGCTCATGCCGTGCGTGGGCGGCAGCCAGCTCGACACGGTGAGCACGGTCTGTGCGGAGGCGGGGCCGGCGAGCGCGGCGGCGGCGGCGAGGAAGAGGAAGGAACGTTTCATGCGAAAGACTCCAGGCGATGGGGTTGCTTTCGAATGTAAGGCCCTGCGGCAACGCCACCGGTCCAGACTTACCCGGATTCACCGACCGTGTGGTCGGGCAATTGTCATGACGCGGACAATCGCGCGGCGGGCACACGCGGAATCCCCACGGGGTCGTCCTATAATTAAAAAAGAACGACCGTTCGTTTTTCGATTTTGCAAATTCATTTGTCGTCCAATCGAACGGTGCGCGGCAGGTGCGCCCACTTAGAATTCCAGTTTACGTAAACGTCAATTCAAAACTCCCAGGAGCTGCAAGCCATGAAGGTTCTCGTACCGGTGAAACGGGTGGTCGACTACAACGTGAAGGTCCGCGTGAAATCGGACGGCACGGGCGTGGACATCGCCAACGTGAAGATGAGCATGAACCCGTTCGACGAGATTGCCGTCGAAGAAGCCGTGCGGCTCAAGGAAAAGGGCGTCGCGACGGAAGTGATCGCCGTGTCCTGCGGCCCGGCGCAATGCCAGGAAACGCTGCGCACCGCGATGGCGATCGGCGCCGACCGCGCGATCCTGGTGGAGACGACGGAGGAGCTTCAGCCGCTGTCCGTGGCCAAGCTGCTCAAGGCCGTGTTCGAGAAGGAACAGCCGGGCCTCGTGATCCTGGGCAAGCAGGCGATCGACGACGATTGCAACCAGACCGGCCAGATGCTCGCCGCGCTGCTGGACCTGCCGCAAGCCACGTTCGCCTCCAAGGTGGAAGTGGCCGACGGCAAGGCCAAGGTCACGCGCGAAGTGGACGGTGGCCTGGAGACCGTGTCCATCACGCTGCCGGCCATCGTCACCACGGACCTGCGCCTGAACGAGCCGCGCTACGTGACGCTGCCCAACATCATGAAGGCCAAGAAGAAGCAACTGGACAACTTCAAGCCGGCGGACCTGGGCGTGGACATCAAGGCCCACCTGAAGACGCTGAAGGTGAGCGAGCCGCCCAAGCGCTCGGCCGGTATCAAGGTGCCCGACGTGGCCACGCTGGTGGCGAAACTCAAGAACGAAGCCAAGGTGATCTGAGATGACTTCCCTCGTAGTAGCAGAACACGACAACGCGTCCATCAAGGGCGCGACCCTCAACACCGTCACCGCCGCCACGCAATGCGGCGGCGACGTGCACGTGCTGGTGGCGGGCCACAACGCCGCCGAAGCCGCGAAGCAGGCCGCGCAGATCGCCGGCGTCTCCAAGGTGATCCATGCCGAGGGCGAGCACTTCGCGCACGGCCTGGCCGAGAACGTTGCGGCGCAGGTGCTCGCGCTCGCCGGCAGCTACAGCCACATCCTCTTCCCTGCGACCGCCAGCGGAAAGAACATCGCGCCGCGCGTGGCGGCCAAGCTGGACGTCGGGCAGATCAGCGACGTGACGAAGATCGACAGCCCCGATACCTTCGAGCGGCCGATCTACGCGGGCAACGCGATCGCCACGGTGCAGAGCCTGGACGAGAAGAAGGTGATCACGGTTCGCACCACGGGCTTCGATCCGGCGGCCGCGACGGGCGGCAGCGGTTCCGTCGAGTCGGCGAGCGCTGTTGCCGACAGCGGCAAGAGCCATTTCGAAGGCAACGAGATCGCGAAGAACGACAGGCCCGAGCTCACCGCCGCGAAGATCATCGTGTCGGGCGGCCGCGCGCTCGGGTCTTCCGAGAAGTTCAATGAAGTGATGACGCCGCTGGCCGACAAGCTCGGCGCGGCCATGGGCGCGAGCCGCGCCGCGGTCGACGCCGGCTATGCCCCCAACGACTGGCAAGTCGGCCAGACGGGCAAGATCGTCGCGCCGCAGCTCTATATCGCCGCCGGCATCTCCGGCGCGATCCAGCACCTGGCCGGCATGAAGGATTCCAAGGTGATCGTCGCGATCAACAAGGATCCGGAAGCGCCGATCTTCAGCGTGGCGGACTACGGGCTGGAAGCGGACCTGTTCACGGCCATTCCGGAGCTGGTCAAGGCGCTGTGATCGCCGGGAGACATCGATGACCTACAAAGCGCCCCTCAAGGACATGCTCTTCGACATCGCGCATCTGGCGAACATCGGGGAGATCGCGAAGATGCCGGGCTTCGAGGAAGCCGGCTTCGACACCGCGCAGGCGGTGCTCGAAGAGTGCGCCAGGTTCAACGAGGGCGTGGTCGCCCCGCTCAACGTGGAGGGCGACCGCAACCCGTCGAGCTGGAAGGACGGCAAGGTCACGACGACACCCGGCTTCAAGGAAGCCTTCAGGCAGTACGCCGAGGGCGGCTGGCAGGGCTTGCAGCATCCGCAGGACTTCGGTGGGCAGGGCCTGCCGAAGACCATCGGCGCCGCCTGCGGCGAGATGATCAACTCCGCGAACCTGAGCTTCGCCCTGTGCCCTCTGCTGACGGACGGCGCGATCGAAGCGCTGATCACCGCCGGCTCCGACGAGCTCAAGGCCATCTACCTGGAAAAGCTCGTGAGCGGCCAGTGGACGGGCACGATGAACCTTACCGAGCCGCAGGCAGGGTCTGACCTCGCGCTCGTGCGCACGCGCGCGGAACCGCAACCCGACGGTTCGTACAAGGTCTTCGGCACGAAGATATTCATCACTTATGGCGAACACGACATGGCCGAGAACATCGTCCATCTCGTGCTCGCCCGTGTGACCGGCGCACCCGAAGGCGTGAAGGGCATCAGCCTCTTCGTGGTGCCGAAGTTCATGGTGGGCAAGGACGGCGCGATCGGCGCGCGCAACGACGTGCACTGCGTGAGCATCGAGCACAAGCTGGGCATCAAGGCTTCGCCTACCGCGGTCCTGCAGTTCGGCGACCATGGAGGCGCCGTCGGCTACCTCGTGGGCCAAGAGAACCGCGGGCTCGAGTACATGTTCATCATGATGAACGCGGCGCGCTATGCGGTGGGCGTGCAGGGCATCGCGATCGCGGAGCGTGCCTACCAGAAGGCGGTGGAATACGCGAAGGACCGCGTGCAGTCGCGCCCGGTGGACGGCTCGATGAGCGCGAGCGCGCCCATCATCCATCACCCCGACGTGAAGCGCATGCTGATGACGATGCGCGCCTCCACCGAGGGCTGCCGCGCGCTCGCGACGGTAGCGGCATCCGCCTATGACGCCGCGCACCACCATCCGGACAAGGAAGTGCGCCAGCAGAACCAGGCCTTCTACGAATTCATGGTGCCGCTGGTCAAGGGCTACAGCACGGAGATGAGCCTGGAAGTCACCTCGCTGGGCGTGCAGGTCCACGGCGGCATGGGCTTCATCGAGGAGACCGGCGCGGCGCAGTACTACCGCGACGCGAAGATCCTCACGATCTACGAAGGCACCACGGCGATCCAGGCCAACGACCTCGTGGGCCGCAAGACGGCGCGCGACGGCGGGCAGACCGCGAAAGCCATTGCCGCGCAGGTCGAGAAGACCGAGAAGGAACTCGCGAAGCGCGACAGCGTCGCCGCGAAGGCCGTGCACAAGCGCCTCGTCGCGGCCCGCACCGCGTTCGTCGAGGTCATCGATTTCGTTGCCGGCAATACCAAGGCTTCGCCCAATGCGGTGTTCGCGGGCTCCGTGCCCTACCTGATGCTGGCAGGAAACCTGATGGCCGGCTGGCAGCTCGCGCGCTCGCTGCTGGTGGCGGAAGACCTGCTGGCCAAAGGCGAGGACGGCGCTTTCATGCAGGCCAAGATCGCGACCGCGCGTTTCTACGCCGACCACGTCCTGGCGAAGGCGCCGGGCATCCGCGATGCGATCGTGGAGGGCGCTGACAGCGTCACCGCGCTCGCCCTCGAATCGTTCTGATCCTCACCCGAGAAAGCCGACATGTCGAAGTTGCCGAAGGCCCTGCAGAACCTCTCCCTTCCCGTGATCGGCTCGCCGCTGTTCATCATCAGCAACCCGAAGCTGGTGATCGAGCAGTGCAAGGCCGGCATCATCGGCTCGATGCCCGCGCTGAACGCGCGGCCCGCCGCGCAGCTGGACGAGTGGCTGCACGAAATCACCGAGACGCTGGCTGCGTACAACCGCGCCCACCCGGACAAGCCCGCGGCGCCGTTCGCGATCAACCAGATCGTGCACAAGAGCAACGACCGGCTGGAACACGACATGGAGATGGTCGTGAAGTACAAGGTGCCGGTGATCATCACCTCGCTGGGCGCACGCACGGACGTGAACGACGCGATCCACAGCTACGGCGGCATCGTGCTGCACGACATCATCAACAACACCTTCGCGAAGAAGGCGATCGAGAAGGGCGCGGATGGCCTGATCGCCGTTGCCGCCGGCGCGGGCGGGCATGCAGGCGTGAAGAGTCCCTTCGCGCTGGTGCAGGAAATCCGCCAGTGGTTCGACGGCCCGATTGCGCTGAGCGGCGCGATCTCCACCGGCGGCGCGGTGCTCGCGTGCCAGGCGATGGGCGCGGACTTCGCGTATATCGGTTCGGCGTTCATCGCCACGCACGAGGCGCGCGCGAGCGACGCGTACAAGCAGGCCATCGTCGACGGGACCTCCGACGACATCGTCTATTCGAGCCTCTTCACCGGCGTGCACGGCAACTACCTCAAGCCGTCCATCATCGCGGCCGGGATGGACCCGGACAACCTGCCCGACGGCGACGTGAAGACGATGAACTTCGCGGGCGGCGAGGGCAGCAAGTCCAAGGCCTGGAAGGACATCTGGGGCTGCGGCCAGGGCATCGGTGCTGTGACGGAAGTGGTGGCTGCCGGGGCGCTGGTGGAGCGCCTGCGCCGCGAGTATGAAGAGGCGAAGCGCCGCCTGCTGCCGCGCGAGCAACTCGCGGCCGCGTGACCGGCCCGCGGCCGCGCTCAGTCGTGCGGCCGGAAGCGGATCGGGAATCGCGGCACGACACTCCCGTCGGTGTCGCGCGGCAGGACTTCCGTCTTGTCGATCGCGCGCAGCACGGCGTCGTCCCATGACTTGACGCCGCTCGATTCGAGCAGCCGCTTTCCGACGATGGTGCCGTCCGGCGCGACGCGGATCTCGACCTCCGTCGCCGGGTTGCCCGAGATCACATCGGTGAACACGATGTTCGGCTTGATACGTGCCGCGATGCGGCCCGCGTAACTCGCGGAAGGCCCGCTGGAGCGCAGCGCAGTGCCGCTCGAAGTGGGGCCGCCCGTCGCGTTGGCGAGGCCCTGCGCGCGCTTGATCTGCTCGTCGCGCCTGGCCTGCCGCTGCTTCTCTTCCTCCTGCTGCAGCTTGCGGGCCTTGGCCTGCTTCTGCTCGTCCTCGCGGCGCTTGCGCTCGTCGGCTTCCTTTTTCGCGGCGAGTTGTTCGCGCTTGAGGTCTTCCTGCCTTTTTCGCGCCTCGATCTTCTTTTGCCGCTCGAGTTCTTCCTGCCGCTCGCGTGCGAGCTCCTGCCGCTTCTTCTCGCGCTCCAGGGCGATGTCGGGCGCCTTGGGCGCGACGACGGGCGGGGGCGGGGGCGTCTCGACTTTCTGCTGCGGCTCGGGCGGCGGTGGAGGCGGCGGCGGCGGCTCGACCAGCTTCGGCGCGGCCTGCTGCGGCGTGCTCGACCAGAGCTCGGCTTCGGCGGACAGGTTCTCGACGTCTCGGTTCCAGCGGATGCCCCAGGTGAGCGCGGCCATGAGCAGCAGGTGCGCGATGACGGCGAGCACGAAGGCGCGGGTGACGCCGGGTTCGTGCGGCGGCGAGAAGTCGATCCGGTCGCTGCTCGCGGGCATCGCTATTTCGCCAGCTGGACGGACAGGCCGACGCGCTGGACGCCGGCGCGCTGCAATGCGTCCATCACCTTGACCACGTTCTCGTATTTCACGTTGCGGTCGGCGCTGATCACGACCGCGCTGCTGCCGGCGGGCTTGCCGGCCTGCGCCTGGAGGATGGTGGGCGCGATCGCTTCGATGGGCACGCGCGTGGTCCTGTCGGCGATCTTGACGTCGAGGCCTTCATCCTTGCCGATGACGACCTGGATCACCTGGTCCGGCTGGCGGGCGCCCTTGCCGACCGTGGGCAGGTCGATCATGCTGGGCGTGATCAGCGGCGCGGTGACCATGAAGATGATCAGCAGCACCAGCATCACGTCGATGAACGGGACCATGTTGATCTCGCTCATCGTGCGGCGGTGGCCGCGTCCGCGGTGGGCGGTGGCCGGCATCTAGTGTCCCGACGCGGATTGCGCGCCCAAGTTGCGCTGCAGGATGTTGGAGAACTCCTCGATGAAGGTCTCCAGGTGGATGGACACCCGGTCGATATCGCGCGCGAAGCGGTTGTAGGCGACGACGGCGGGGATGGCGGCAAAGAGGCCGATGGCTGTCGCGACCAGTGCCTCGGCGATGCCCGGGGCGACGGTGTTGAGCGTCACGTTCTGCAAGGCGCCCAGGCCGGTGAAGGCGTGCATGATGCCCCAGACCGTGCCGAACAGGCCCACGTACGGAGACACCGAGCCCACGGAAGCGAGGAAAGACAGGTGCGTCTCGATCGCGTCCATCTCGCGCTGGTAGCTCGCGCGCATCGCGCGGCGCGCGCCGTCGAGCAGGGCGCTGGTGTCGATCACGCGGCGCTCGCGCAGCTTCTGGTACTCCCGCATGCCGCTGGCGAAGATGCGCTCCATCGGCCCGGCGAGCTTGGCGTTCTGCGCGGCCGCCGCGAACAGGTCGTTCAGGCTGGTGCCGGACCAGAACTCCTTTTCGAAGTCGTCGTTCAGGCGGTTGACGCGCTTGAGCGAGAACAGCTTGCGGAAGATGGCCGCCCAGCTGGAGATCGACACGCCGACCAGCAGCAGCATGACGAGCTGGACCACCCAGCTCGCATTGAGCACCAGTTGCAGTATCGACAGGTCCGGATTCATCGTTCGAGGGCTTCCAGGAGTGTGGGCGGGATTCTCGCAGGCTTCAGGCCCGCTGCATCGACCCAGCCGATGCGGATCGTTCCGTCGCAAAGCAGGACGCGGGTGGACCGGTCCATGGCCTGCTGGGCAATTATGAGAGACGCCCGGCCCCTTTCTTCGATGCGGGCGGTAACAAGAAGTTCGTCGTCCAGGCGCGCGGGACGGTGGTAGCGGACGGAAGTTTCACCGACCACGAAGATTCCGCCGGTCGTTTCGCGCAGGCTGCTTTGCTCGATGCCCAGCGACCGCAGCCACTCCGTGCGTGCGCGCTCGAAGAACTTCAGGTAGTTCGCGTAGAAGACGATACCGCCCGCGTCGGTGTCTTCCCAGTAGACGCGGACGGGGAACTCGAAAGCCATCGCGATCAGGCGAGCATCGCGCGCAGGCGCGCCGCCGACTCCCGCAATTGCGCCATGGAGTTGGCGGTGGAAAAGCGGATGAAGTGCCCCGTCTCCGCTACGCCGAAGTCACGGCCCGGCGTGACGGCGACGTGCGCGCGCTTCATGACTTCGAAAGTGAAGTCCCAGCTGTCCTTGATGCCGAGCTTCTCGCAGGCACGGGAGCAATCGGCCCACGCGTAGAAGGCGCCGTCGGGAATGACGGGCACGTCGAGGCCCATTGCCTGCAGCTCGGGGATGAAGAAGTCCCTGCGCGCCTTGAATTCCGACCGGCGCCGCTCGTACTCCGCGAGACTCCCGGGTTCGAAGCAGGCCAGGGCGGCGTGCTGCGCGATCGCGCTCGGGCAGATGAAGAGGTTTTGCGCCAGCTTTTCGATCGCGAGCGCCACCGGTTCCGGCGCGACGACCCAGCCCAGGCGCCAGCCGGTCATGTTGAAGTACTTGGAGAAGCTGTTGATGCTGATGACCTGGTCGTCCAGCGCCAGCGCGCTGTGGCCGAAGGTGTCTTCGTAGCTGAGTCCCAGGTAGATCTCGTCGATCATCGTCACGCCGCCCCTGCGGCTCACCACGTCGTGGATGCGCCGAAGTTCGTCGGGGTGGATGGAGGTGCCCGTCGGATTGGACGGGGAGGCCAGCAGCACGCCTCGCGTGTTGCCCGTCCAGAGCTCCTCGATCTTCGCGGCGGTGAGCTGGTAGCGTTCCGCGGCCGTGGCGGGAATGCGCACCGGCTCGCCCTGCGCGACGGTGACGAAGTGGCAGTTGCACGGGTAGCTCGGGTCGGGCATCAGGATGCGCTCTCCGCGCTCGATCAGCGCGAGGCATGCCAGCTGCAGCGCGGCGGACGCGCCCGCCGTGACGACGATGCGCTTCGGCGAGACGTCGACCTTGAAGCGGTCGCGATACCACTGGCTGATGCGCTCGCGCAACGGCTCGAGTCCCGTGGCCTGCGTGTACTGGGTCGCGCCGTCGCGGATTGCACGGGCCGCGGCTTCCTGGACGAGCGGCGGTGCGGTGAAATCGGGCTCGCCGATGTTCAGGAAGATCATCGGGCGGTCGGTATGGGCGACTTCCCGCGCCAGCCGGGAGGCCGCCTTGGCGACTTCCATGACGTAGAAGGGTTCGATGCGTTCGATCAGGCTCGCGATTCTCATGGCTGAAATTAGATCACGCCCGGCGGGCTCAGGGCGTGGCGGCTTCGAGAGGCAGTGCGGTCTCGCCGACGGGCAGGTCCAGCCAGACGCCGCGGGCGGTCGGCGTGGTGGCCACCGGCGAGGACGCGGCGACGCGCCATCCCTTGGGCAAGTGCAGAGGCAGTGACTTGATCGCGGCAGGGCTGCGAACCAGCACGCGCGGCGTGCCGTCGGCCACCTGGACGTCCGCCTGTATCCCGTCGCGCGCTTCCCACCACCGCGCGAATTCGCCCAGCGGACCGATCCATGCGCCGGCTTCCTTCATGCGCGCGACGAAGGAATGCTGGAAGCGCAACTTGTCGTCCATCACGTTCGGGTGGATGAGCAACACGCACATGCCCCCGTAGGCCGACAGGCGCTGCGCGATCTCCAGTGCCCGCGGAAGCAGCGCCGTGTCCATCGGGCGCACCCGTTCGTCTTCGAGCGTGATGGGGAACTCCCATACAGGAACCGGCGCCTGTCCGTCGCGGTGGTGCGAGAGCTGGAAGGGCAGGTGCGAAAGCACGATGCCGGAAGCGACCGACGAGCTGTAGCGATAGCTTGTCGCCTGCAGGGCTTCGGGGAGAGAAAAGGGGTACTCGAGATAGCCGGGGCGAAACGCCTCCACCGCGCTGCCGGGCGCCGCGTGCTGGAGCAGGAACCGGCTCACGCGAAGCTCCGCGAGGAGCGTTCCGCCTTCGGTCTGCTCCCGGGACCGCACGAATGGCGCATAGGTCGGGTACTGTTCGCTGCCGGTCCCCATCGGGAATTTCGAGAAGACGGGCGAATGCGACACCGAGTGGCTCGCGATCTCCGCTCCTTCGCCCTGCAACGCGCGCACGCCGGCGATGCCGTCCGCACCGAAGAAGGCCTGGTCCACCCAGTCCCGCACGTACTTCGTCTGGATGAAGTACGTCGCGCGCACCTGCTGCGCCGCCTCGGCCTTCGCATACGCGAGGCCGTTGCGGATCGACTGGTTGTAGTCGACGTCGTGTGTCAGGACCACGCTGAGCGATTTGTCCTGCGGCACGGTGCCTAGCGTCACGGCGAGCGGCTCCGCTTCGCGGTAGAGCTGCCGCATCCAGCGCAGCAGCAGGTCCACGCCGGGTTCGTAGGCATTGATGTATTCGCGTCCCTGGCGGCGGCCCTGCTGCGTGGACGCGATGAAGGCGCCGACGTCCAGGCCCATGGCGTAGGCGCGGCCGGAGCCTGCGTGGTGCGAGGTCAGCGCAGCCTGCCCGTCCTCGAAGCGGGCCATGACCGTGGCGGTGCTCACACGCATCGCGTAGCCCGGCGAGCCTTGCGTCGCGCCGGCGCCGACGAGAGGGATGTCCTGCTCCTGGGGGGCGGTGAATCCCCACAGGGCCGCGGCCCCGGGGTCCCATGCGAGCTTCTTGCGGCCTTGCACGGCATCGACGCCCGCGAGCCCGAAGAGATCGTTCAATCCCGCGCCCAGGACCTCGAAGCCGACGAGCGTGCCGCCGCTCGTGACGTGCTGGCGCAAGGCGAGCGATGCCGCCGTGTCGACCCGGGCCCCGGAGATCGTCGGGTAAGCGAGGATCATGCGGTGCCGCACAGCCTCCTGCGCGTCGCTCGTAACGATGAAGGGGACCCCGATGCTCTTGAGGCCGAAGGCGAGTCCGAGCCAGGATGATGCAGGGTCGGTGAGATAGATTGCGAGCCTGCTCGAGCCGCCGACGGCAAAGTCTTGCGGCCGGGCCGAAACCGGGGTGATCCGTGCGGAAGCGCCCGGCGGACCGGACAGGCCGGGAATGCGCAGCACCGGATCGAGCGCGTGCCGAAGCAGCAATACGGCCGCCACGAGGGCCGCAGCCAGCAACGCCAGCCAGACTGCGCGGCTGTGCAGGAGCTTGGGCATCGCGGCGGTCAGCCCTTGGCTTTGCCGCTGGCCTTGTCCGCTTCCACCTCCGCGGCGCGCAACTGCGGCGCGAGGCCGTTGAGCACCGCGTTCACGTATTTGTGGCCGTCCGTGCCGCCGAATTCCTTCGCGAGTTCGATGCACTCGTTGAGTACCACGCGCCACGGAACGTCGGCTGCGTGCTTGAACTCCCAGGCGCCGATCCACATGACCGAGTGTTCGATGGGAGAGATTTCCTCGAGCTTGCGATCCAGCAGCGGGACGATGAGCGCATCGAGTTCCGCTGCCTCGTCCACGCAGCCATGCAGCAGCGCGTCGTAATGCACGGAGTCGGCCTTGTGGAAGCCGGCGAGGTCCCGGGTGAAGGTGTCGATGGACTGCGCGTCGTTGCGCCCGACGAGATATTGGTAGAGCGCCTGCAGCGCGAATTCGCGTGCGCGGCTGCGGGACGATTTGGACGACGCCTTGCGGGCGCCGGTGGACGTGCGCTTGTCGGCGCTCATCCGAGCTCGTCCAGCAGGTTGCACATCTCGACGGCCACGCGCGCGCCGTCGCGGCCCTTGTCCACCTGGCGGGCGACCGCCTGCTCCATGTTCTCCGTGGTGAGGATCACGTTGGCGATGGGCAGCTGGTAATCCAGCGAGATGCGCGTCACACCGGCCGCCGATTCATTGGCGACCAGCTCGAAGTGGTAGGTCTCGCCGCGGATGATGCAGCCGAGCGCGATGAGTGCGTCGTAGCGGTCCTTTTCCGCCATCGCCTGCAGGGCCACCGGCACTTCCAGTGCGCCCGGCACTTTCACGTGTTCGATGTCGCCCGCGGCAACGCCCAGCGCTGCGAGTTCCTCCAGGCAGGCGCGCGCGAGCGCGTCCGTGACGGATTCGTTGAAGCGTGCCTGCACGATGCCGATGCACAGGCCTTTACCGTCGAGCGGGCCGGACTGGCCCTTGTCTGCGCCGAACATGGATGGTGTCTTTCCTTGAAATTATTTCGGGGCGATGTGCCCGGTGATCTCGAGCCCGTAGCCGGCCATGCTGGGCATGCGGCGCGGGTTGCCCATGAGGTGCATCCGGTGCACGCCGCATTCGCGCAGGATCTGCGCGCCAATGCCGTAGGTGCGCAGGTCCATGCGGCCGCGCTCCGGCGCCTGCGAGGGGCGGGCGGTGCCTTCGAACTGCGCGAGCAGCTGGTGGGCGTCCTCGCCGCAATTGAGCAGCACGGCCACGCCCTGGCCCTGCGCCGCGATGTGCTTCAGGCTGGCGTCCAGGCCCCACGAGTGCATGGAGCGGTTGACCTCCAGCGCGTCCAGCACGGACAGGGGTTCGTGGACTCGTACCGGCACCGAATCCTGCGGCGACCACTTGCCGCGCACGAGCGCGAGGTGCAGGCCCTGGCTGGGTTTGTCCTTGAACGCGTGGGCGGTGAATTCGCCATACGCCGTCTGCAGCGGACGCTCGCCGATTTTCTCGACGAGCGTGTCGTGGCGGCTGCGGTGTTCGATCAGGTCGGCGATGGTGCCGATCTTCAGGCCGTGCTCCGCTGCGAACACCTGCAGGTCCGGCAGGCGCGCCATGGTGCCGTCGTCCTTCATGATTTCGCAGATGACGGCGGCGGGCGTGAGGCCGGCCATCGCGGCGAGGTCGCAGCCTGCTTCGGTGTGCCCGGCGCGCATCAGCACGCCGCCGTCCACCGCCTGCAGCGGAAAGATGTGGCCGGGCTGCACGAGGTCTTCGGCGCGCGCATCCTTCGCCACGGCGGCTTGCACAGTGCGTGCGCGGTCGGCGGCGGAGATGCCTGTCGTCACGCCTTCGGCCGCTTCGATCGAAACCGTGAAGGCCGTGGCGTGCTTGGTCCCGTTGCGCGTGGCCATGGGGGGCAGGCGCAGGCGCTCGCAGCGTTCGCGGGTGAGCGTAAGGCAGATCAGGCCGCGGCCGAAACGGGCCATGAAGTTGATCGCTTCGGCATTGACGTGCTCCGCGGCGAGCACCAGGTCGCCCTCGTTCTCGCGGTCTTCCTCGTCGACCAGGATGACGATGCGCCCCGCGCGCATGTCGGCGACGATGTCCTCCACCGGCGAGATGGGAACGGCGGTTCCGCTGGAGAGGGCTGTCATTCGGGGGCTTTCAAGGGGATCGCGCCGGCCGCGAGCATCCGCTCGACGTAACGCGCGATCAGGTCGATTTCGAGGTTCACCCGGCTGCCTTCGCGCAAGGCGTGCAGGGCGGTGTTTTCCACGGTGTGGGGAATGAGGTTGATGCTGATCTCGCAGCCGCGGTCGCTGTCGGTCGTGGAGTTGACGGTGAGGCTGACGCCGTTGACCGTGATCGAGCCCTTGTACGCGAGGTATTTGGCAAGGCTCCGGGGTGCGAGCACACGCAGCTCCCAGCTTTCCCCGACCTGCGCGAAGCGCGTCACCGAGCCCACGCCATCGACGTGGCCGGCGACGATGTGGCCGCCCAGGCGGTCGTGGGCGCGCAGGGCTTTTTCGAGGTTGATGGGGCCCGGCTCGGCCAGGCCCGCCGTCTTGTCCAGGGATTCGGCAGAGATTTCGATGTCGAACCGGCGCTGCGCGGGCTCCAGGCGCGTGACCGTCATGCAGGCGCCGTTGAGCGCGATGCTGTCGCCGAGGCCCACGTCATCGAGGTAGCCGGCAGGGCATTCGATTTGAAGGCGCTTGCCGTGCTGCAAAGAGCTACCCAGGTCGTGGACGGCGGCGATGCGCCCCACGCCGGTGATGATTCCGGTGAACATCCCCGCATTTTCGCAGGGAAATCAATGGAAGCTGTCCCGGCCGGGAATACGGGCGAGGATTCGCAGGTCGGAGCCGATGCGTTCGGTGGAGAAAAACTCCAGCTCCAGCGCCTCGGACAGGGAAGTGAGCGGCCCGAAATTCGCCATTCCGCGCCCTTCCCCCAGCAGCTTGGGGGCGAAGTAGGCGAGCAATTCGTCGACGAGGCCCTCCCGGATCAGCGAGCCATTGAGCTTGTGGCCGGCCTCGACGTGCAGTTCGTTGACCTCGCGCGAGGCGAGGTCCGACAGCATGGCCGCGAGGTCTACTTTTCCGCCGGGGCCCGGCAGGTGGACGACGGTCGCCCCAGCGGCTTCCAGCGCCGCCTGGCGCTCCTGCGAGTGCGCCGCGCAATAGACCAGCTTGCGCCGTGCGGGTTGCAGGATCAGCGAATCGACCGGAATCTCAAGGCGGCTGTCGACGATCACGACGTCCGGCTGGCGCCCCACGGGGACCCGGCGGACATCCAGGCGGGGGTTGTCCTCCAGCACGGTGCCGATTCCCGTCAGTACGGCGCTGGCGCGGGAGCGCCAGGCATGGCCGTCCGCCCGGGCCGCCTCGGAAGTGATCCACTGGCTGGCGCCATTGTTCAGCGCGGTGCGGCCGTCCAGCGAAGCGGCGATCTTCAGGCGGACCCAGGGGGTGCGGCGCACCATGCGGCTGAAGAACCCGATATTGAGTTCGCGCGACTCGGCAGCGCCTGGGCCGGTTTCCACCCGGACGCCCGCGGCTCGCAGGCGCGCAAAACCCTGGCCGGCGACGAGGGGGTTGGGGTCGGGCAGGGAGGCGACCACCTTCGAAACGCCCGCGGCGGCAAGCGCGTCGCAGCAGGGCCCGGTGCGGCCGTGGTGCGAGCAGGGCTCCAGCGTGACGTACGCCGTGGCGCCCTTCACTGTGCGGCCCCGGGCCGCGGCGTCCCTCAAGGCCATGATTTCCGCGTGAGCCTGTCCGGCCGCCTGGGTATGACCCTCGCCCAGGAGTTCGCCATCCGCCGACACGAGGACGCAGCCGACCCGGGGGTTGGGGTCGGACAGGCCGATGGCCTTCACGGCGAGCGCCAGGGCCCGGTTCATCCAGATGTCGGTGGGTTGCATGGCGGCTTATTTTGCTGCAATGCGACGGATGTCACGCCGCGCGAGCCACTTGGCGCGGCAAGCCGACCGGTTGTCGGGCGGGCGATGGCGCCGGGGACCGGCCCGGTTATGGTTCGGCCCATTCATGATGACTAGAGGATCGGGCATGCATCACGTCAAGACGAGGGGTTTCACGCTGATCGAACTGATGATCGCGGTGGCGATCGTCGCGGTCCTGACGAGCATCGCCTACCCTTCTTACACCAGCCATATCAAGAAGGGCGTGCGCCGCGCGGCGCAGGCCCAGATGATGGACCTCGCCAATCGCGAGCAGCAGTATCTGCTGGCCAACCGGGCCTATGCCTCTTACAGCACGCTGACGACGGCGGGATACGGCTTCCCCAGCGACCTCAGCGCCAAGTACACGCCCAGCATCACGACCGCCACATCGACTTTCACGATCACCTTCACGGCCATCGGCACCCAGGCGAGCGACGGCAACCTGACGCTCAACAGCTCCGGGGTCAAGGCGCCCGCTTCCAAGTGGTGAGAGCCATGCGCAGTATCTCTTCGCGCCAGGCTGGCGCATCCATGGTCGAAATCCTGGTCACGATGGTGATCATCGCCTTCGGGTTGCTGGGGATGGCCGGTCTGCAGGTGCGCATGCAGACCTCCGAACTCGAGTCCTACCAGCGCAGCCAGGCGTTGCTGCTGCTCAACGACATGGCCAATCGCATTGCCGTCAACCGGAACAATGCATCGAGCTACGTCATCGCGGCGACGTCGCCGACTGGAACCCCCGTGACCTGTCCGACCACGACATCGACTACCGTGCAGCGCGACCTGGGCGAGTGGTGTCAGGCCCTGCAGGGCGCGGCCGAAACGTCCGGTACCTCCAAGGTCGGCGCCATGATCGGCGGCCGGGGCTGCGTGGAACTGGTCGGTTCCGACTACATGATCACCGTGGCGTGGCAGGGCATGACCCCGATCTCCGCGCCGCCGACGTCGGTGGCATGTGGCGCCAATGCGTACGACTCGCCCGGGACGCCCTGCATCAACGACTTGTGCCGCCGGGTCGTGACCACGCTCGTGCGGATAGCGACGCTATGAACCGGGTCCAACGCCTTCGCGCGCAGTCGGGCTTCAGCCTGATCGAGTTGATGGTGTCGCTCGTGATCGGGCTGTTCATCGCGATCGCCCTGGTGTCGCTGCTGATCAATGTCAATCGCAACAACAGTGAGTTGAGCAAGACCAACCGCATCATCGAGAACGGGCGGTTCGCCGTGCAGATGTTGACTGCGGATCTCGGCCACGCGGGGTTCTGGGCGGGGCATGTGCCCAAGTTCGACGACCTGACCAATACGGCCGTGCCGACCGACGTACCCACGGGCATACCCAACCCCTGTGTTTCGCTGGCCATTTGGGGCGACCCCTACAAGACGAACCTGCTGGGTATCCCGGTGCAGGCCTACGAAATTCCTTCGCCCGTTCCGTCACCGACACTTTCTGTGTGTGCGACGAGGGTGCTGAACCCCCAGCCGAACACCGACGTCCTCTTCGTCCGCCATGCGGAGACCTGCATCGCCGGCGTGGACACCAATTGCCCAGCACAAGTCGTCGGAGATGTTTACTTCCAGGAAGCTCTGTGCACGACAACGACCTCCGTTAACTACACGACGACGGTTTCCATCATTGGAACGGACACGTTCACGCTGAAAAAGCGCGATTGCACGACGACCGCGGATTTGTACAGGTTCGTCTCGAACATGTATTACATCCGGGACTACGCTGTCACGGCGGGCGACGGAATTCCCACTCTCATGCGATCTCAATGGAACGGAACCAGCTTCCCCGCTGCACAAGCGGTCGTGGAAGGCGTTGAGGGTTTTCGTGTCGAGATCGGCGTCGACAATGTGAGCGACAGCGGCGCGGCCGCCAACTTCACGCAGGCGGTCATCTGGGCCAATAACGCCAATCTCAATTCTCCGACGAACCGTGGCGACGGATTGCCGGATGGGGCCTACATACGATGCACGACCGCAGCCCCCTGTACCGTCGCACAGTTGATGAACGCTGTGGCCGTGAAGGTCTACTTGCTGGTCCGAAGCGAAAACAAGTCGCCAAACTTCATAGACGGTAAGGCTTATTGCCTGGCCAGTAGCTGCCCGACGGCGGCGGACAAGATGGGGCCGTTCAATGACGGATACAAACGGCATCTATTCATGCAAACGATCCGGCTGACCAACGTCTCATCGCGGAGGGAGACGCCATGATGCGATCTGCCCAGCGCGGCGCGACGCTCATCATCGGGCTGATCATGATCGTGCTCATCACGCTCATCGTGGTGAATGCCTTTACCCTCAGTTCGTCCAACATGAAATCGGTGGGAAACATGCAGGCGCGAGACGAGTCCCTGGCCGCCGCGAACGAGGCGTTGGAACTGGTGACGAGTTCGGCATTCACGGACTCGCCAGTGGCGCAAGCAATCAACGTAGACCTGAACAAGGATGGCACCACCGATTACTCGGTGGATATCGCGCAACCGGTGTGCGCGCGCGCGACCGCGTCGACGACAGGCGGGCCCAGCGACGTGGAGCTTGGCGCAGCGCTGACGTCGTCGGCCAAATGGAATACCGAGTGGGATTTGCAGGCGACCGTTTCGGACGCACTTACCGGTGCGAAGGTCATCGTCAGGCAGGGCGTGCGCGTCCTGCTGACGGATACGCAGAAAACCGCAGTTTGCCCGTGACAGGTACAAGGAGCTTCTAAATGCGACGATTTTCAATCAAGGCAATGCTGACGGCGATGGCACTGGTGCTGTGCCAGTTCACGGCGCACGCCGAGGACATCGACCTGTTCGTGGGGGCAACTCCCTCGAATTCGACGGACATGCCCAACGTGTTGTTCATCATCGACAACACCGCCAACTGGAACAGCGCATTCACCAATGAAATGGCGGCATTGAAGTCGGTGTTCGACGCCCTGCCGGTGAACAAGTTTCGCATCGGCATCATGTTGTTCACAGAGACGGGCGGTGGCAACAGCGGCAACGACGGCGGATACATTAGGGCCGCCATGCGGACGATGGATGCCACCAACAAGGGAAAATATTCGGCGCTGGTCGCCAGCATCGACCAGACCGCGGACAAGTCCAACGGCGGCAAGGCCGCGCTGGCGATGGAGGAGGCCTACAAGTATTTTTCCGCGGGCACCCCTTGGGCAGGTAACAACAAGAACAAGGCTGACTACACAGGCAATACAAGTGGGACCGTGGCATCGAATGCCGTCTATGCCCTTGCGGCGAACGCATTGGGAAGCAAGACCGGAACGACTTACACGAGTCCCATCGTGTCCGGAAGTTGCGGTAAGAACTACATCATTTTCGTGAGCAACGGCGCCGCACAAGACAATGCGTCGGACCTAAGCCACACTGGAAGCGCACTCACCGCAGCTGGCGGCAGCATTTCGCAGATCACGTTGAACCCCAGCGGCTCGCAGGACAACTACGCGGACGAGTGGGCCCGTTTCATGCGCACGAGCAGCTACGGCATCACGACCTACACACTGGACGTGAACAAGGTGACCACGGGCCAGGGCCCCGGCTGGACCGCATTGCTGAAGAGCATGGCCGGGGTTTCGCTGGGCAAGTACTTCGACGTGGCCAGCACGGGCAGCCAGATCCTGGATGCGCTCAATGACATCCTGTCGGAAATCCAGTCGGTGAACAGCGTGTTCGCATCGGTGAGCTTGCCAGTCAGCGTGAACACCCAGGGGCAGTACATCAACCAGGTCTACATCGGGATGTTCCGGCCGGACCAGGATGGCAACCCGCGATGGGCGGGCAACCTGAAGCAGTACAAGCTGGGCGGGGTGAACATCGAGACCCAGGACGCCGACAGCAAATCGGCCATCAACACCACGACAGGGTTCATCACGGAGTGCGCCCGAAGTTTCTGGACGCCATCCACGGTGGACACCGAATGGACATTCCGGCCGCAGGGAGGGTGTCTCACGGTAGCCAACTCCAATGCATCGAACTATCCGGACGGCAACGTCGTGGAAAAGGGCGCGCAAGCGTACAAGTTGCGAGCCAACACATCGCGCATCGTCAAAACTTGCAGCGCGACGATGTCCAGTTGCCAGGGCAGCAGTGCACTGGTCGACTTCAGCAGTGCCAACGTGACGCAAGCCCAGCTCGGGGCGGCCAGCACGACGGAGCGCGACAACATCATCAGCTGGGCCATCGGTGCCGACAACAAGGACGATGAAAACCAGGACGGCAGCGGAACGGGCAGGCGCTTGTCCATCCACGGGGACGTTGTCCACTCGAGGCCGGTTGCGGTGAATTTCGGAACGGATGCTTCGCCGGTGGTGGGTGTGTTCTATGGGGCCAACGACGGCATGCTTCGCGCGGTGAACGGCAACCGGACTGCGGCGATCGGGAGCATCCCTGCCGGTGGCGAGATGTGGGCCTTCATGCCGCCCGAGTTCTACGGATCGATCAAGCGCCTGCGGGACAACACGACCCGCATCAGCTTCCCGGGCAATAGCGCAGGCACGCCGACGCCCGCGGCGAAGAACTACGGCATGGATGGCCCGATCACGGCCTTCAAGGGAACCGTCGGCGGTTCCTCGAAAGTGATTCTGTACGGCACAATGCGCCGTGGTGGCCGGTCTATCTATGCATTCGACGTGACCGCGACGGGTACGACACCCTCCACCCCCACCTTCAAGTGGCGTATCGGTTGCCCGAATGCCGCGAACGATACCGGTTGCACGACCGACATGTCCGGCGTGGGCCAGACTTGGTCATCGCTCAAGACCATGTATGCCACGGGTTACGGCTCCGGCACGGCGCCGCTGATGATCATGGGTGGCGGCTACGACACCTGCGAGGACACTGACTCGCTGACGACGGGCGGCGCGAACCATGCGTGCACCAGCAGCACGAAAGGCAACAAGGTCTATGTGCTCGACGCGGATACAGGTGCTGTCGCCCGCGCATTCGATACGGACCGCGCCGTGGTGGCGGACTCGACACTCGTTGTCGATACCGCGGGCAAGATCCAGTATGCCTACACGGCCGACCTCGGTGGCAACGTTTATCGCATGACTTTCGGCACTGGCGGCACTGCCACGTGGACCATCACGAAGATCGCCAGCCTTGGCTGCGACACCGTGGCCTCCTGTACCGCCCCGCGCAAGTTCATGTTCGCGCCCAGTGTGGTGACGACTGACAGCAATTTCTACTACGTCATGCTGGGCTCGGGGGATCGGGAAAAGCCGCTGAACTATTACGCGTCCGCTGCCTCCGTCACGAACTACTTCTTCATGATCAAGGACAAGCCCAGCGACGCTGCCTGGAGCACGGACACCGCCAATTGCATCTCCGGCACCGCTTTCTGCAAGGCTTCCCTATATGGAATCACCGACAACACGACGCCGACGGCTGCTCAGCTGGCGACGAAGAAGGGCTGGTATCTGGCACTCCACAGCACGGAGCAGGTGGTCACGACTGCCGTGACATTGTTCGGTACAGTGAACTTCAGCACGCACCAGCCAGCGGTCGCCGGCGCCAATACCTGTGCGTCTAACTTAGGCACCACCTTGCTGTACAAAGTCAACTACCTGGATGCCGCATCGGCCAACGGGACCAACAATCGCTACGAAGACGTCGCGGGCGACGGCCTCCCGCCTTCGCCGGTCGCGGGACAAGTGACGCTGGATGACGGAACCACCGTGCCGTTCTGCATCGGGTGCAGCAAGGATTCCGCCTTGCAGGGTTCCAAGCCCGGTTCGCTCAGCTCGGTGATCCAGCCGAAGAACCGTCTCTACTGGTATATCCAGAAGTAAGACGATGCCGCAGTACCCATCGCTCGATCACACGCCCGTGCGCCCGGCGCGGGTGCGCGGCTTCACGCTGATCGAGCTGATGGTCGCGATGGCCATCATCGCGATCCTCGCGGCATTCGCCGGCCCCTCGTTCAACTCGGCCTTGCTGAGCAACAAGCTGACGAGCTATGCGAACACCTTCGTGTCCAGCGCGATGCTGGCCAGAAGCGAGGCGATCAAGCGAAACTCGGTTGTGCGTGTGTGCCGCTCTTCCAATGGAACGAGCTGCGCGACCTCAGGCACGTGGCAGCAGGGATGGATCGTCTTCAACGACGCGAACAACGACGCACTGGTGACCACCGGGGAAACCATCATTTCGGTCCAGCCTGCGTTGTCCGCGGATTACAACTTCACGGGGGGCTCCTATAACGTGGCGTTCCAGTCGACGGGTGGGTTGTCTGCCGCACTGACGCTCACGTTGTGCCGAGCATCACCTGTCGGCAACCAGGAACGCACAGTCAAGGTCAGCGCCACCGGGAGGGCGTCCGTCGACACAAGCCGCAACGGCGTGTGCCCCTGAGGTCGCCGGAAATTTTTCACAAACGTTTGGGTGAAATTTCAGAAGTGAAATAGTTCGTTCTGGCTAATCATTTAGCCATGAACAAACTCAATACCTCTCCCCGTATTTCGAGCTTCCGCGCGGCACGGTTCATGCCCCGATCCAGCATGGGCGGCTTCACGCTCATCGAACTCGCCATCGTCGTGGCCATCGCTTCGATCCTGGTGAAGGTCTCTTTGCCTCCCATGGCGTCCGTATTCAAATCCGTTCGCCTGACCTCGGCTTCGAACGCGTTCCTTTCGCATCTTCATCTTGCGCGCGCCGAGGCGATCAAGCGCAATTCCCGTGTCGTGCTGTGCAAATCCCGGGACGGGGAAAGGTGCGCGGAGGATGGCGGTTGGGAGCAAGGCTGGATCGTGTTCCACGACGCCGATGACAACGCCGTCCGCGATGCGGGCGAAGATTTGATCGAGCGGGCGAGCGCCCTGGCACGGGGAATCAAGCTCACGGGCAATGCGACGGTGGCCCGTTACGTGTCGTTCGCGGCGACGGGTGGCACGAAACTGGTGGGGGGCGGGTTCCAGGCGGGCACACTGACGGTGTGCGCGGAATCGGACGTAGCGTCGGAAGGAAGACAGATCGTGATCAACGCGGCGGGCAGGCCGCGTGTCCACAAGGCATCCCTTGCGTCCTGCCCCTGACGCCTACTTTCTCACTTCATCCACCAGCGTCTTGAATTCGTCGATGTCCTCGAAGCTGCGATAGACGCTGGCGAAGCGGACATAGGCGATCTTGTCGAGCTTCTTCAGTTCGCGCATCACGAGTTCGCCGATGCGGTTGGACGGGATTTCGCGAACGCCGAGGCTGAGGAGCTTCTCCTCGATCCGCTCGACGGCGCCGTCGATCTGGTCGGTGCTCACCGGCCGCTTGCGCAGCGCAAGGTTCATGGAGGCCAGCAGCTTGGCGCGTTCGTAGTCGATCCGCCGGCCGTCCTTCTTCACCACGGCAGGGAAGGCTACGTCGGGCCGCTCGTAGGTGGTGAACCGCTTTTCGCAGCTGGCGCACTGGCGGCGGCGGCGGATAAAGTCCCCGTCCTCCGCCACGCGGGTTTCCACCACCTGGGTGTCCGCGTTGCTGCAGAAGGGGCACTTCATGGGATCAGCGATAGACCGGCAGACGCCGGGTGAGCGCGTTCACCTTTTCCCGTACTGCAGCGATGTTGTTCGCATCGCGCGGGTTGTCCAGGACGTCGGCGACGAGGTGGGCCGTCATCCGCGCTTCTTCTTCCTTGAAGCCGCGCGTCGTCATCGCCGGCGTGCCGATGCGCACGCCGCTCGTCACCATCGGCTTTTCCGGGTCGTTGGGGATCGCGTTCTTGTTGATCGTCATGTGCGCATCGCCCAGGACCGCTTCCGCTTCCTTGCCGGTGATGCCCTTGGCGCGCAAGTCCACCAGCATCACATGGCTTTCGGTGCCGCCGCTCACGATGCGCAGTCCGCGCTCTACCAGCGTCTGCGCCACGACCCGCGCGTTCTTCACGACCTGCTGCTGGTAGGTCTTGAACTCGGGCTCGAGGGCTTCCTTGAACGCCACGGCCTTGGCCGCGATGACATGCATCAACGGGCCGCCTTGCAGTCCGGGAAAGATCGCGCTGTTGATCGCTTTCTCGTGCTCGGGCTTCATGAGGATGAACCCGCCGCGGGGCCCGCGCAAGCTCTTGTGCGTGGTGGAAGTCACCACGTCCGCATAAGGCACGGGATTCGGGTACTCGCCGGCGGCGATCAGCCCCGCGTAGTGGGCCATGTCCACCATGAAGATCGCGCCGACGTCCTTCGCCACCTTGGCGAATCGCTCGAAGTCGATGCGCAGCGAATAGGCCGAGGCGCCCGCGATGATCAGCTTGGGCCGGCTCTCGTGGGCCTTGCGCTCCATGGCGTCGTAGTCGATGGCCTCCTTGGCGTCCAGGCCGTACGAAACCACGTTGAACCACTTGCCGCTCATGTTGAGCGCCATGCCGTGCGTAAGGTGGCCGCCCTCGGCGAGGCTCATGCCCATGATCGTGTCGCCGGGCTTGAGGAAGGCGAGGAAGACGGCCTCGTTGGCCTGGGCGCCGGAATGCGGCTGCACATTGGCTGCGGCCGCGCCGAAGATCCGCTTCACGCGGTCGATCGCGAGTTGTTCGGCGACGTCGACGTTCTCGCAGCCGCCGTAATAGCGCTTGCCGGGGTAGCCCTCGGCGTACTTGTTGGTGAGTTGGGTGCCTTGCGCGGCCATCACGGCCGGGGAGGCGTAGTTTTCGCTGGCGATCAGCTCGATGTGCTCTTCCTGGCGCTTGTTTTCGGCCAGGATGGCGGCCCACAACTCGGGGTCGGTTTGCTCGACGAGGATATTTCGTTGGTACACGGCAGTCCTTTTAGACGGTGGTCCTTGTAGCGAAACAAGGGCTGCCCAGGCGAACGGCTGAACGCCGGGCGACCGGCGGTGCGCTTCCCAGTGGTTGGGCGGGTGATTCCGCGGAGTCCACGTCAGCGCGGCCCTCCGGGGGAGGCCGCGCCTATCGCCAGTCGCGCACCCGCCAAGTGTAGCGGACGCGGCGACGGCCCTCAGGACACCGTGGCGATCTTCTCCTCGAGCGCCGGAGCCGGGGGCTCGATCGGCGCGACCGTGCGGATCACGGCAGGCGGTGGCAGGGGAACGGCCCGGCCGGAGGACACGAGTTTGAGGCGCGCATGCTCGGCCATCACCTTGTCCGCATAACCACCGTCGTCGCCGAGGTTGCCCGCGCCGACGTAGAACTTGAGCCCGGCCTGCAGGCCGCCGGCGCGCTGGATACATTCCTGCAGCACCTTCACGCCCACGCGCAGGTTGGTCACCGGGTCGAATGCGGCCAGGTTGCCGCCGAAGTTCTCGTATTTGTCCTTGTGCACGCCCGTCATGACCTGCATGAGGCCTTGGGCGCCGACGTTGCTCTGCGCGAACGGATTGAAGCCCGACTCGATGGCCATCACCGCGAGGATCAGCGTGGGGTCCAGTTTTTCGCGTTTGCCGATGTCATAAGCTTCAGCAACCAGTGCGCTGAGGGGTTCCGGCGCCACACGGTACTTCTTGCTGAGCCAGTAGGCCACGGCGGCCTGCTGCTTGGGCAGGTCCTTGGGATTCGCCGCGGTGGCGCGGTCGATCGCATCCAGTTCGATGGGCATGCCCACGGCAGCGACCTGGCGCGCCTGGAGCCAGCTCATCAGCTTGGATTCGCCAGCCTGACGCAGGTCAGGTCTGGCAGTGAGGGTGATCGCACAGAACACAGTGGCAAGCCCGACGAGGGCAAAGCCGTTGTGCGTGATCTCGAAAAAGCCCTGGGCAACATCGGACGCGAAGGCCCGCAGGCCATCGGCCGTTCTTCCTAGCGCTGTCATAGCACTTCCTTTCTACGCGCGGAGCGAGGTTGCAACACCGCAGGGCGGCATCACTTCCGGAACTCCTCGTTTGGATTGGTACGCCATCGATTCGTGGGGAGTCCTGCTGGACTCGTCGCCTCGATTCGACTTAGCCGGGTTAGGCAGCGGATTCGGGTTGTCCCTAGTGCTTTTGCAGGGGACGGGCGAATTCTAGGGGCCTGCCTAATAACAAGTCAAGAATATAAAATAGAGTTTTAATTCAATATTTACATGTTGAAAAGCTAATTTACCCGTGTGCCTCTGCCATTCCCTGTCGGCCGAATGGCGCTTTCTCTGTCAGACAAGCGCTTACATCCGCAGGACTGGATCCAGCGCTGGCGCGGCTTTGGGCGCGCGGAATTGCGGACTGTATTCAAGATTGTGGGTCGCTGCTGAGGCACGATGTCAATGCAAGGCTTCCAATCACGCCTCGAACCGCCATTAAGAAAGGTGCCTTGAAAAGACCCCCTGGGTCGCCTAATTTCACGAAGCCCGATCCTTCGGGTGTCAGCCGGTAGGGCCGCTCACGCGGTAGCCCCGGCCCCACTTGGGAGCAATCCGTTGCTCCCGGCGCAACCGGGGACGTCGAAACTCCCTGGTTGCGAACCCAGGCGGCTAAAGACTTTACGTCGGCCGTCAAGCCCGGCAGGCGGTTTGGCTACCTGTCCGGGCTTTCTCTTTTGGGGTGCCCGCTTCGCCCGGATCGATTCGCGGCGAGAATAGCGGTTTGCCCGTTCCGCAACGGGTTTGCCAACGCTCCCGCAGACCGAAAATCAGTGAATCAAGCCACTCTCAAATCCACCGACACCCACGCCCTGGACACGCTGACCGGCGGCGCCTTTACCGCTCCCACTTCCGGTGAGCGCGCCGCTCGCGTGCGCGAATGGCTCGCCTCCGATCCGGCCGTGGAGCAGATGCAGGAAGTGTTCCGCGAGTTGAGCGGACGCGACAAGGGCGCGGCCAAACTGCTGCGGGAGCGCCTCGACGAAATCAAGCGGAGCCGGGGCCAGGAAGCGATCGCGGCCGAGTGGGCAGAAAAGGCCCAGGCCTTGCTCGGGCAGCCCAAGCTGAACATCGCCGATGCGATGGCGTGGCAGCGCGATGCCGCCAAGGCGGGTGCTCCCCTGAGCCGCGACCCGCTCGCGACCTTGAAGGGGCAGCTGGCTGACCGGATCAAGGGCATCGAGGACCTCCAGCACCGTGTGCAGGTGCAGCGTGAGGCCGCTGTGCTGCTGGCCCAGCGCATCGAAGTGCTCTCCACCAAGTCCTGGCGCGACGCACAGGCCGCCGCCGCGGCGCTGGGAACGGATGTGCCGGATTGGCAGGCGCAAGCCCAGTCCCTGCTGCAGGATTCGAACTGGGCGAGCGTGGATACGCGCTTTCCGCCGCTGCTGGACGCATCGCGCGCGCAGTTGCAGGCGGTGTGGGACGCATTCCAGAGTGCGCTGGCCCAGGCGCAAGCGGCTGCCCAGGACCCGGCAGCCCCGCTTCCTCCGGTGCCCGTGTGGGCCGACGAACTGCGCGTCCTCCGGGGCGTTGCCGTGGAGCCGGTCGCCAAGCCGTCGCGGCCCAAGGTCGATCCGGAGGCGCGTGCGCGCGCCAATGACGTGGTGCGGGAGGCGCTCGCCAGGCTGGAGCAGGAAATCGCCGAGGGCCATGGAAAAGCCAGCGCCGGCGCCGCGGCGGCGCTGCGAAACGCACTGAAAGAACACGGCAAGCTGGTCGACGACAAGATCGAGAACCAGGCCCACGCCGCGCTTTCCGCCGCGGGCGAACTGGAAGGCTGGCAGCGCTGGCGCGCCGACCAGCTGCGCCAGGAACTCGTCGCGAAGGCGGAGGGCCTGTTCGAGCATCCCGCGCCGGTGGAAGGCCAGGAGCCGCAGCCGCCCAAGCCGCGCTTCGGCGGCCGCAAGATGCAGGAGCAATTGCGCGCACTGCGCGACCAGTGGAAGCAGACGGACCAGGGGGGCGTGCCGAACCATGCGCTCTGGAAGCGCTTCGACGACGCCTGCAACGAGGCATACAAGGTCGTCGAGGCCTGGCTGGACAAGGTCAAGGCCGAATCCGCCGAGCACAAGGCACAGCGCGTCGCGTTGATCGACGAGGTGAAAGCCTGGGCCGCCGCGAATACGACGGCGCTGGATGGCGATTGGAAGGGCTTCAACCGGATCCTCCACCAGTTCGAGAACCGCTGGCGCGAGGCCGGGCACCTGAGCGAGAAGGCGTTCGCCGAGATGCAGTCGTCGTGGAAGGAAGCCATCCACGCCGCCTACGCGCCGCTCGAAGCCGTGCAAAAGGAAAGCCTCGAGCGACGCCACGCCATGATCGAGGATGCGAAGGCGCTCGGCGCGGCTCCCCAGTTGCGCGTGGACGCCGTACGCGCGCTGCAGCAGCGCTGGCAACAGGAAGCGCAGACCATCCCGCTCGACCGCAAGCACGAGCAGAAGCTGTGGGATGCGTTCCGCAAGCCGATCGACGAGGCCTTCAATCGCAAGGATCAGGAGCGCGAGAAGGCGGCTTCGGCGCTCAGCGACCGCGATCGCGTGGTGCTCGAGGCGTCCAAGGCGCTGGAAGCCGCGAACGCCAGCGGCGACGCGCAGAAGATCAAGACGGCGATCGCGGCGCTGGATGCAGCGCTGCGTGGCCAGGCGCAAGCGGCCGCGGCGGTGCAAGCGGCAGGCGTGCCCGAGGCAGCGGCTCCCGCCCCAGCCGGTGACGCTGAAGCAGGGGCCGACGCAACGCCGGCCGCGGCTCCCGATGACGCTGCGCAAGCGAACCCGGATGCCCCGGCGCAAGTTGCGGGCGAGCCCGCGCCGCCTCCGAAGCCGGCGCCCAAGCCGGTCAAGGCCATGCGCGGCGACGACCGCCCCGGCATGAAGAAGGCCGAGCCGATGCCGCAAGGCCGCGGCGGGAAGTTCGGCGACCGCAAGCCCGGCATGGGCGGCAGACCGGGCGACCGCGGCGCGCCGCGCGACGCCCGTGGCGATGGCCGTTTCGGTGGCGGCCGCTTTGGCGATCGCGAGGCGGCGGAAGACCGCGGACCGCGCCTGGGCGACGTCGCCTTCCGCGCCCAGCGCGAGGCGCTGGAGCACGCACAGTCAACCCTGAAAAAACTCGCTGCGCAGGCACACGGCGAGGCCTTGACCCAACTGCTGACGGCGTGGGAACAGCGCGCGGCCGACCAGGTGCCGTCCGTCCAGGAGTTGGGCAAGTCCGTGACTCCCGCAGTGCGGACGTCCTGGGTGCAGGCGATCGGCGCGAGCGCGGGTGCACTTCCGGGCGAAGCGCTGCTGCGGCTGGAGATCGCCGCCGAGTCGCCGACACCCGCGGACCAGATATCCGCCCGCCGCATGTTGCAGTTGCAGCTGCTGACTCGCCGCAACGATCCATCGCCGGCGCAAACCTGGGGACAGGACACGGCGCGTGTTTTCGCAGGCGCCTATGAAGCCGGCGCGGCACGCCGCCTGCAGGCCGTGCTCAAGGTGCTGCTGCGAGGCTGATCAACCCCGCGCGGGCTGGAAGAAGCTGTCGAAGAGCGGCACCAGCGGCGGAAATTCCTGCGCGAACCGTTCGCGGCGGACGAAATACGCTTCGCACGCCACCGCGAAGAACTCGTCGATGGCTGTCGCACCGTAAGGGTCCAGCCATGTCGGCTCTCCACTAAAGCGCTCCGCGATCGCCACCTTCTCGCGGAACGCTTCGAACTGCGCTTCGAGTGTCTCGATCCAGTGCCTGCGCGCGGCGCGAGAGGGCAGGGGAGGGCAACCATCGGCGCGTCCATCCCGCATGTCCAGCTTGTGCGCGAATTCGTGGATCACCACGTTGTAGACCGCATCGGCGGATTCGCGGGCTTCCTCCACGTCCCGCCAGCTCAGCGTCACCGGTCCCTGGTCCATCGCTTCGCCGGACAGCACTTCGTCCCAGTGATGCACGACGTGGTCTTCGTCCGTGTGCTCGCGATGGGCAACGACTTCGTCCGCATGGACGACGATGCCGACGAAGTCGTCGTACCAGTCGAGTCCCAGGTTCAGCACCGGAAGCACGGCCTGGACCGCAATCGACAGCGCCACGCGATCCGTGATGACGAACCCCCCGGCCCCGTTGAATTCCTTGCTCGCAAGAAACTCCCCGGACAGCTCCCGCAAGCGTGCGAGGTCGTGCGGCGGCCGGGAAGCGATGAAGGGGAAGCGGCCCGCCACCTCGTTCCAGAGCGCATCCGGAATGTCCACCCTTGCGCGGCGTTTGCGCAGCCAGCCGAACATCAGGACAACGCGACGCGCCGCGCTCCGGCGGTGTCGATGCGAAGGGCTTCCAGGCGCGCCGGCGTGGCAGCGGCATCCCAGTCGCTCAGCACGATGCGCCGCCACACTTCCAGCGGGTGGTCCGCCGGTTTGTGCGTGTGGCCGTGGATCAGCACCTGCGACTGCGTGGCGCGCATCCACGTCGCCGCCGCGGGGCCATCGACATCGGCGTAGTCGGTCATGGACGCCTTCGCCGCTTCGCTTTGTGCGCGGAGGTCGCGCGCGATGGCCTTGCGCTGCGGCAGCGGGCGCGCAAGGAAATCCTTCTGCCACTGCGGTGCGCGGACCTGCTCGCGGAATTTCAGGTAGTCCACATCCGCGAGGCACAGCGCATCGCCGTGCGTGAGCAGCCAGCGGGTCCCGGCGAAATCCAGTGCGGTGGGGTCGTCCAGCAAGGTCGCGTGGCAATCGCGCATGAACTGCTCCCCGACAAGGAAGTCGCGGTTGCCGTGCATGAGATACACCGCGAGCCGCTCGGACGCTTCGCGGATCACGGCGCCGCAATCGGCTTCCAGCCCCGGTTCGCGGGCGGCGTCGTCGCCGACCCACACTTCGAACAAATCCCCGAGGATGAACACCGCGTCGGCCGGCGTGGCCGCCATGTAGCGGCGCCACGCGGCAAGCGTTTGGGGCTCCGACTGCTGCAGGTGCAGGTCCGAGATGAAATCGATGGCGCGCCAGTGCGCGGGCGCCTCCAGCAGGGCGAACCCGGGAAGCGCCGCTGGCCCGACCACGGCGCTTCGCGTCAGAGCGCGACGGCTTTTTCGATCACGACGTCTTCCATCGGCACGTCGTCGTGGAAGCCCTTGCGGCCGGTCTTCACCGCCTTGATCTTGTCGACCACGTCCGTGCCGCCGACGACCTTGCCGAACACCGCGTAGCCCCAGCCCTGTGCGCTCGGCGCGGTATGGTTGAGGAACTCGTTGTCCGCGACGTTGATGAAGAATTGCGAGGACGCGGAGTGGGGCGCCTGCGTGCGCGCCATGGCCACGGTGTAGTTCTTGTTCTTCAAACCGTTGTTGGCTTCGTTCTCGATCGGCTCGTCCGTCGGCTTTTGCGACATGCCGGGCTCGAACCCGCCGCCCTGGACCATGAAGCCTGGGATCACGCGGTGGAAGATCGTGCGGTCGTAGTGGCCCTTTTTCACGTACGACAGGAAGTTCGCGGTGGACTTGGGCGCCTTGTCGGCATCCAGCTCGAGGGTGATGACGCCGTAATTGGCGATGTGAAGTTCGACTTTCGGATTGCTCATGGGATGCTCCTTGCCTGTTACTTGACCAGCGTGGCCGATGTGATGACGACCGGCGTGCGCGGCACGTCGGACTGGAAGGGACCGGCCGCGCCCGTGGGCATGGCCTTGATCTTGTTGACCACGTTCATGCCGCTCACGACCTTGCCGAAGACGGTGTAGCCGAAGAGCTGTGGGGCATTGACGAGGCGCGAACGGGGCTCGTTCTCGTAGACGCGGCCGCGGTATTCGAATCGCGGCACCGGGTCGCCGGGCGGGATCACCACCGGGTCCAGGTTGGGGTTGTCCTTCACGTTGATGAAGAACTGCGCCGTCGCGGAGTGCGGATCGTTCGTGCGCGCCATCGCGATGGTGCCGGTGACGTTGCGGGGGCCGCCCTTGGCCAGCGCTTCCTGGCCTTCGTGCTGGACGGGCGGGCGCGTGGGTTTTTCCACATAGCTCGCATTGAAGCCGCCGCCCTGGATCATGAAGTTGTCGATCACGCGGTGGAAGATCGTGCCGTCGTAATGCTTGTCCTTCACGTACTGCAGGAAGTTCTCGACGGTCTTCGGGGCCTTGTCGGGGTAGACCTCGACGACGATGTCGCCCGCGGTGGTGGCGAACTTCACGCGGGGCGCGTCCTGCGCGGCTGCCGCCGATAGCGCCGTGGCCAGGCTCGAAGCCACGGCGAGGGCCGCGAGGCGGCGCGTCATTGTTGCCATGTACCAGTCACTCCTTGAAAAAATACCGGTTGCGGAAAAAATGGGTGTCACTGCGCCGGCCGGGCGGGCATGAACATCTCGCGGATCAGCGCGAGCTTGGGCGCCACGCTCCTGTTGGCGGGCGCGAGCTGCTGCGCGCGCGCGTAGGAACGCCCCGCGAGACGCGCATAGACGTCCCCCAGGTTTTCATGTGCCGTGGCATACGACGGGTTGCTGCGCAGGGCGGTTTCCAGGGCCGTGCGCGCCTTGTCGAAGTCGCTTTGCGCGGCATACAGCACGGCGAGGTTGTTGTAGGGCTCCGGCAGCTCCGGATACTCTTCGGTCAGGGCCGTGTAGGTGGCGATGGCCTCCGCGGTGCGGCCGGCTTCCGCCTGCATGACGCCCTTGAGGAAGCGCATCTGCGGATCGCGCGGCTTGGCCGCGAGGTACTGGTCCGCGCGCGCCATCGCCTCGGCCGGCTTGCCGGAGCGCATGAGCTGGGTCACGTCCGCGTAGTCGTCCGCGCGTGCCGTCAGGGGCGCCGCCCATGCGGCGGCGAACGCTGCCAGGCACAGCACGCGGGGGAGGATGGAGGAGCTACGCATCATCGAATTGCCGGCCGGGATCGCGTGTGACAAGCCTCGGCGGAGAGCTATATACTGCGTTCGATTGTAGCCGCCGACCCCGTGCGCGGGCTCCCGGCAGAGGCAAGACACACAACACGAAGAGCGTCGCCACAAGCAGCGCCAAAGCGGACCGGTACTCCCAACTCATGAGCCTGCGCATCCACAACACGCTCTCGCGTGCCCTGGAAGATTTCACCCCGATCGAACCGGGCCATGTGCGCATGTACCTGTGCGGCATCACGGTCTACGACGATTGCCACGTGGGCCATGCGCGCTGCAACATCGCGTTCGATGTCGTGCAGCGCTGGCTGAAGGCCAGCGGTTACAACGTCACCTTCGTGCGCAACATCACCGACATCGAGGACAAGATCATCCGCCGCGCGGTGGAGAACGGCGAGACGGTGCGCGCTCTGACCGATCGCATGATCGTGGAGATGTACCGCGACTTCGACGCGCTCGGCATCGAGCGGCCGACGCACGATCCGCGCGCGACGGACTATGTTCCGCAGATGCTCGACATCGTGAAGCTGCTCGAGGACAAGCGGCTGGCCTACCGTTCGGACAACGGCGACGTGAATTACGCCGTCCGCCGCTTCCCGGGCTACGGCAAGCTGTCGGGCAAGTCGCTGGACGAGCTGCACGCCGGCGAGCGCGTGGCCGTGCTGGAAGGCAAGGAAGACCCGCTCGACTTCGTGCTGTGGAAGTCCGCCAAGCCCACCGAGCCCGGCGACGCGAAGTGGGACAGCGCGTACGGCAAGGGCCGCCCGGGTTGGCACATCGAGTGCTCGGCCATGGCCTGCGCGCTGCTCGGGCGCACCTTCGACATCCACGCCGGCGGCGCGGACCTGCAGTTTCCGCATCACGAGAACGAGATCGCGCAGAGCGAGGGCGCCTTCGGCCAGCCGCTTGCGAACCTGTGGATGCACAACGGATTCCTGAACATCGACAACGAGAAGATGTCGAAGTCGCTGGGCAACTTCTTCACCATCCGCGAGGTGCTGGAGAAATTCGACGCGCAGACGCTGCGGTTCTTCATGGTCCGCACGCACTACCGCAGCCCGATCAACTACAGCGATGTGCACCTGGAAGATGCGCGCAGCGGATTGCGCCGCCTCTATACCGCGCTCGACCACGTCTCTCCCGCGCAGGTGTCGATCGACTGGACACAGCCGCACGCCGCGCGTTTCAAGGCCGCGATGGACAACGACTTCGCGACGCCGGAGGCGATGGCGGTGTTGTTCGACCTGGCGGCGGAAGTCAATCGCGGCAAATCGCCCGAAGCGGCCGGTCTTCTGAAGGCGCTGGGCGGCTGCCTCGGGATCCTTCAGGGCGACCCGAAGGCATTCCTGCAGGCGGGCTCGCAACTGGACGAAGCGACGATCGCGGCGCTGATCGATGAACGCAACGCGGCCAAGAAGGCGCGCGACTTCGCACGCGCCGACGCCATCCGGGACGACTTGTTCGCCAAAGGCGTGGTGCTGAAAGATTCGGCCGCCGGCACGACCTGGGAGGCCGCGCCTTGAGCGACCAGCCCGTGCTCGCCACACCCGATTACTGGGAAGAGGCCTGCCGCCATCTCTCGCGCAAGGACCGCGTGCTCAAGCGCCTGATCCCGCAGTTCGGCGACGCGTGCCTGCAGTCGCGCGGAGACGCCTTCACGACGCTCGCCCGCAGCATCGTGGGCCAGCAGATTTCCGTGAAGGCCGCACAGACGGTGTGGGACCGCTTCGCCAAGTTGCCGCGCCGCATGAACCCGGCCAGCGTGCTCAAGCTGAAAGTCGACGACATGCAGGCCGCGGGCTTGTCGGCCCGCAAGATCGAGTACCTCGTCGACCTGGCGCTGCACTTCGACTCGGGCGCCATCCACGTGGACGCCTGGAAGACCATGGGCGACGAGGAAATCATCGCCGAACTCATCGGTATCCGCGGCATCGGCCGCTGGACCGCCGAGATGTTCCTCATCTTCCACCTGATGCGGCCGAACGTGCTTCCGCTGGACGACATCGGCCTCATCAACGGCATCAGCCGCAACTATTTTTCGGGGGAGGCGGTGAGCCGCAGCGACGCGCGGGAAGTGGCCGCCGCCTGGGAGCCTTACCGCAGCGTCGCCACTTGGTATATTTGGCGCTCGCTGGACCCGTTACCGGTCGAATATTGACGGGTTCATGCCCAGAACAGGCAAGGAGCACACCTTGGCAAAGAAGACATTCCTCGATTTCGAGCAGCCGATCGCGGAGCTCGAAGGCAAGATCGAAGAGCTGCGCTACGTGCAGACTGAATCCGCCGTCGACATCTCCGAGGAGATCGACCAGCTCTCCAAGAAGAGCCAGCAGCTCACGAAAGACATCTACAGCGACCTGACGCCGTGGCAGATCACCAAGATCGCCCGGCATCCGGAGCGCCCCTACACGCTCGACTACATCAATGAAATCTTCACGGATTTCATCGAATTGCACGGCGACAGGCATTTCTCGGACGATCTCTCGATCATCGGCGGCCTCGCGCGATTCAACGGCAACGCCTGCATGGTGCTGGGCCAGCAGAAGGGCCGCGACACGAAGGAGCGGGGCCTGCGCAATTTCGGCATGAGCCGGCCGGAGGGGTATCGCAAGGCGCTTCGCCTGATGAAGA
The DNA here is from genome assembly GCF_015831345.1 of Caenimonas aquaedulcis. Taxonomy (NCBI): domain Bacteria; kingdom Pseudomonadati; phylum Pseudomonadota; class Betaproteobacteria; order Burkholderiales; family Comamonadaceae; genus Caenimonas; species Caenimonas aquaedulcis. The sequence goes on along the minus strand of NZ_JADWYS010000001.1, from coordinate 1,183,836 downwards.
CGGCAGAAAAATTCAAGCTGCCCGTCTTCACCTTCGTCGACACGCCGGGCGCTTATCCCGGCATCGACGCCGAGGAGCGCGGGCAGTCCGAGGCGATCGGCCGCAACATCTTCGAGATGGCGCAGCTGGAAGTGCCCATCATCACCACGGTGATCGGGGAGGGCGGCTCCGGTGGTGCGCTGGCGATTTCCGTGGCCGACCAGGTGCTGATGCTGCAGTACTCGATCTATTCCGTGATCAGCCCGGAAGGTTGCGCGTCCATCCTCTGGAAAACCTCGGAGAAGGCGCAGGACGCAGCGGATGCGATGGGCATCACCGCGCACCGCTTGAAGGCGCTGGGGCTGGTGGACAAGATCGTGAACGAGCCCGTGGGCGGCGCGCATCGCGACCACAAGCAGATGGCGGCCTTCCTCAAGCGCGCGCTGAACGACGCATGGCGCCAGCTGGCAGACCTGAAAGTCCGCGAACTGCTGGACCGCCGCTACGAGCGCCTGCAAAGCTACGGGCGCTTCAACGACACGAAGGCCGACGCCCGCTAGGCTTCAGTCGTATTTGTAGGCCAGCTCGGTCTCGATCGTCAGCACTTCGTCGACCGGCTGGAATTTCCAGTTCGACACGGCGTCCACCGAGACGCGATTGAGCGACCGGTTGGTGCTGGAGACGACTTTCACGTTGCCGGTCGATCCATCGGGATTCAACTCGAAGAGCACGCGGACCACCCCGGACGGCTTCTCGCGCAGCAAGGCGGGAGGCAGCTTCGGGTCATCCGTTCGCACCGGGATCACCTCGCGCCGCACCACGGCCGCGATCGGCTCGGCCTTCGGGGCGATTGAGGCGACGGGGACGGGGTCGGGAACTGGAGCGGGCGCCACCACGGGAGCGGCTGCCGCGGGTGCCGCCGCCGCTGCGGGCGCGGGCCTGGCGCTCGCGGTCTGCTCCGGCGGCGAGGGCTTCTTCGCTTCCGCAGGCGCGGCAACCGGGGCCGGCGCAGGCTTGGCGCGGGTGGGCGCGTTGGCGTTCTGCAGGATGAAGCGGTACGGGCTGTTCGCCTGGCGCTGTGCGGCTTCGCTGGGGGCGGCACCGCCGGCCGCAGCCGCTGCGGACGTCTGCGCGAAGGCGGCTTGCGTCATCCCTGCTGTCAATGTGATGGCCAAAACCAGTCCTGGGGTCAGGACGCTGGCGCTGCCGGCCTTGTGGGCCTGGGCGCCGATTCGTTCCGTGTGCATGCGTTACCTCTTGATACGCGTGTGATTCTATGGGTGGCGGTGCCGTGGTCTTGTTGGGGTAACCGTGTACTTCCGACCGGTGTTACACAGCGTCCGATAATCGGCGAATGCACCTAGCAGGATCGATGCCCGCGCTGCCCGCGGCCGTGGCGTTCAGCGGCGGCGCGGACTCCACCGCGCTGCTGGTGCAGTGCGTGCGGGCGTGGCCCGGACAGGTCCACGCCATCCACGTCCATCACGGCTTGCAGGCCGCCGCGGACGGATTCGTGCGGCACTGTGAACGGATGTGCGCGCTCTGGGATGTGCCGCTCCACGTCGAGCACGTCGATGCGCGGCATGCGCCCGGAGAAAGCCCGGAGGACGCCGCACGCAACGCCCGGTATGCGACGCTGGCAGCCAGTGCGCGAGGTGCCGGCCTGGCATCGGTGCTCCTGGCGCAGCACGCGGACGACCAGGTAGAGACCATCCTCCTTGCCCTGAGCCGCGGGGCCGGCCTTCCGGGGTTGGCGGCGATGCCGCGCAGCTTCGAGCGGCACGGCATGCGCTTCGAGCGGCCGTTGCTGGACGTGCACGCGCAGGAGATTCGCGACTGGCTGCGAAGCGAGGGCATCGACTACGTCGAGGACCCCACCAACACGGACACCGCCTTCACGCGCAACCGCATCAGGCGGGACCTGTTGCCCGCGCTTGCAACCGCCTTTCCACAGTTCCGGGAAACCTTCGCGCGATCCGCGCGGCATGCGGCGCAGGCCAACGGGTTGCTCACTGCCTTGGCGCAAGAGGACCTCGCGCGTGCAGGCAGCCCGCCGGCGATCGATGCCCTGCGTTCCCTGGCGCGAGCCCGGCAGGCCAACCTGCTGCGCCATTGGCTGCGCCAGTCGCACGGCGCGGCCCCCAGCACCGCGCAGCTCGAGGAACTGCTCGACCAGGTCGAGGCCTGTTCGACGCGCGGGCATGCGATCCGCATCAAGGTCGCGAAGGGCTTCGTCGAGCGTACCGGCGCACACCTGAGCTTCACGGCGCCTCCGGTCGCCTAGGTATAATCCCGAGGCTTTCCACGGCGCATGGCGCCGCTGCGGCGGCCCTCGCGGCCGTCACCACCCCTTCCGTTTTCCATCTCCCTTCCGATGGCATTGATCGTTCACAAATACGGCGGCACGTCGATGGGCTCCACCGAGCGCATCCGCAACGTCGCCAAGCGGGTCGCCAAGTGGCACCGTGCCGGCCACCAGATGGTGGTCGTGCCCAGCGCCATGAGCGGCGAAACCAATCGCCTGCTCGGCCTCGCCAAGGAACTCTCCCCGGCGCGCGAAACCGATGCGATGGCGCGGGAGCTCGACATGCTGGCCGCCACCGGCGAGCAGGCGTCTTCCGCGCTGCTGGCGATCGCGCTGCAGGCCGAGGGGCTCCCTTCCGTGAGCTATGCGGGCTGGCAGGTGCCGATCAAGACGAACAACGCGTACACCAAGGCGCGCATCGAGTCGATCGACGACAAGAAGGTGCGCGCGGACCTCGCGGCGGGCAAGGTCGTGATCATCACGGGCTTCCAGGGCGTGGACGACCACGGGCACGTGACCACGCTCGGGCGCGGCGGCAGCGATACGTCGGCCGTCGCGGTCGCCGCGGCCATGAAGGCGGCGGAATGCCTCATCTACACCGACGTGGACGGCGTCTACACGACCGACCCGCGCGTGGTGCCGGAGGCGCGGCGCCTCACGAGCATCAGTTTCGAGGAAATGCTGGAGATGGCGTCCATGGGCTCGAAGGTCCTGCAGATCCGCTCCGTGGAATTCGCGGGCAAGTACCGCGTGCCGCTGCGCGTGCTGTCCAGCTTCACGCCCTGGGACATCGCCATTGAAGAAGAAGCCGCCTCCGGCACCCTGATCTCTTTCGAGGAAGACCTGCAAATGGAACAAGCCGTCGTTTCCGGCATCGCGTTCAACCGCGACGAGGCCAAGATTTCCATCCTGAGCGTGCCCGACAAGCCCGGCATCGCCTACAACATCCTGGGCGCCGTCGCCGACGCGAACATCGAGGTCGACGTCATCATCCAGAACATCGCCAAGGACGGCAAGACCGACTTCAGCTTCACGGTGCACCGCAACGACTACGCGCGTACCGTGGACCTCCTGAAGACCAAGGTGCTCCCCGCCCTCGGCACGGACCACATCGAAGGCGACACGCGCATCTGCAAGGTGAGCATCGTGGGCATCGGCATGCGCAGCCACGTGGGCATCGCCGCCAAGATGTTCCGGTCGCTGTCGGAGGAGGGAATCAACATCCAGATGATCTCCACCAGCGAGATCAAGACCTCGGTCGTGATCGACGAAAAGTACATGGAACTGGCAGTCCGCGCCCTGCACCGGGCCTTCGACCTGGACCAGCCGGCCGCCTGAAGAGCTGCCTGATGGGGCATAATCCATCCCACAGGAAACGTGACCGAGTGGCCGAAGGTGCTCCCCTGCTAAGGGAGTATGGGGTGTAGAGCCTCATCGAGGGTTCGAATCCCTCCGTTTCCGCCAAGATGCACCCAAGGAGCCCCGAGAGATCGGGGCTTTTTACATTCCGCCATGCCCAGTCCCGTCACCCTCGTCTTCGCGGCCCTCAGCTTCATCGTCACCTTCACGGTCGCGCGCCTGGTTGCGAAATGGTGGAAGCGCCGCCAGGGAGAGAAGAAGGTGCAGGCGGAAGACAAATCGCAAAGCCGGCAGGTGCGGCGAGCGAAGGCACGGCGCGCCGGCCGCCCATGAAAAAGCCGCCCCGAAGGCGGCCTTCTTGGTGCAGGAAAGCGCTCAGTCCTGCGCGGCGACCGCTTCGCGCATGCGTTCCAGCGCGCTCGGGCCTTCGGCCGCCTTCGCAGACACCGATTCGTGCGTGCGCACGTTGCGTTGGGCCTGTGTCTGCGCCTGCGCCTGCAGGCCATAAGACGCCGCGGTGACTGCCAGGATCATCGGGAGGCGTTGCAGGATCGATGTCGTCCTGTTCTCGTTCATAAAAAAACTCCAATACGTTGCTTGCGGCAAGTATGGAGGCGCAGCATGTCATGGCCGTGACGGGCTTGCTCGCCATTGCGGGTCGGAGATGTCCGACAGCGGGATCAGGCGGGCGCGGGCTTCACCGCGGCCAGCTTCCATGCAGCGAGCTGTCGCACGAGCACCGGCACACCGAGCGCCGCGCCCACGAGCGTCACGACCAGACCCGGCGCGATGAGCAGCATCGCCGAGGCGAGACAGAGCAGCTGCTCCCAGCGTTTCATCTCCACGAGCAGGAACCTGCTCAGCGCCGCAGCGAGCATCACGATGCCGAGCACGCAGCCCACGAAGGTGATCGTGAAGTCGTAGACCGTGAACCCCTTGGCCACGAGCAGGAGCGAGGGCGAAAAGACGAACACGAACGGCACCAGGGCCTTCGCGAGCCCCAGGCGGAACGCCATGTTGCCGGTCTTGAACGGGTCGCTCCCCGCCATGCCCGCGGCCGCGTATGCGGCGAGTGCCACGGGCGGCGTGATGTCCGCGAGCACGCCGTAGTAGAAGACGAAGAAGTGCGCCACCAGCGGCTCCACGCCCAGTTGCACCAGCGTCGGCGCGGCGACCGTGACCATGATGATGTAGGTCGCCGTGGTGGGCACGCCGCATCCCATGAGGATGCAGACGACGCCCGTCATGAGCAGTGCCGCGAAGAGCGTCAGCACGCGCATGTCCACCATGAAGGCCGGGAGGATGGCGGCGACGCCGCCCGCCATGGCCTGCGCCCAGCTCGTGATGATGAAGCTGATCTTGAAGCCGACGCCGGTGAGCGTGACGACGCCGATCACGATGCCCACCGTGGCGGCAGCCGCGCCCACGGCCAGCGCGTACTTCGCGCCGGTTTCGAACGCCTCCACGAGCGCGGCGTGCGAAACGCGGCCGGTGATGCCGGCAAGCTTCCATCCGGCCAGCGCGATCGCGACAGCGACGCCGAAAAGCACCAGCTTGATCGTCTCGGTGTGGGCGCCCAGCTCCGCGAAAGCGATGACGGCCAGGATCACGTGCAACACGACGAACAGGGCCCAGTTGGCGGGCCGGTTGCCCGTGGTGCGCGTCGTGATGCCGACGATGACGCAGGAGGAAATTCCCGTGAACGCCGCGAGGTAGGGCGTGCGCCCCGTCACGATCAGGCCGATCAGCAGGAACAGCGGGATGAGGGTCGGCCAGCGCTGGCGCAGCGACTCCTTCAGCTTCGGCATTTCATCGGCGGTGAGGCCGCGCAGGCCATAGCGCTTCGCCTCGAAATGCACCTGCATGAATACGCCGAAGAAGTGCATGAAGGCGGGGATGATGGCCGCGACGATGATGGTCTGGTAGGAGACGTTGAGGAACTCCACCATCAGGAAGGCGGCCGCGCCGAGCACCGGCGGCGTGATCTGCCCGCCGGTGGAAGACGCCGCTTCCACTGCCGCCGCGAATTCCCGCCGGTAGCCGACGCGGATCATCGCGGGGATCGTGAGCGAGCCGACCGTCACCGCGTTCGCCACCGACGAACCCGAGAGCATGCCGAACATCGCGGAGCCGAAGACACTCACCTTGGCCGGGCCGCCGGCGTAACGGCCCGCGATGCTGGAGGCGATGTCCAGGAACAGTTGCCCCAACCCCACCCGCGTTGCCATCACGCCGAACAGCACGAAGTGGAAGACGTAGGTCGCCACCACGCCCACCGCCACGCCGTAGATGCCCTGGCTGGTGAGGTACTGGTGGTTGATCATCTGGCTCCAGCTCGCGCCCGCGTGCTTGAGCAGCCCGGGGAAGTACGGGCCCGCCAGCGCGTACACGGTGAAGCCGATCGCGATCATCGGCAGCGGCCAGCCCATGGATCGGCGCGTGGCTTCCAGCAGCAGCACGAAGAGGATCGTGCCGAACACCACGTCGATCGTGTCGGGGTTACCGATGCGGAAGGCGAGGTCGTTGAAAACCCAGGGGATGTAGAGCACGCTCACCGCGATGGCGATGGCGAACATCCAGTCCATCAGCGGCACGCCGCCGATGAAATTGAATCCGCGCCGGGGAGGCTGGTCGTTGTCGTCCTTGCTGGCGGCGAAGACCAGGAAGATCAAGCCCAGCACGAACGCGAGGTGCACCCCGCGGTGCGTGGTCTCAGGCAGCAGGCCGAAGCCGGCCGTGTAGTAATGGAAGCACGACAGCGCGATCAGCAGCCACCGGACGATCTGGCGCGCCGGCGTGGCCGTCGGCCGGAATCGCATCTCCGGATCGAATTTTTCCTCGAGCTCCTGGAGTTTGCCCGGGTCCAGCGTGGCGGCCGTGTCGCTCATGAATCGCGCTTACTTCAGCAGCCCGGCTTCCTTGTAGAACCGCTCGGCGCCCGGGTGGAACGGAATGCCCACGCCCTGCACCGCATTCTCCTTGGTGATGAACTTGCCCTTGGCGTGGCCGGCGGCCAGCGTCTTCTGCGTGGAGTCCATGAACATCGCCTTGGTGACCTGGTAGACGGTTTCGGTGTCGACCTTGGCGCTGGTGACGAGCTGCGCACCGACCGCGAGCGTCTGCACCGCGGGGACGTCCTTGTAGGTGTTGGCCGCGATGTTGTCGACCGCGAAGTACGGGTTGGCTTTGCGCAGGCCGTCGGCTTGCGGACCGGTGAGCGGCACGAGCTCGATGCCCGCGCCGCTGGAGGCGAGCTCGGTGATCGCGCCCGCCGGTGCGCCTCCCACGAAGAAGAAAGCGTCGAGCGCACCGTCGCGCATCTTGTCGCCGGCCTGGTTGGGCTTGATGTACTCGGGTTTGATGTCCGTTTCCTTCACGCCATAGGCGGCCAGCACCATGCGGGCGTTGATCAGCGTGCCGGAGCCGGGTTCGTCGAGCGCGACGCGCTTGCCCTTGAGGTCCGCCACCGTTTTAATGCCGGAGCCCTTCTTCACGACGAGATGGATGCTCTCGGGGTAGAGGTTGGCGATCATGCGCAGGTCGGTGATCTTCGGCTTGCCCTCGAAGGCGCCGGTGCCGGTGTAGGCCCAGGTGGCGACGTCCGACTGGGACATGCCCGCTTCCATCGCGCCGCCGGCGACGGCGGTCACGTTGGCGAGCGATCCGTTGCTGGCCTGGGCGGTGGCCACGAGCTTGCCGGGCTGCGACACGGCGTTGGCGATCATGCCGCCCACCGGGTAGTAGGTGCCGGCGGTGCCGCCGGTCCCGATGCGGAAGAATTGCTGGGCGTGCAGGGGGCTGCTGAGGGCGGCTGCGGCGACGAGGGCGCTCGCGAGGAACTTGAACTTCATGGGGTACTCCTGTGGGACGTGACGCGGCAGTACATCACGGGAGCCCGTGCGTCTTGCCTAGTGAAAGCCCCAAGCACCCAACGTGCCAGCCCGCTCAATCGTCCGGCTTGTCGTCCACCGACGCGCTCCAGCGGTCGCCCCAGCCGCGCTGCACCTGGTCGAGGTCGCGGCGTCCGCGCTTCGTGGGGCGCCCCTGCTCGATCGAGTGCGCGGGCTCCGGGGCGATGCGCCGCTGCTCGGCCGCCCGCTCGCGCGCGGCGACGCTGTCGGCGGTTTCCTCATAGAGCTGTTGGGCGGTGGGCGCCGGGCCGCGCGTGCCCGACAGCCCCTTGACCGTCACGGTGCGGCTCACGTTGCCGTGGCGCAGCGCCACCGTGTCGCCGACCTTCACTTCGCGCGCCGGCTTCACCTCCGCGCCATTGACTTCGACGCGGCCCTTGACGATTTCCTCGCTGGCGAGCGTGCGCGTCTTGTAGAAGCGCGCCGCCCACAACCATTTGTCGATTCGCAATCTGTCCATCACGCGGGATTTTGCGCCAGCGGCAGCCGCACGGTGGCGTCCAGGCCTTCGATGCGGCCATGTGTTTCACGATTTTCGAGTTGTACCGTCCCGCCGAGCGCCCGCACGATCTCGCTGCAAATCGCCAGGCCTAGCCCGGATCCGCTGCGGACATTGCCCGGCGAGAAGGGCTGGAACAGTCGCGCGCGCAGCTCAGCCGGGATGCCCGGCCCGCTGTCGGAGATGGTCAATGCCGAGCTGTTGGCGTCCGCGACGACCCGCACGGCGAGCGGCCGGCCCGGCGGCGAGTGCTTGATCGCGTTGTGCAGCAGGTTGCGCGTGAGCTCGCGCAGCATCCATTCGTGGCAGCGCATCGGCGCGGGCGTGGTGTGGATCTCGAAGTCGAGGTCCTTGTCGGCGATCAGCGGAGAGAGCTCCAACGCCACGGAGCGAACGATCTCCGCGAAGTCGTTGAGCGATTCGTCGGGCTGCTGCCGCAGCTGCTCGACCTTGGCGAGCGACAGCATCTGGTTGGCGAGCGTCGTGGCGCGGTCCACGGTTTCGTTGATCTCCGTGAGCGCCTGGCGCGGCTCGATGTCGCCGTGCAGCGCGGACTGCACCTGCGTCTTCAGCACCGCGAGCGGCGTGCGCAGCTGGTGGGCGGTGTCGCGCACGAAGCGTTTCTGGTTCTCCAGCAGGTGCGAGAGCCGCGACATCACCTGGTTGGTCGCGTGCACCAGGGGCAGCAGCTCGCGGGGCGCGTCCGGCGCCTCGATCGGCGTCAGGTCGCCCTCGGGCCGCTGCTCCATCTGCGCGCTCAGGCGGCGCACCGGGCGGGTCGCGCGCTGCACGACGAGCACCGCGACCGCCGCGATGACCGCGACCAGCACCGCCTGCCGCCACAGCGTATCGACCAGGATCTTGCGGGTGAGCGTGTGGCGCAGCTCGAGCGTCTCGGCCACCTGGATCACCGCCATGCCGCGGCCGTCCTGGCCGGCGACGGGCTGCAGCAGCACCGCCACGCGCACCGGCTCGCCGCGGAACACGTCGTCATAGAAGTCCACCAGCGCCGCATAGGTGTTGTGCGTGGGGAGGGTGCCCCGCCAGAACGGCAGCTCGTCGAAGCCCGACACGATCCGCCCGTCGCGCGTGGACACCCGGTAGAACATGCGGCTCTGGTTGTCCGCCTCGAAGGCCTCCAGCGCGGCATAGGGGACCGTCACGCGAAGCTGCGCCGCTTCGTCGAACCCGTGCACTTCCAGCAGTTCCCCGATGGATTTGGTGGAGGCGAGCAAGGTCCGGTCGTAGGCCGTGTTCACCGCCTGCAGCGTCTGGTGGTAGAGGCTGAACGCATTCACCAGGATGAACAGGCCGACGGGCACGAGGATGCCCAGCAGCAGGTTGCGGCGGAGCGACCGGCGCCGGCTCGTCTCGCTCATCCCTGGGCCTTGAGGAGGTAGCCCAGGCCGCGCAGGGTCATCAGCGTGGTGCCCGTGCCCGCGAGCTTCTTGCGCAGGCGGTAGACGACGACTTCGACGGCTTCGTAGTGGACATCGGCCTCGCCGGGAAAGACCAGTTCGAACAATCGCTCCTTGCTCACCGCGTGGCCGGGCTTGGCCATCAGCGCCTGCATGAGCGCCAGCTCGCGCGGCGTGAGTTCCAGTACATCCTTGCCGAGGTAGATCGCGCCGCTGCTGCGCTCCCAGCGCAGCGCGCCGAGCTGCATCGATCCCTCGGGCGTGGCGGCGGGCGCGCGCCGCAGCAGGGCCCGCAGCCTGGCCTCGAGCTCGTCGAGGTCGAAGGGCTTGGCGAGATAGTCGTCCGCTCCGCTGTTCAGGCCGATCACGCGGTCGCCCACCGTTCCCCGCGCTGTGAGGATGAGCACGGGAGTGCGGGAGCCCGCCTTGCGCGCCGACTCCAGCACGTCCAGGCCGTCCATGCCCGGCAGGGTGAGGTCGAGCAGCACCACGTCGGGCGCGGCCGCGGACCAGCGCTGCAGCGCTTCGCGTCCGTCGCCGCAGGCGGTGACCTCGAAGCCGCGGCGCCCGAGCGCGCGCTGCAGGGTGGCCTGCATGGAAGGGTCGTCCTCGACCAGGAGCAATTTCATCGGTGCGCCGAGGTTAGCCGAGCGCTGCCGCCAGTGCCCGGTCAGTACTTTCCCCAATGCCGCGGACAGCCGAATGACAGCGAGTCAGCGCATGATTCCCGGTGTTGTCAAAAACCAAGGAGACGTGATGCGTCGCGATATGTTCCTCAAGTCGATGGCCGCGCTCGCGGCTGCCGGCGCCCTGCCGTTGTCCGCCCGCGCGGCCAACACCATCAAGATGATGATTCCTGCCAACCCGGGCGGCGGCTGGGACACCACCGGGCGCGCGCTCGGCAAGGCGATGCTGGAGGCCAAGAGCGCCGACAGCGTGGTCTACGAGAACAAGGGCGGCGCCGCCGGCGCGCTGGGCCTCGCGCAGTTCGTCCCCGGCTCCAAGGGCGACCCGAACGCGATGATGGTCATGGGCGCCGTCATGCTAGGCGGCATCATCACCGGCAAGCCGCCGGTGGACCTGAAGACCTGCACGCCGATCGCGCGCCTCACGAGCGAATACAACGTGTTCGTGCTGCCGGCCAACTCGCCCTTCAAGACGATGGCCGACGTGGTCGCGCAGCTCAAGAAGGACCCGGGCAGCGTCAAGTGGGGCGGCGGCTCGCGCGGCTCCACCGAGCACATTGCCGCGGCGATGATTGCCCAGCGCGTCGGCGCGGACCCGTCCAAGATCAACTATGTCGCGTTCCGCGGCGGCGGCGAGGCCACGGCGGCCATCCTGGGCGGCAACGTCACGGTGGGCGGCAGCGGCTACAGCGAGTTCGCGGAGTACATCAAGGCCGGCAAGATGCGCGCGATCGCCGTCACCTCGGCGCAGCGCCTGAAGGGCATCGACGTGCCGACGCTCAAGGAGCAGGGCATCGACGTGGAGATCGGCAACTGGCGCGGTGTCTACGGCGCCCCCGGGATCACCGCCGAGCAGCGCAAGCACCTGACCGACGCCGTGCTGGCCGCGCTCAAGACCAAGTCCTGGCAGGAATCGCTCGAGAAGAACGACTGGACGCCGGCGGTCATGACAGGCCCCGCGTTCGACAAGTTCGTGGACGACGAATTCGCCAGCTTGCGCGCTACGATGGTGAAGTCCGGAATGATCTGATCCCCGGGGCCTCCACCCCACGCGACGCCCGGACCGAGTGCCGGGCGTTTTTCTGTAACCCCTGGAAAGCAGGACTGCGATGACAACTCCAACACCCCAAGCAGTACGCCTTCAGACGCTGGTCGGCGCGGGCATCCTCCTGATCGGCCTGGCCCTCGCGGGCGGCGCGATCTCCATTCCTTCGGCCGCCGGCTACGGCGGCATCGGCCCCAACTTCCTGCCGTGGCTGGTGGCGGGCGTGCTCGCCCTCTGCGGCGTCATGATCATTCGCGAGGCGCGCACAGGCGGCTTTCGCAACATGGCCGAGCCTTCCGGCGCGCCCCAGGGCGACTGGGTGGCCTTCGCATGGGTGTCCGCCGGGCTGCTCGCCAATGCGGCGCTCATCACCACGATCGGCTTCATCCTGAGTTGCGCGCTGTGCTACATGCTGGCGGTGCAGGGCCTGCGCCGCGCGGCCGGGCAGGACGCCGGGCGTCCGCGCACGCTGCTCATCGACCTGGGGACCGGCCTCGCGATTTCGGCGCCGGTGTTCTGGGCCTTCACGCAATTCCTGGCCATCAACCTGCCGGGCCTCACTTCCACCGGCTGGATCTGACATGGACATCCTCAATGCACTGATGCACGGGTTCGCCACGGCGATCACGCCCGTCAACCTGCTCTGGGCCCTGGTGGGCTGCGTCCTCGGCACGGCCGTGGGCGTGCTGCCGGGCATCGGCCCCGCCGTCGCCGTCGCGATGCTGCTGCCCATCACCGCGAAGGTCGACGTCACGGCCTCGATGATTTTCTTCGCGGGCATCTACTACGGCGCGATGTACGGCGGCTCGACCACCTCCATCCTGCTGAACACGCCGGGGGAAACCGCGAGCATGGTGACCGCGCTGGAGGGCAACAAGATGGCCAAGAGCGGGCGCGCGGGCGCGGCGCTCGCCACGTCGGCCATCGGCTCGTTCGTCGCCGGCACCATCGCCACCATCATCGTCACGCTCTTCGCGCCGTACGTCGCGGAGTTCGCGGTCAAGCTGGGCCCGCCGGAATACTTCCTGCTCATGGTCCTCGCGTTCACCACCGTGAGTGCCGTGCTCGGCGCGAGCGCGCTGCGCGGCATGACCTCGCTGTTCATCGGGCTGGCCGTGGGCCTCGTCGGGCTCGACCAGATTTCAGGCCAGGCGCGCTACACGCTCGGTGTGCCCGAACTGCTGGACGGCATCGAGATCGTGCTGGTGGCGGTGGGCCTGTTCGCCGTCGCGGAAGTGCTGTACGCGGCCTTGTACGAAGGACGGGTGGCGGAGACGCAGAACAAGATGAGCAAGGTCTACATGACCAAGCTCGACTGGAAGCGATCCATCCCGGCATGGCTGCGCGGCACCGCGATCGGCGCGCCCTTCGGCTGCATCCCCGCGGGCGGCACCGAGATCCCGACCTTCCTGAGTTACGCCGTCGAGAAGAAGCTCGCGAAGGGCGAGCACAAGGCGGAGTTCGGAACGAAGGGCGCGATCGAGGGCGTGGCGGCCCCGGAAGCCGCGAACAACGCCACGGTCACCACCGCGCTCATTCCGCTGCTGACGCTGGGCATCCCGACCTCCAACACCACCGCGATCCTGCTGGGCGCCTTCCAGAACTACGGCATCCAGCCCGGCCCGCAGCTCTTCACGACCTCCGCGGCGCTGGTCTGGGCGTTGATCGCATCGCTCTACATCGGCAACGTCATGCTGCTGATCCTCAACCTGCCGATGGTGGGCCTGTGGGTGAAGCTGCTGAAGATCCCCAAGCCGCAGCTCTACGCCGGCATCCTGATCTTCGCGACGGTGGGTGCCTACGGCATGCGCCAGAGCGCGTTCGACCTGGTGCTGCTCTATGGCATCGGCCTCATCGGCATCCTGATGCGGCGCTTCGACTTCCCGACCGCGCCCGTGGTGGTGGGGATGATCCTCGGGCCGCTCGCCGAAGCGCAGATGCGCAACGCGGTGTCCATCGGGGAGGGCAGCGGCATGATCTTCCTGCAGCGGCCGATGTCCGTCACGCTGATCGTGCTGATCCTTGCCGTGCTGATCGTGCCGCGCGTCGCGAAGGCGCGGGCCGAGCGCGCCGCGAAGGCGCTGCTCGAGTAACCGCGGGTCAGACCATCCCGGACAGGTACATGATCGCGCGCAGGCTGGAGAATTCGTATTCCACGAATTCGTCGAATTCCCGGCCCGTGAGCAGGGCAGGGGTCCAGCCGTTCTTGGCCAGGGCCTCGGTCCACGACTTCGTTTTCGTGGCGGCGATCACGGCCTGGGTCAGCGCGTCGCGTTCCGCGGCCGAGATGCCCGGGGCGCCGTAGATGCCGCGCCAGTTGCCCAGCACCACGTCGTAGCCCTGTTCCTTCATCGTCGGGATGGCGATGCCGGGCAGGCGCTTTTGCGAGGTGACGGCGATCGGGCGCATCTTGCCGGCTTCGATGTACTCCGCGAATTCGCTGTAGCCGCTGCCGCCCACGGTGACGTTGTTGCCCAGAATCGCGGCGACCGCCTCGCCGCCGCCCCGGAAGGCGACGTAGTTCACTTTCTTCGGATCGACGCCGATGCCGCGTGCCAGCATGCACGCCGCGATGTGCTCGGTCGAGCCGCGCGAGCCGCCGCCCCATTTCACGCTGCCCGGGTCCTTCTTCAACTGCGCGACGACGTCCTTCATGGTTTTGAAGGGCGAGGCGGCCGGCACGACGAAGACGTTGTATTCGCTCGTGAGCCGCGCGATCGGCGTGCACTGCGACAGCTGAACGGGCGGCTTGCCCGTGATGATGCCGCCCAGCATCACTGCGCCCATCATCATGGCGGCGTGGGGGTCGCCCTTCGCCGCATTGACGAACTGCGCGAGCCCGATGATGCCGGCGGCGCCGCCCTTGTTGTCGTACTGGACCGAGTCGAATGCCTTCGAATCGACCAGCGAGCGGCCGAAGGCGCGGCCCGTGGTGTCCCAGCCGCCGCCGGGGTTGGCGGGAATCATCATCTTCAGCACGGGCGCGGCGCGGGCCGCCGAGGGCAGCGCACCGGCCGCGGCCAGCGCGGCGATGGACTTCAGGAATTCATTTCGACGCATAGGAGTCTCCTCACGATAAAAAAACTGGTGGAGGACCATGGTCGTGCCGCCGACTGTCGATCCCCTGTCAACGGGCCCGGCGAAGATCGGGACAAACCCGCATCCGCGGCGGCACCCGCACGGTAGGATCGCCCGATGACCGCATCGACACCCGCGCACAGCCTGCCCCTGGACGGCCAGGGCATCCTGGAGCTCGCCGCGCGTTCGATGTTCCACCTGTTCTCCGACATCAGCCAGGGCATGTTCCTCGTGGACCGCACCGGGCGCATCGTCTGGCTGAACGAAGGCTACAAGCGCTTCCTGCCGGCGCTCGGCTTCTCGTCGGTCGATCAGTTCCTGGGCCACATGGTGGAAGACGTCGTCCCCAACACGCAGATGCGCCGCGTGCTCGACACGGGCAAGCCCGTGCTCATCGACCTGCTCACGAACCGCGCGGGCACCTTCGTGGTGAGCCGCATTCCGCTGCGCGACGACAAGAGCGGGGAGTTGATCGGCGCGATCGGCATCGTCCTGTTCGACCATCCGGAGACGACGCTCCAACCGCTGATCCACAAGTTCGCGAACCTGCAGCGCGACCTGGACGATGCGCGCCGCGAGCTCGCGACGCAGCGGCGCAACAAGTACACGCTCGCGAGCTTCGTCGGCGGCAGCGCGGCCGCCGTGGAGGTCAAGCGACAGGCGCGGCGGGCCGCCTTGTCCTCCAGCCCCGTGCTGCTGCTCGGCGAAACCGGCACCGGCAAGGAACTGCTCGCGCATGCGATCCACGCGGCCTCGGCGCGCGCCGCGGGCCCGCTGATCAGCGTGAACATCGCCGCGGTGCCCGACACACTGCTCGAGGCCGAGTTCTTCGGCGTGGCACCGGGCGCGTTCACCGGCGCGGATCGCAAGGGGCGCGATGGCAAGTTCAAGCTGGCCGATGGCGGGACGCTGTTCCTCGACGAGATCGGCGACATGCCGCCCAGCCTGCAGCCCAAGCTCCTGCGCGCGCTGCAGGAAGGCGAGATCGAGCCGCTGGGCTCGAACAAGCTGATCCCCTTCGATGCGCGCGTCATCGCCGCAACCTCGCGCGACCTTGCCACGCTGGTGCGCGAAGGCAAATTCCGCGAAGACCTGTTCTATCGCCTGAACGTGCTGCCGATCCGCGTGCCCGCGCTGCGCGAGCGCCGCACCGACATTCCCGCGCTGGTGGAGGTGCTCACGGAGGACATGGCCCTGCGCAGCGGAACGGCGCCGCCCGAAGTCGGGCCGGATGCGCTCGCCTTGCTGGCCGCGCAGAACTGGCGCGGGAACATCCGCGAATTGCGAAATGTGCTGGAGCAGGCCGCGATGCGCAGCGACTCCCAGCGCATCGACGTCGCCGATCTGGAGGAGGTGTTGCGTGAATCCGGCGTCCGCAGGATCGCGCCGCCGCTGCAGCTCGCCGAGCCCGCGGAGCGCTCGCCCGCGTCCGTGCTGAGGCCCCTCGCGCAGCAGGTGGCGGAGCTCGAGCGGCAGGCGATCGCGTCGGCAATGGCTGCGACTGGAAACAACAAGCTCGCGGCCGCCAAGCTGCTCGGGATCTCGCGCGCCAAGCTCTATGAGCGGCTGGATCAGATGTCCGAATTTCAGGCAGTGTCTTGAAATCAGGCAGAATCGGTTGTCTGAATTTCAGGCAAACTAGCGTGAGGGTTCGAAAAAACCCTTGTAAATCAACGCGCCCCACTTTGGCACGGCTCATGCATTGGGTTGGTGCCAGTTTTGCAGTTCAACAATAAGGAGACAACGATGCACCGTCGCACCTGGGTGGCTTTGGCCGCGCTTGCCGCATCCGCTTTCGCACTTCCCCAAGCCTTCGGCCAAGGCAAGGAAATCAGGATCGCCCACATCTACAGCCGCACCGGCCCGCTCGAGGCCTACGGCAAGCAGACCGCCACCGGCCTGATGATGGGGCTCGAATACGCCACCGGCGGCACCATGACCGTCAACGGCCGCAAGATCACCGTGATCGAGAAGGACGACCAGGGCAAGCCCGACCTCGGCAAGTCGCTGCTGGCGGCTTCCTACGGCGACGACAAGGTCGACCTCGCCATCGGCCCGACGTCCTCCGGCGTCGCGCTCGCGATGCTGCCGGTCGCCGAGGAATACAAGAAGATCCTGCTGGTCGAGCCCGCCGTGGCCGATTCGATCACCGGCGAGAAGTGGAACAAGTACATCTTCCGCACCGGCCGCAGCAGCTCGCAGGACGCGATCTCCAACGCCGTGACCGTGGACCAGCCCGGTACCGCCATCGCGACGCTGGCCCAGGACTACGCCTTCGGCCGCGACGGCGTGAAGGCGTTCAAGGATGCGATCAAGAAGTCCAAGGTCGTCCACGAGGAATACCTGCCGCAGAACACGACGGACTTCACCGCCGGCGTGCAGCGCATCATCGACAGGATGAAGAACGAGCCCGGCCGCAAGGTGATCTTCGTGATCTGGGCCGGCGCCGTGCCGCCGTTCGCCAAGCTCGCGGACATGGACCTGAAGAAGCGCTACAACATCGAGGTGGCGACGGGCGGCAACATCCTGCCGGCCATGGTGCCGTACAACAACTTCCCGGGCATGGAAGGCGCGAGCTACTACTACTTCGGCTTCTCCAAGAACCAGGCGAACCTCTGGCTCGTCACCAACCACTACACGCGCTTCAAGAGCCCGCCGGACTTCTTCACGGCCGGCGGCTTCTCGGCCGCGATGGCGCTGGTGGCCGCGCTCAAGAAGACCAATGGCGACACGGGCACGGACAAGCTGATCTCGGCCATGGAAGGCATGAGCTTCGACACGCCCAAGGGCACGATGACCTTCCGCAAGGAAGACCACCAGGCGATGCAGTCGATGTACCACTTCCGCGTGGCCCCGGGCGCGCGCCCCGGCGCGATGCCCGACCTTCACCTGGTGAAGGAAATCAAGCCGTCCGACATGGACGTGCCGATCCGCAACAAGCGCTAGGCGCGAGCCGCTTCCATAGGGGCGGCCGCCCCTCTTTTTGTTTCGTCGACTCGAGGACCCCCGGAGACAAGGGGGACGGATTGTTTTTGCCAACTTTCCAGAACATGAGCCTGCTTGCCACCAAGGACCTGACCATCCGCTTCGGCGGCCACGTGGCGGTCAACGCCGTGACCTGCGCTTTCGAGCCGGGGACGCTGACCGCCATCGTGGGCCCGAACGGCGCGGGAAAGACCACCTATTTCAACCTCATCTCCGGCCAGCTCAAGGCGAGCGCGGGGCAGGTCACGCTCGACGGGCGCGACCTATCCGGCCTGTCGCCCTCGCAGCGCACGCGCGCGGGGCTCGGCCGGGCGTTCCAGCTCACCAACCTGTTCCCGCGTCTCTCCGTGCTGGAGAACGTGCGGCTCGCCGTGCAGGCGGCGCGCGATGGCGCGCACCGCCGGGGCTTGAACCTGTGGAGCATCTGGAGCGACCACCGCGCGCTGATGCAGCGCGCGGACGAGGTGTTGAACGAGGTGAACATGGCGGACAAGGAAAATGAGCTGGTTGCGAACCTGCCGCACGGCGACCAGCGCAAGCTGGAAGTCGCGCTGCTCATGGCGCTGGAGTCGAAGGTGTTCATGTTCGACGAGCCGACCGCGGGCATGAACGCGGCGGAAGCGCCCGTCATCCTGAACCTGATCCGCAAGTTGAAGCAGGACCCGACCAAGACCATCCTGCTGGTGGAGCACAAGATGGACGTCGTGCGCGAGCTCGCCGACCGCATCATCGTGCTGCACAACGGCACGCTCGTGGCGGACGGCGACCCGGCGACAGTGATCGCATCGCCCATCGTGCAGGAAGCCTACCTGGGCATCGCGAAGGAGGCGGCATGAGCAAGGACCTCCTCACGCTGAAGGGCGTGCACACGCACATCGGGGCGTACCACATCCTGCACGGCGTGGACCTTACGGTCCCGCGCGGCCAGCTCACCATGCTGCTGGGCCGCAACGGCGCCGGCAAGACGACGACGCTGCGCACCATCATGGGCCTGTGGAAGGCGTCGCAGGGGCGCATCGAATTCAACGGCACGGACATCACGGCGCTCGCGACGCCGCAGATCGCGTCGATGAACGTCGCCTACGTGCCGGAGAACATGGGTATCTTCTCCGACCTCACGGTGAGGGAGAACATGCTGCTCGCGGCCCGTGGCGCGAAGCATGCCGGGCAGATGGACGATACGCGGCTGAAGTGGATCTTTTCCCTCTTCCCCGCGGTCGAGAAGTTCTGGAACCATCCGGCCGGCAAGCTGTCGGGCGGTCAAAAGCAGATGCTGGCGGTCTCCCGCGCGATCGTCGAGCCGCGCGAGCTCCTGATCGTCGACGAGCCGAGCAAGGGCCTCGCGCCCGCGATCATCAACAACATGATCGATGCGTTCGCGCAGCTCAAGGCGAGCGGCGTGACGATCCTGCTGGTGGAGCAGAACATCAATTTCGCGAAGCGCCTGGGCGACACGGTCGCGGTGATGGACAACGGTGTCGTCGTTCATTCGGGCTCGATGAAGGAGCTCGCCGAAGACGAGAACTTGCAGCACTCGCTGCTGGGGCTGGCGATATGAACAAGTTCGATTTCGACTGGAAGCCGATGGCGCTCGTGCCGCTGCTGGCGATCCTCGTGTTTCCCTTCATCGGCTCGGGCTCGACCTGGGTCACCCTGACCGTCGCGGGGCTCGCGATGGGGATGATCATCTTCATCATCGCCTCGGGCCTCACGCTGGTGTTCGGCCTGATGGACGTGCTGAATTTCGGCCACGGCGTGTTCATTGCGCTCGGTGCATTCGTCGCAACGAGTGTCCTCGGCTCGATGGGCGACTACACCTCGTCAGAAAGCCTCTGGATGAACATGCTCGCCGTCCTGCCCGCGATGGTGGTGGCGATGCTCGTCGCGGGCGCCGTCGGCCTGGCCTTCGAACGCTTCATCGTGCGGCCCGTCTACGGCAACCACCTCAAGCAGATCCTCATCACCATGGGCGGGATGATCATCGGCGAGGAGCTGATCAAGGTCATCTGGGGCCCGCTGCAGATCCCGCTGCCGCTGCCCGAAGGCATGCGCGGCACGCTGCTGCTCGGCGATGCGGGCATCGAGAAGTACCGCCTGATCGCGGTGGTCGTCGGGGCCCTGGTGTTCTCCGTGCTGCTGTGGGTGCTGACCCGCACCAAGATCGGCCTGTTGATCCGCGCCGGCGTGCAGGACCGCGAGATGGTCGAATCGCTCGGCTACCGCATCAAGGTCCTCTTCATCGGCGTGTTCGTCGTGGGCAGCGCGCTCGCGGGGCTCGGCGGCGTCATGTGGGGGCTGTACCAGCAGAACGTGACGCCGCAGATGGGCGCGCAGGTCAACGTGCTGATCTTCATCGTGCTCATCATCGGCGGGCTCGGCTCGACGACCGGTGCGCTGATCGGCGCGCTGCTGGTGGGACTCATGGCGAACTACACGGGCTTCCTCGTGCCGAAGGCGGCGCTCTTCTCCAACATCGCGTTGATGATGGCCATCCTGCTGTGGCGCCCGCAGGGCGTCTACGCGTTGAGCAAGTGAGGGGGACGAACATGCTCGCTCGAATCCTCTCCAACGACTACCCGCGCAACCGCGTGCTGGCCGTGCTGCTCGTCGCCATCCTGCTGGCGCTGGCGTTCACGCCCTTCATCTTCCCGGGCGTGAAGGCGCTGAACGTGGCCGCGAAGGTGCTGGTCTTCGTCGTGCTGGTCGCCAGCTTCGACCTGCTGCTCGGCTATACCGGCATCGTGAGCTTCGCGCACACGATGTTCTTCGGCATCGGCGCCTACGGCGTCGCCATCGCCTCCACCCGCATGGGGCCGGGCTGGTCCGCCATCGTCGTGGGTGTCGTCGTCGCGCTGGCGCTCTCCTTCGTGCTGGCGCTCGCAGTCGGGCTGTTTTCGCTGCGCGTGCGCGCGATCTTCTTTTCGATGATCACGCTCGCCGTCGCGTCGGCCTTCCAGACGCTCGCATCGCAGCTCTCGGACATCACCGGCGGCGAGGACGGCCTCACGTTCAAGATGCCGGAAGTGCTCTCGCCGGGCTTCCAGTGGTCCGAAACGCCTTTCCTGGGCGCCTCGCTGGACGGACGGCTGATCTGCTACTACCTGCTGTTCGCGCTCTCGCTGCTGTTGCTGCTGGCGCTGCTGCGAATCGTCAACTCCCCCTTCGGCCGCGTGCTGCAGGCCATCCGCGAGAACGAGTTCCGCGCGGAGGCGATCGGTTATCGCGTGGTCGTCTACCGCACGATGTCGAGCATCCTGTCGGCGCTTTTCGCGACGCTCGCGGGCGCGATGCTCGCGATCTGGCTGCGCTACAACGGGCCCGAGACCTCGCTGTCCTTCGAGATCATGCTGGATGTCCTGCTCATCGTCGTCATCGGCGGCATGGGGACGATCTACGGCGCGGCGATCGGCGCGGCGCTGTTCCTCGTCGCGCAAAGCTACCTGCAGGATCTGCTCAAGCTCGCGAGCGATGCGGCCTCCGGCCTGCCCTGGCTGTCGGCACTGCTGTCGCCGGACCGCTGGCTGCTGTGGCTCGGCCTGCTGTTCGTCCTGTCGGTTTACTACTTTCCCACGGGAATCGTCGGGCGGCTGCGCGCGATGCGCGCCTCCGCCTGACGCCGGATTCGATGTCACAACCAGGAGACAAGCCTTGAAGAAGACCACCAAGCTCAACCGCGCGACGACGCGCATTGCATCCGTTTCTGCACTGAGTGCCGCGGCCCTGGTGGCCTGCGGAGGCGGAGGAGGGGATTCGGCCGGGAACGTCCTGCCGGAAGGGGTGACGCCGGTGTCCGTCACGACCTACTCGGCCACGACCGTGGGCAGTGGGGCCACCGCCGCGACGCAGGACCTGCTCACGGGCGGCATTGGCAAGACCGGCCTGGGTGCGGCAGCGGCGCCGGCGTATGCGGATGCCGCGAACCCGACGGCGCTGGAACTGCGCCGCAATGCGCTGTATTCCAACTACCGCGGCATCCTCGACGCCAGCGCGGGCGGCGGATACGGCACGTTCTACGGCCCCAATGTCACGGTGACCGGCGCGGTCACGACAGGCGAAGGTCTGATCCCCGGCCGTGAATACGTTGCCGTGCTCGACGACGGCACCGGCCGCAAGCGCGTCACGATGGCCGTGCAGGTGCCCGACAGCTTCGACATCGCCAACCCCTGCATCGTGCTCGGCCCGTCCTCCGGCTCGCGCGGCGTCTACGGCGCGATCGGCACCGCCGGCGAGTGGGGCCTGAAGCACGGCTGTGCCGTCGCGCTCACCGACGCGGGCAAGGGCATGGGCCTGTACGACATGACCGACGATACGGTCAACAGGATCGACGGCACGCGCGCCACGCGCGCCGCGGCCGGCTCGCTCAGCCACTTCGCCGCGAACATCACGGATGCGGCAAGGGCCGCGTACAACGCGCTCTTCCCGAACCGCCTCGCGCTCAAGCAGGTGCATTCGCAGATGAACCCCGAGAAGGATTGGGGCACCGACACGCTGGCGGCGGCGAAGTACGCGCTCTACGTGCTGAACGACCGCTACGGCACGGCCGAAATCCCCGTTCGGTTCAGCGCGGCGAACACCCTCGTGATCGCCGGCTCGGCGTCCAACGGCGGCGCCGCGGTGATCCATGCGGCGGAGCAGGACACCACGGGCTTGATCGACGGCGTGGTCGCAACCGAACCCGTCACCGAGATGCCGACGGCCGCCGGTTACGGCATCCAGTTCAACGGCGTGGCCGTGACCGGCTACGGCCGCACGCTTGCCGACTACGTGACCTACGGCAACCTGTACCAGCCCTGCGCCGCGCTGGCTGCGCCCGCGGCGCTGACGGAGACGGGCTCGTTCTTCAACTACATGGGCTTTGCGGGGATGACGGCGCGTGCCACCGCGCGATGCGATGGGCTGGCCGCCAAGGGATTGGTCAGCGGTGCCGATACGGCCGCGCGATCGCTCGATGCGCTGAACAAGCTGCGCAATTTCGGCTGGACGCCGGACAACGACCAGATGCACAACGCGCACTACGGCCTCGGCAACGGGCCGATCCTCGCGGCGATGTACCCGGTGATGTACGGCAAGTTCTCCGTGACGGACAACGTGTGCAACACGAGCTTCGCCCAGGTCGACGCGACGGGCAACGTGATCGCGCCCCTCGCCACCAAGGCATTGAGCTTCGCCACCGGGAACGGCACGGCCAACGGCGCCCCGGCCAGCGTGGTCTACAACAACGCCGTCGGCGGCGCCAAGGCCTGGCAGTTCGCGGTGTCCCCGTCCACCGGCGTCGCGGATTTCGGCCTGGACAATGCCTTGTGCCAGCGTGCCCTGGTGACCGGCACCGATCCCGTCACCGGCGCTGCACTCACCGCGTCTTCCACGCCGACCGCGGCGCAGAGCGCGGCCGTCCAGGCAGGCATCGCCGAGGTGCTGCTGAACGGCAACATGCGCGGCAAGCCGGCGATCATCGTCGCGGGACGCAGCGATGCGCTGGTGCCGGTCAACAACAACGCCCGGGCCTACACCGCCTACAACCGCGTCGTCGAGGGGGCCGCATCGAAGTTGCGCTACATCGAGGTGACGAACGCCCAGCATTTCGACACGTTCAATTCGCTACCGGGCTGGGACACGCGTTTCGTGTCGTTGCACCCGTACTTCAACCAGGCGATGGATGCGATGTACGCCAACCTGAAGAACGGCGCGCCGCTGCCAGCCAGCCAGGTCGTGCATACGTCGCCGCGTGGCGGAACGAACGGCGCTGCGCCCGCAGCCACGGCGGCCAACCTGCCTCCGATCAGCGCGTCGCCGGCGGCGGCCAACCAGATCGGGTTCAGCGGCACGTCGCTGGCCGTCCCCAACTGAGCCGAGCTGCCCGTGGTGCCCTACGAATCACGCTACGCGACTTGCGCAGGACGCGAAATCCATTTCACGGAGTGGGGCGCCCGGAACGGCCCCACGGTCATCGCATGGCACGGCCTGGCACGTACGGGCCGCGACATGGACGAACTCGCGGCGCACCTGTCGAGCCGCTATCGCGTGATTTGTCCGGACACGATCGGGCGCGGCCTGAGCCAGTGGAGCGCCGATCCGCACAACGAGTACCGGCTCTCGTTCTACACGCGCATCGCCGCGGAATTGCTGGATCGCCTGGGCATCGGGGAAGCCCATTGGGTGGGCACCTCGATGGGCGGCGCGATCGGCACGGTGGCGGCGGGAGGCTTGGCGGAGCCGGGGCTGAAAACGCGCATCAAGAGCCTGGTGCTGAACGACAACGCGCCGCGGCTGGCCGATGCGGCCGTGGCGCGCATCCGGGCCTATGCCGGCAATCCGCCGGCCTTCGACACCGTCCTGGAACTGGAAGCGTTCTACCGGCAGGTCTACAAGCCATTCGGCTGGCTGAGCGATTCGCAGTGGCGGCGGCTGGCCGAGACATCCACCCGCCGCTTGCCCGATGGCCGTGTGACGCCGCATTACGACCCGCAGATGGTGCGGCAGTTCACGGACCATCCGAACGACTACGACTTGTGGACGCACTACGACGCGATCGACATCCCCGTGTTGTGCCTGCGCGGCGAGGACTCGGACCTGGTGCTGCGCGATGCGACCGAGGAGATGATGCGGCGCGGGCCGGGGAGCAAGGGTCTGGCGCGTGTCGTGGAGATCGCCGGGTGCGGTCACGCGCCGGCGCTGAACGTCCCCGAACAACTCGACCTGGTGACCGCGTTCATCGACGGGCACGAGGCCGCAGCGCGAGCGCCCGCCCCGAAAGTGGCTAGTGCGATGCGCCCCTAGCGAGCGCCAGCGTCCTCGATCGTTCCAGCGCTTCCTTGTCCGGCGTCTCGCGTGTCGGCCATCCCGCCAGGTGGCGTTCGGCCACCCCCGCCAGCGCGGCGACGCCGCCCTGGTCGTCGTTGAGGCACGGGATATAGCGAAACTCCTTGCCGCCGGCCTGCAGGAACGTGTGCCGGCCCTCCATCGCGATCTCCTCCAGCGTCTCCAGGCAGTCGGACGTGAAGCCGGGGCAGATCACGTCGATGCGCGCACCCTTCTTGCCGAGCGTCCGCAGTGTTGCGTCGGTGTAGGGCTCGAGCCATTTCGCCTTGCCGAAGCGCGACTGGAAGCTCACCGTGAAATCCTGCTGCGCGAGTCCCAGTTTGCCGGCGACCAAGCGCGCCGTCTTGTAGCACTCGCAGTGGTAGGGGTCGCCGAGATGGAGCGCGCGCTCGGGCACGCCGTGGAAACTCATCACGAGCTGCTCCGGGCGGCCGTTGGCGCGCCAGAACAGTTCGAGCTTGCGCGCGAGGGCCGCGATGTAGCCCTCGTCGTTGTGATAGCGATTGACGAACCGGATCTCCGGCAGGTGGCGGATGCGGGAGGACCACTGCGTCACGGCATCGACGATGCTGGCGGTCGTCGTGCCCGAGTACTGCGGATACGCAGGCAGGACGAGGATGCGTGTCGCGCCCTCGGCCTTCAGCGCGTCGAGTTGAGAGGCGATCGAGGGCGATCCGTAGCGCATCGCATGGCGCACCATGACGCGGTGCCCGTTCTCGCCCAGCTTGCCCTGCAGCAACTTGGCCTGCTTCTCGGTCCAGACGCGCAGCGGCGAGCCGTCGGAAGTCCAGATGCTGGCGTACTTGGCCGCGGACTTGCCCGAGCGCAAGGGCAGGATCACGCCGTGGAGCAGGGGCAGCCACAACGCCCGCGGAATCTCCACCACGCGGGGATCCGACAGGAATTCGGCGAGATATCGGCGCACCGCCGGTGCCGTCGGCTCGTCCGGCGTGCCCAGGTTGCAGTAGAGGATGCCGGTTGTCGGCGCCGTGCCATGCGTGAAGTCGGGTTCGGGCCGGAATGAAATTGCCATTGCGCTATTCTCGACGACATGTTGGATCTGCAAAGAATCAAGGCGATTTCGCTGGACCTGGACGACACGCTGTGGCCGATCCTGCCGACGATCGAGCGGGCCGAGAAGATGCTGCACGACTGGATGGTGGACCACGCCCCCATGACGGCGGCGCTCTTCTCCAGCCCGTCCGCCCTGCGCGAGATCCGCGACCATATGGCCGCGAACCGTCCCGACCTCAAGAACGACCTGAGCGCCGTGCGCCGCGAGTCGATCCGCCTCGCGCTCTACCGCGCCGGTGAAAACCCGCTGCTCGCCGAGCAGGCCTTCGAGGTGTTCTTCGCGGCACGACAGCGCGTCACGCTCTTCGACGACGCGCTGCCGGCGCTCGCGTATCTCGCCGAGCGCTTCCCGCTGGTCACCATCTCCAACGGCAATGCCGACGTGGGCCGCGTGGGCCTGGGCGCCTATTTCCGCGCGACGATTTCCGCGCGCGAATTCGGTGTCGGCAAGCCCGACCCGCGCATCTTCCATGCGGCGGCAGGCGCGCTGGAGCTGACGACGGACAGCATCCTGCACATCGGCGACGACGCCACGCTCGACGTGCTGGGCTCCATCAACGCGGGCATGCAGGCCGCCTGGGTGAACCGATCGGACCATCTCTGGCCGCATGAGCAGCAGCCGCACCTCACGCTCAGCAACCTCACCGAGCTGTGCGAGCTGTTCAAGGCCCAGGCGTAGGAGGCCTACATCCGGCCCAGTGCCTGCACTTTCCACGCCAGCCAGAGCTTGCGCAGCGGCGTCAGGCTCACGCGCTGGTGCAGGACCTTGAAGTCGTCGCTCTCGATCTCGCGCAGCAGGGTGCGGTAGATGCTGGCCATCATCAGCCCGGGCTTCTGGTTCTGCCGATCCGCGGGCGGCAGCAGCGCGAGCGCCTCGTCGTAGAGCGCATGCGCGCGTTGCGCCTGGAAGCGCATGAGCGCGGTGAAGCGGTCGGAGTAGGTGCGCGAAAGAAACTCGTGCGCCTTCACGTCGAACTGCTGCAGCTCACTCACGGGCAGGTAGATGCGGCCGCGCATCGCGTCCTCCCCGACGTCGCGGATGATGTTGGTGAGCTGGAACGCCAGGCCCAGCTTGTGCGCGTAGGCCGTGGTGGCCGGGTCGGTCTGCCCGAAAATGCGCGCCGCGACCTCGCCCACCACGCCGGCCACCAGGTGGCAATACCGCTCCAGCGCGGCGAAGTCCAGGTAGCGCGTCTGCTCCAGGTCCATCCGGCAACCTTCGATGACCGCGTGCAATAGCCGCTCCTCGATGCCGAATTCAGCCGCGCACGGCATCAGCGCCTGCATCGCCGGGTGGCTCGGCTCGCCGCGGAAAGACTTCGCGACTTCGGCCTGCCACCATGCCAGCTTGGTTTGCGCCACGCCCAGGTCGGTGACCTCGTCGACGACGTCGTCCACTTCGCGGCAGAACGCATAGAAGGCGGTGATGGCCGCGCGGCGTGGCTTGGGCAGGAACAGGAAGGCGTAATAGAAGCTGCTTCCGGAGGCCGCGGCCTTCTCCTGGACGTACTGTTGCGGTGTCATTGCGACCGATTGTCCCATCGGCGCGCTCACGCCGATGCCGCGCCGTCCTCGAACATGCGGCGCAGCGGGCCGCGGCTCGCGAAGGTCACGGCGATGCGCAGCAACAGGGAGCGGACTTGCGAGCGGGGCACCTTGACCGGGCGGCTGTCCGTACTCGCCCGCTGCTCGAGGAGGGCGAGCGTGCGGATGCCGATGAGGGCGGGCAGCGCCGTTGCGGCGCGCACGCGCCGGCTGTGCACGGCGTCGGCATACCGGCTGCCTTGGGCAAGCCCGGTGTGGGCGTGTTCGAGCCACTTCCTGCGGACGGCAGGTATCCCCAGCGCCGCCACTTCGTCGGCCGGCAGGTAGCAGCGGCCTGCGGCTGCATCGGCCTCGGCATCGCGCAGGATGTTCACGAGCTGGAGGGCCTGGCCGTACCGGCGGCCGAGGTTGCGCATCTCGTCCAGGGGCAACGCCGCGAAGTGGGGCAGGTGGCGATCGCACAGGGCGGTCCAGAACTCCCCCACGCAGCCGGCCACGAGGTAGGTGTACTCGTCGAGCTCGGCCGCGTTCGCGAGCGACACGATCCGGCCGGGGTCGGCAAAGCGCTGCACATCGAGCGCCTGGCCCCGCGTGATGTGCCGGAGCACCGCCCGGACATCGGCCCTGTCGTCCGCATCCAGTGCGGACAACGCGTCCAGGCACGCGGGCAGGGCGAGGATCAAGGCGCGTTCGTCGGCGTCGGACTGCATCGGCGCGAAGGATTCAGCGATCTGCCGGACTTCACGCCCGGGGTCGGCCAGATCGCCGCTCACGGCGGCCGCCCAGGCAGAGAGTTTGGTGCCGCGCTCGGCGGCGGGAACCTGCGACGTGTCGGCTAGCGTGTCCGCCGCGCGTGCGAGCAGGTAGGCCACCGCGACCGGAGCTCGCACGGCCCGCGGAAGCAGGCGGATCGACAGGTCGAACGATCGCGAAACGGACCGCAGCAGTCGCGCCAGATCGGGCGATGAAGGGGCGGCGGGGGGCGTTTCTGCGTCCATGGAACTGCACGGGATTGTCGCTTGACAAGGCTCGGCAATTACCCTAGATTACTAACCAGTCAGTCATTAAGAAGCAAGTCGCCTACTACTTTCTGCTAAGGTTGCATGATGCCGCACCAACTTCCTCACTCATCCAACTTCTTGGCGTTCAGCTTCGCTCTTGCAACCGCACTGGCCTTGTCCGCCTGCTCCAAATCCGAACCGCCTCAAGAGCCCGTCCGCGCCGTGAAGGTGATGTCGGTCGGCGTCGCAACGTTCCAGTCCGACCATGAATTCGCGGGCGAGGTCAAGCCCCGCGTCGAGTCCCGTCTCGGCTTTCGCGTGGCGGGCAAGATCGTCCGACGCCAGGCCGAACTCGGCCAGCACGTGAAAGCCGGCCAGGTGCTCGCGCAGCTCGACCCGCAGGACTATCGCCTCGCCGCCGACGCGGCCCGTGCGCAAGTGGCCGCAGCCGCGACGAACCGCGACCTCGCCGCCGCCGACTACAAGCGCTACGCGGCGCTCAAGGACCAGAATTTCATCAGCGGCGCCGAACTCGAGCGCCGCGACACCACGCTCAAGGCCGCGCAGGCGCAGCTCGACCAGGCGAAGGCACAGCTCTCGTCGCAGGGCAACCAGGCCGCCTACACGACCCTCGTGGCCGACGTGTCCGGCGTGATCACTTCGATCGACGCGGAACCCGGGCAGGTCGTCACTGCAGGCATGCCGATCGTGCGCATCGCGCAGGACGGCCCGCGTGACGTGCTCTTCGCCGTGCCGGAAGACAAGGTGGCGGCCATCAAGACCGGCTCCGAAGTGACGGTGCGCGGATGGGGCAAGGACGCCGAGCTCGCGGGGACGGTGCGCGAGGTGGGTGCGAGCGCGGACCCGGTGACGCGGACCTTCCCGGTCAAGGTCTCGCTGGCGGACACCGCAGCGCCGCCGGCCCTGGGTACCACCGTGTCGGTCGTGCCGCGCGCGCTCAGCATGGCGGGCGCACCGGTCATCAAGGTGCCCACCAGCGCGCTTCGCAAGGAAGGCGCGGGCACCGCGGTGTGGGTGCTCGACAAGCAGACCATGACCGTGAAGTCGCAGGCCGTGCAGATCGCCACCGCCGACGGCAACGACGCGGTGATCTCCTCGGGCCTGCAGCCCGGGATGCTGGTCGTGTCAGCCGGCGTGCACGTGCTGTCGCCGGGCCAGAAGGTGACGATCTACCAGGACCGGTCCGCGCAAGGCGCGGCCGTCGCCGCCGCTTCCGCCAACAAGTGAGGCGCGCATGAGCGACACGCACGACGACGCGCCGGCTCCCGGCTTCAATCTCTCCCGCTGGGCGCTGGAGCACAAGGCGCTCACGCTGTACCTGATGATCGCGCTGATGGTACTGGGCATCTCGGCCTACTTCCAGCTGGGGCAGGACGAGGACCCGCCGTTCACTTTCCGCGCGATGGTCGTGCGCACCTACTGGCCCGGCGCGACCGCGCAGCAGGTGGCCGAGCAGGTGACGGACAAAATCGAACGTACGCTGCAGGAAGCGCCGTACGCGGACAAGATCCGCAGCTATTCCAAGCCCGGCGAGTCGCAGATCATCTTCCAGATCAAGGATTCCTCGAAGCCCGGGGACGTCGCGAACGTCTGGTATACCGTGCGCAAGAAGATTGGCGACATGCGCTTCACGCTGCCCGGCGGCATCCAGGGCCCGTTCTTCAACGACGATTTCGGCGACGTGTACGGCGTGATCTACGCGCTCGAATCGGACGGCTTCAACTACTCCGAGATGAAGAACTTCGCGGACGACGTGCGCCAGCAGCTGCTGCGCGTACCCGACGTCGCGAAGGTGGAACTCTTCGGCGCGCAGGACGAGAAGCTCTACATCGAGATTTCGCAGAAGCGCCTGGCGCAGCTCGGCCTCGACTTCAACCAGGTGCTGGCCCAGCTCGGTCAGCAAAACGCGGTGGAGTCCGCCGGTGCGGTGCAGACGCCGCTCGATATCGTGCAGGTACGCGTGGCCGGCCAGTTCGAGGCGCCGGACGAGCTGCGCGCCATGCCGATCCGCGGCACCTCGGGCAGCCAGCTGAAGCTGGGCGACATCGCCGAGATCAAGCGCGGCTATGTGGATCCGCCGGTGGTGAAGGTGCGCCACCAGGGCAAGGAAGTGATTGCGCTGGGCGTGTCGATGGCCAAGGGCGGCGACATCATCCGCCTCGGGCATTCGCTCAAGGCGTCGTTCAACAAGATCCAGGACGGCCTGCCCGCGGGGGTGCAGCTCGTGCAGCTCCAGGACCAGCCGCGCGCGGTGGCGAGCTCGGTCAACGAATTCGTGCGCACGCTCGTCGAAGCCGTGGTGATCGTGCTGGCGGTGAGCTTCATCGCGCTCGGGCTGCACAAGCGCCCGGATGCCGCATCGCTGCCCGTGTGGAAGCGCTGGTACGTCGACATGAGGCCCGGCCTGGTCGTGGGCATCACGATCCCCCTGGTGCTCGCCGTCACCTTCCTCGCGATGGACTTCTGGGGCATCGGGCTGCACAAGATTTCGCTCGGCTCGCTCATCATCGCGCTCGGCCTGCTCGTGGACGACGCGATCATCGCGGTCGAGATGATGGTGCGCAAGATGGAGGAGGGCTACGACAAGGTCCGCGCCGCCACCTTCGCCTACGAGATCACCGCGATGCCCATGCTCACGGGTACGCTCATCACCGCGACGGGCTTCCTGCCCATCGGAATGGCGAAATCCACGGTCGGCGAATACACCTTCGCGATCTTCGCGGTGACGGTCGTCGCGCTGGTGCTCAGCTGGTTCGTTTCGGTGTACTTCGTGCCCTACCTGGGCAACGCGATCCTCAAGGCCAAGCCCGCGACGGGCGAGCACCACGAGCACTTCGACACGCCGTTCTACCGCAACTTCCGCAAGGTCGTGAACTGGTGCGTCGCGCATCGCTGGCTCACCATCGGCGCGACGCTCCTCATCTTCGCGCTCGGCATCGTCGGCATGGGGAAGGTGCAGCAGCAGTTCTTCCCCGATTCCAGCCGGCCGGAAGTCATGGTCGAGGTCTGGTTTCCGGAAGGCACCTCCTTCGCCGCGAATGAAAGCGTCACGCGCAGGGTGGAAGAGCGCCTGCGCCTTGAGTCCGGCGTGACCTCGGTCAGCACCTGGGTCGGTTCCGGCGTCCCCCGGTTCTACCTTCCGCTGGACCAGGTGTTCCCGCAGAGCAACGTCTCGCAATTCATCGTCATGCCTTCGGACCTGAAGGTGCGCGAAACCCTGCGCGTGAAGCTGCCGACCCTGCTGGCCCAGGAATTCCCCGAAGTGCGCGGCCGCGTGAAGCTGTTGCCCAACGGGCCGCCCGTGCCTTACCCGGTTCAGTTCCGTGTCGTCGGCGGTGACCCGGCGGCGCTGCGCGAGCGTGCCGAAGAGGTGAAGGCCGCGATGCGCGCAAGCCCGAACACGCGTGGCGTCAATGACAACTGGAACGAGTCGGTGAAGGTGCTCCGCCTGGAAGTCGACCAGAGCAAGGCGCGCGCGCTGGGGGTGACGAGCCAGTCGATCGCGCAGGCTTCCAAAACCATCCTTGCGGGCACCACGGTAGGCCAGTTCCGCGAGGGCGACAAGCTGATCGACATCGTGCTGCGCCAGCCGCTGGACGAGCGCAACGCGATCACCGATATCGCGAACGCCTACCTGCCCACGTCCTCGGGCAAGTCGATCCCGCTGACGCAGATCGCCAAGCCGGTGTTCACGTGGGAACCGGGCGTGATGTGGCGCGAAAACCGCGACTACGCCATCACCGTGCAGTCGGACATCGTCGAAGGCCTGCAGGGCGCCACCGTCACCAACGAACTGCTGCCGAAGCTCAAGGCGCTGGAAGCCAGGTGGCCCGTGGGCTACAAGATCCAGGTGGCCGGCGCGGTGGAGGAGAGCAGCAAAGGGACGGATTCGATCTCCGCCGGCGTCCCGATCATGGTGTTCATCATGCTCACGCTGCTGATGCTGCAGTTGCACAGCTTCTCCCGCACGATGCTCGTGCTGCTGACGGCGCCGCTGGGGCTGGCCGGGGTCGCCGGCGCGCTGCTGCTGCTGAACCGACCCTTCGGCTTCGTCGCGCTGCTCGGCTTCATCGCCCTGGCGGGGATGATCATGCGCAATTCAGTGATCCTGGTCGACCAGATCGAGCAGGACCGCGCCAAGGGCATTCCGGCCTGGGACGCCATCGTGGAATCGGCGGTGCGCCGCCTGCGCCCGATCGTGCTCACGGCCGCCGCGGCGGTCCTGGCGATGATTCCGCTGTCCCGCTCGGTGTTCTGGGGCCCCATGGCGGTGGCCATCATGGGCGGGCTGATCGTGGCGACGGTGTTGACCCTGCTGTCGCTGCCCGCGATGTACGCGGCCTGGTTTCGCGTGAAACGCCCGGAAGCTGCCCCCGCAGTCGCGTAAAATATCGGGTTGACCGGATTCGAGCGGGCTGCCGGGTTCTCCTGGCGGCCCGCTTTTCCCTTTCAAGCAGGCGCGCGGGTGGCGAAATTGGTAGACGCACCAGGTTTAGGTCCTGACGCCAGCAATGGTGTGGGGGTTCGAGTCCCCCCCCGCGCACCAAAGCCCATTTATCAAGAGAGAGCATCATGGCCGTGAACGTAGAAACCCTCGACAAGCTGGAGCGCAAGATCACCCTGACGCTGCCTGCCAGCGCCATCCAGTCCGAAGTCGACGCGCGCCTGCGCAAGATCGCCCGCAGCGCCAAGATGGACGGCTTCCGCCCGGGCAAGGTGCCGATGAAGGTCGTGGCCGAGCGCTACGGCTACTCGGTCCACTACGAGGTGATGAACGACAAGGTCGGCGAAGCCTTCGCCCAGGCCGCCAACGAGGCGAACCTGCGCGTCGCCGGCCAGCCCCGCATCACGGAAAAGGAACAGGCGCCGGAGGGTGAGCTCGCGTTCGACGCGGTGTTCGAGGTGTTCCCCGAGATCAAGCTGGGCGACCTCTCCAGCGCCGAGGTGGAGAAGTTTTCCGCCGAGGTGACGGACGACGCCATCGAGCGCACGGTCGAAATCCTGCGCAAGCAGCGCCGCACGTTCGCGCAGCGCCCGCAGGCCGAGGCCGCGCAGGACGGCGACCGCGTCACGGTGGACTTCGAGGGCAAGATCGACGGCGAGCCCTTCTCCGGCGGCAAGGCCGACGACTTCCAGTTCCTCGTCGGCGAAGGCCAGATGCTCAAGGAATTCGAGGAAGCCGTGCGCGGCATGAAGCAGGGCGAGAGCAAGACCTTCCCGCTCGCCTTCCCGGCCGACTATCACGGCAAGGACGTCGCCGGCAAGCAGGCCGACTTCATGGTCACCGTGAAGAAGATCGAATCCGCCAACCTGCCGGAAGTCAACGAAGCCTTCGCCAAGTCGCTGGGCATCCCCGACGCGACGGTCGAGGGCCTGCGCGGCGACATCCGCAAGAACCTCGAGCGCGAGGTCAAGTTCCGCCTGCTGGCCCGCAACAAGCAGGCCGCGATGGACGCGCTGGTCGGCCAGGCCGAGCTGGACCTGCCGAAGTCGAGCGTGCAGTCCGAAGTCGACCGCATGATCGAAGGCGCCCGCGCCGACCTGAAGCAGCGCGGCATCAAGGACGCCGACAAGGCGCCGATCCCCGACGACATCTTCCGCCCGCAAGCCGAGCGCCGCGTGCGCCTGGGCCTGGTCGTCGCCGAGCTGGTCCGCACGCAGGACCTGCGCGCCAAGCCCGAGCAGATCAAGGCCCACGTGGACGAGCTGGCCGCGAGCTACGAGAAGCCGGCCGAAGTGGTCCGCTGGTACTTCAGCGACCGCCAGCGGCTGGCCGAAGTCGAGGCGATCGTGATCGAGAACAACGTCACCGACTACATCCTGTCGAAGGCGAAGGTCACCGAGAAGGTGCTTTCGTTCGACGAACTCATGGGTGAACAGGCCAGCTGACGCCGGGGCGGACCGTGTCCGCCATCCCTGCCGTCATGACAGGCAAAGAGGGGCTTGCGGTCCGCGCCGCAGGCCCCATCTGCTTTTGGCGATAAAGTATCCCCACTGAAACCGGAGTTCCTTTCCCATGAGTGCACTTGAAACCCAGGCCCTCGGCATGGTGCCGATCGTCATCGAGCAGTCGGGCCGCGGCGAGCGCAGCTACGACATCTATTCGCGCCTGCTGCGCGAGCGCGTGATCTTCCTCGTGGGTCCCGTGAACGACCAGACGGCCAACCTCGTCGTGGCGCAGCTCCTGTTCCTGGAGAGCGAGAACCCCGACAAGGACATCTCGTTCTACATCAACTCGCCGGGCGGCAGCGTGAGCGCCGGCATGGCGATCTATGACACCATGAACTTCATCAAGCCCGACGTCTCCACCCTGTGCACCGGCATGGCCGCGAGCATGGGTGCGTTCCTGCTGGCGGCCGGCGCCAAGGGCAAGCGTTTTTCTCTGCCCAACTCGAAGGTCATGATCCACCAGGTGCTGGGCGGCGCCCAGGGCCAGGCGACGGACATCGAAATCCACGCGCGGGACATCCTCAAGACCAAGGACACGATGAACCGCATCCTGGCCGAGCGCACCGGGCAGCCGCTGGAGAAGGTCGCGCGCGATACCGAGCGCGACTACTTCCTCGACGCCGAGGAGGCGAGGGCCTATGGCCTCGTCGACCAGGTGATCGCCAAGCGTCCGTAACCTGCGCGGTTGCACCGCAACAAACGGCGCTCCCAGACGGGGCGCCGTTGTTTTTTTCACAGGTCCAGGACCTCGCGGGCGCCCCGGCGCCTGCTCAGCCATGGCGGCCTGCCGTCTTTGGTTATCATTCAAACTCAAGTCACAAGGTAGATGTAATGGCCGAGAAAAAAGGCTCATCCAGCGAAAAAACCCTTTACTGCTCGTTCTGCGGCAAGAGCCAGCACGAGGTGAAGAAGCTGATCGCCGGGCCTTCGGTCTTCATCTGCGACGAGTGCATCGATCTTTGCAACGAGATCATCCGCGACGAGCTGCCGATGGGGGACGAAACGCGCGAGGCGCGCGGCGACCTGCCCACCCCCAGCGAGATCAAGGCCAACCTGGACAACTACGTGATCGGGCAGGAGCCCGCGAAGCGTTCGCTGTCCGTGGCCGTCTACAACCACTACAAGCGCCTTCGCCACAAGGAAAAGGCCAAGAAGGACGAAGTCGAGCTCACCAAGAGCAACATCCTCCTGATCGGCCCCACCGGCTCCGGCAAGACGCTGCTCGCGCAGACGCTGGCGCGCATGCTGGACGTGCCTTTCGTGATGGCGGACGCCACCACGCTGACGGAAGCCGGCTATGTGGGCGAGGACGTCGAGAACATCATCCAGAAGCTGCTGCAAAGCTGCAACTACGAAGTCGAGCGCGCGCAGCGCGGCATCGTCTACATCGACGAGATCGACAAGATCTCCCGCAAGTCCGACAACCCCTCGATCACGCGCGACGTGTCGGGCGAGGGCGTGCAGCAGGCGCTCCTGAAGCTGATCGAAGGCACCATGGCCAGCGTGCCGCCGCAGGGCGGGCGCAAGCATCCCAACCAGGACTTCCTGCAGATCGACACGACCAACATCCTGTTCATCTGCGGCGGCGCTTTCGCCGGCCTCGAGAAGGTGATCGAGCAGCGCACCGAATCGTCGGGCATCGGCTTCGGCGCGGCGGTAAAGAGCAAGGCCCAGCGCAGCCTCACCGACGTGTTCCGCGAAGTCGAGCCGGAAGACCTGATCAAATTCGGCCTCATCCCCGAACTCGTCGGCCGCATGCCGGTCGTCGCGACGCTGGCCGAGCTGAGCGAAGAAGCCCTGGTGCGCATCCTGACCGAGCCCAAGAACGCGCTGGTGAAGCAGTACGGCAAGCTCCTCGCCATGGAAGGCGTGGACCTCGAGATCCGCCCGAACGCTCTGCGCGCCATCGCCAAGAAGGCGCTCGCGCGCAAGACCGGCGCCCGGGGCCTGCGCTCCATCCTGGAGCAGTCGCTCATCGACACGATGTTCGAATTGCCCAACACCGCCAACGTCGACAAGGTGGTCGTCGACGAGTCGACGATCGAGGAGAACAAGCCTCCGCTCCTCGTCTATCGCGAAGCGGCCAAGAAGGCTTGAGGTTTTCTAGCCTCTTCGGACTACGGGGGCGCGGCTTGCATCAATTTTTTGCCGCTGGTTGCCCCCAAGGTCCCGCCGACGGGTTGAAAATGCACCCGCCCGGTCCATATTCGACTGGTAGAACAAAGGATCTTCATGTCCGGACATATTCCCCTGCCAGCTGACCCGATCGACCTGCCGCTGCTTCCGCTGCGCGACGTCGTCGTCTTCCCGCACATGGTCATTCCGCTCTTCGTGGGCCGCCCGAAGAGCATCAAGGCGCTGGAAGCCGCCATGGAGGCCGAGCGCCGCATCATGCTGGTCGCCCAGAAGGCCGCCGCGAAGGACGAGCCTGCCGTCACCGACATGTTCGAGGTCGGCTGCGTCTCCACCATCCTGCAGATGCTGAAGCTCCCCGACGGTACCGTGAAGGTCCTGGTCGAAGGCCAGCAGCGCGCGCGTGTCAACCGCATCGAAGACGGCGAAGCGCACTTCACCGCCAACGTGACCCCGGTGGTCGGAGAAAAGGACGTCAAGTCCAGCGAGATCGAGGCGCTGCGCCGCGCCGTGATGCAGCAGTTCGACCAGTACGTCAAACTCAACAAGAAGATCCCGCCCGAGATCCTCACCTCCATCTCCAGCATCGACGATCCGGGCCGCCTGGCCGACACGATCGCCGCGCACCTGCCGCTCAAGCTCGACAACAAGCAGGTCGTGCTCGACCTTGCCGACGTGAAGGGCCGGCTCGAGAACCTCTTCGAGCAGATCGAGCGCGAGGTCGACATCCTGAACGTCGACAAGAAGATCCGCGGCCGCGTGAAGCGCCAGATGGAAAAGAACCAGCGCGATTTCTACCTCAACGAGCAGGTCAAGGCCATCCAGAAGGAGCTCGGCGAGGGCGAAGAGGGCGCGGACATCGAAGAGATCGAAAAGAAGATCAAGGCCGCGAAGATGCCCAAGGAGGCCAGAAAGAAGGCCGACGCGGAACTCAAGAAGCTCAAGCTGATGTCGCCCATGTCCGCCGAGGCGACCGTGGTGCGCAACTACATCGAGGTGCTCACGGGCCTGCCGTGGGCCAAGAAGACCAAGATCAAGCACGACCTCGGCCACGCCGAAGACGTGCTGAACTCCGACCACTACGGCCTGGACAAGGTCAAGGACCGCATCCTGGAATACCTCGCGGTGCAGCAGCGCGTGGACAAGGTGAAGGCGCCCATCCTGTGCCTCGTCGGCCCCCCGGGCGTCGGCAAGACCTCGCTGGGGCAGTCGATCGCCAAGGCGACCGGCCGCAAGTACGTGCGCATGGCCCTGGGCGGCATGCGCGACGAGGCGGAGATCCGCGGGCATCGCCGCACCTATATCGGCGCACTGCCGGGCAAGGTGCTGTCCAACCTCAACAAGGCCGGTACGCGCAACCCGCTGTTCCTGCTCGACGAGATCGACAAGCTCGGCACGGACTTCCGCGGCGACCCGTCGAGCGCGCTGCTCGAAGTGCTGGACCCGGAGCAGAACCACAAGTTCGGCGACCACTACGTCGAGGTCGACTTCGACCTGTCGGACGTGATGTTCGTCGCGACCTCCAACTCGATGAACATCCCGCCGGCCCTGCTGGACCGCATGGAAGTCATCCGCCTCTCGGGCTACACCGAGGACGAGAAGACCAACATCGCGATCAAGTATCTGCTGCCCAAGCAGATGGCCAACAACGGCGTGAAGGAAAGCGAGTTGCTGGTGACGGAAGACGCCGTGCGCGACGTCATTCGCTACTACACGCGAGAAGCCGGCGTGCGTTCGCTCGAGCGCGACCTGGGCAAGATCTGCCGCAAGGTGGTCAAGGGCCTGCTGCTGAAGAAATACACGCCGCAGGTGGTCGTGAATGCCGAGAACCTCAACGAATTCCTGGGCGTTCGCAAGCACACTTACGGGCGCGCCGAGAACCAGAACCAGGTGGGCCAGGTGGTCGGCCTCGCATGGACCGAAGTCGGCGGCGACCTGCTGACGATCGAAGCCGCGCTGATGCCGGGCAAGGGCGTCATCACCACGACGGGCTCGCTCGGCGACGTGATGAAGGAATCCGTGTCCGCGGCGCGCACCGTGGTGCGCAGCCGCGCGAAACGCCTGGGCATCGCCGATGAAGTGTTCGAGAAGAAGGACATGCACATCCACGTGCCCGATGGCGCGACGCCGAAGGACGGCCCGAGCGCGGGCGCCGCGATGACGACCGCCATCGTGTCGGCGCTCACCGGCATCCCGGTGCGCGGCGACGTCGCGATGACGGGCGAGATCACCCTGCGCGGTGAAGTCACCGCCATCGGCGGCCTGAAAGAAAAGCTGCTGGCCGCGCTGCGCGGCGGCATCAAGACGGTGCTCATCCCCGAGGAGAACACCAAGGACCTGCAGGACATCCCGGACAACGTGAAGAGCGGCCTGGAAATCATCCCGGTGAAGTGGATCGACAAGGTGCTGGAGGTGGCGCTCGAGCGCCACCCCACGCCTCTCGCCGAAGACGATGCGGTGGTGGCGGCAGCCATCCCCACGAAGCCGGATGTCTCGCAACCGAAATCCGTGAAGCACTGAAAAACGCAGTTGAAAACCGGGCCAAAAAATGCGCTATAATTCGAGGCTCGAAACGCGGGAATAGCTCAGTTGGTAGAGCGCAACCTTGCCAAGGTTGAGGTCGAGAGTTCGAGACTCTTTTCCCGCTCCATATTTCGAAAAAGGGAAGCCCAGGCTTCCCTTTTTTCTGGGTCACTGGCGCGATAGCAAAGCGGTTATGCAGCGGATTGCAAATCCGTTTAGCTCGGTTCGACTCCGGGTCGCGCCTCCAGTCAAAAGCAGCCCCGCCAACTTTGTTGCCCCGGGGCTGCTTCGTTTTTTGTTCCACAATGCCATCGGGGGCCTCGATGGTGAAATTGGTAGACACAGCGGACTTAAAATCCGCCGCTTGCTTCACGGCAGCGTGCCGGTTCGATTCCGGCTCGGGGCACCAGAAAGAGAACTCGGGTACACGCATGTCCAGCTACAACGCTCCCTTCGAAATCCATGTCCACGGCGACGTGCCCCTGCGCCCGGAAGTCACCTACAACGATCTGCAGGAGGCGCTGAAGCCCCTGTGGAAGTACGCGGGCGCCAAATCGCTGGCCTCCGCGGCCGAGAGCACCTACGAGGAAGAGCCCGGCATCAAGTTCGACGCCGCGGAGCACCTGCTGCAGATGTGCTGGACGATCCCCGGTGACGAGGATTTCCGCCAATCGCTCGACGAGATGTGCATGAGCCTGAACGACCTGGCGGAGCAGGGCGCCGCGATCGAAGTGACTTTCTACGACGCTGAATTCGACGACGAGGAAGATGCGCCGGAGGGCGAGGCGCGCGACGACTTCATCATGCTCTTCGTCGGCCCCAATCCCGCGGCGATCATGCAGGTCCAGCGCGACCTGCTCGTCGAGGACGTCGTGAACCTGATGGAGCGCCATTTCGACGGTTCGGAGCTGAGCGGCGTGGTCGCGGAAATCGACAAGCTCTTCTCCCAGCGCTTCGACGCGCTGGTGAATTCGCTGGAAATCGGCAAGCCACCGCGCGGAAGCGGCGGGCCGGGACACGGCGGCGGGCGCCGCCCCCGGCATTTGCACTGAGGTGAGAACGCGGCCACGAGGCCGCGTCCCTTTTGGAGGAGTCGTAAGTGGCGCTGTTTTCCCAGGATGCCCTGAACCCCGGCGTGCGCAAGCGCAAAGTCTTCGGCTGGGCGATGTACGACTTCGCCAATTCCGGCTACACCACGGTCGTCATCACCGCCGTGTTCGCGGCCTACTTCGTCGGCGGCATCGCGCAGAAGGCCGAATGGGCGACTTTCGCGTGGACGGCGGCGCTCAGCGTCTCCTACGCCATCGTCATGTTCACGATGCCCAGCATCGGCGCCTACGCCGACCTGCGCGCGGCCAAGAAGAAGCTGCTGGCGATCTTCACGGCCTGCTGCGTGCTGTCCACCGCGGCGCTGGCGCTCGCCGGCCCCGGCAGTGTGGCTCTGGCCATCTTCCTCATCGTCGTCTCCAACACCTTCTATTCCTATGGGGAGTCGCTCACGGCGGCCTTCCTGCCCGAACTCGCGCGGCCAGACGCACTCGGCAAGGTGAGCGGCTGGGGCTGGAGCTTCGGGTACTTCGGGGGCATGCTCGCGCTCGGGCTGTGCCTCGGCTACGTGATCTGGGCGCAGGGCCACGGCATCAAGGCGGAAAGCTTCGTGCCCGTGACGATGCTCATCACCGCCGTGCTTTATGGCGCGGCCGCGCTCGTCACCTTCTGGCTGCTTCGTGAACGCGCGCAACCCAACCCGCAGGCGCTGCGCCAGGGTGGGCTCAAGGCGTCGTTGCAGCAACTGCATGCCACGTTTCGCCAGGCGAGGCAGTTCTGGGACTTCATGTGGCTCCTGCTGTGCGCCGTGTTCTACCAGGGCGGCGTCGCCGTGGCGATCACGCTGGCCGCGATCTACGCGGAGACCGAGATCGGCTTCAAGCAGCAGGAGACGATGGTGCTGATCTTCGTCCTGAATCTCGCGGCCGCGGGCGGCGCCTTCGCATGGGGCTACCTGCAGGACCGCATCGGCCACAAGATCGCGCTGGGCAGCACGCTCGTGGGCTGGATCGCGACCTGCGTGATCGCCGCCATCACCACGACCAAGGGAGGCTTCTGGTGGGCGGCCGCCATCGCCGGGCTCTGCATGGGGTCCAGCCAGTCGGCCGGCCGCGCGCTCGCCGGCATGTTCGCGCCGGCGCAGCAACTCGCCGAGTTCTACGGGCTGTGGACCTTCGCGATCCGCCTCGCGAGCATCATCGGCCCGCTCAGCTACGGCGCCATTGCCTGGGCGACCGGCGGCAACCAGCGGCTGGCGATCCTGTCGACGACGGTGCTTTTCATCGCCGGGCTGGCACTGCTGGTGCCGGTGAACGTTGCGCGAGGCCGCGCGGCGGCGCTCGCGGCCGGCGGGGACGCCGCCTAGGCGCCCTTGCGCTCGAGCGCGCGCTGCACGGTGGCCTGCAGCTGGTTGCGCATCACCTTGCCCATCTCGTTGCGCTGGATCTTGTCGATGCGCGCGATGGAGATCTTCGGCAGGCGCGGGAAGGCCTTGGTGTACGCCTGCTGCAGCGGTTCATCCGCGAAGCCGTCGCCCGGCACGATCGCCACCCACGGCCGCTGGCGGTCCTCTTCGCCGAGCGCGAACACCGCCATGTCCTGGATACCCGGGCAGGCGGACAACGCCTGTTCGATGAGCTCCGGCGCGATCTTCACGCCGCCCAGGTTCATCAGCTCGCGGGTGCGGCCCAGGATCGTGAGGCCGCCGCCCTGCGCATCGAACATGCCGGCGTCGCCCGGGTAGAACCAGCCGTCGCGGTAGGCCTCGTCGGTCACGCCGGGCTCGTCGGCATAGCCGTCGACCATGCCTTCGGCGCGCATACGCATCTCGCCCATCGTGCCATGCGGCACCTGGTTTCCCTGCTCATCGACGATCTGCACTTCGGCCGTGGACAGCACATAGCCGATGAAGCCGGGCCGCTCTTCCGCAAGTGATGCATGCGTGACCGCGATGCCGCCGGCTTCCGTCGAGCCGTACATGACGAAGAGCGACTGCGACAGGCGCAGGCGCGCGGCGCGGCTGAGGGCGGGCGGCAGCGTGCTGCCCGCCACGAAGATCTGCGGCTGCTGCCAAGGCCAGTAGTCCTTCGGGAGCGCATCCATCAGGGCGGAAA
The DNA here is from genome assembly GCF_015831345.1 of Caenimonas aquaedulcis. Lineage (NCBI taxonomy): Bacteria > Pseudomonadati > Pseudomonadota > Betaproteobacteria > Burkholderiales > Comamonadaceae > Caenimonas > Caenimonas aquaedulcis. The sequence continues at coordinate 1,142,345 of NZ_JADWYS010000001.1, read as the reverse complement.
GCTGGCCCGTGGACAGCATCAGGACATTGGCCCGGTGCAGCAGCAGGTCGGACATCGGCTGCTCCGGCGCGAACGAGGCCAGCACCACGGTGCCGCCACCCGACCAGCAGGCGATGAGCATCATGAAGCCGCCGATGGTGGCGGTGCCCATGGTCGTGAGCAGGCGCGCCGTGGTGTTCAGGCCGTGCATACGCGCGGTGCCGCGGATGCGGTCGCGGATGTCGCCGTAGGAGAGGATGGCCTTTTTCGGCGTGCCGGTCGTGCCCGAGGACACGACCATGCGGCAGGGCGCGCTGCGTTCGAAGCGGGTGTCTTCGAAGGGCGGCAGTGCGTCGGCGTCGGGCCCCAGCCAGCGCGCGCCCGCTTCGATCGCGTCGCGCCCCGGCAGGGCGGCCGGACGGTCGCTCACGACGCGCTGCACCTTGAGGAAGTCGAGCTCGCGGGCGGATTCGGTCACGGATACCGACACGACGCCCATGCGCGCGAGCCCGAGGATGACGAGCCAGCGCAGGTACTGCTGGTGCACGTGCACCGCGACCCGGCTGCCCGGCACGAGGTTCGCGCCGCGCAGGTGCCGCGTCACTTTCTCGACGTCGGCGCAGAAGGTTCGGTAAGTGATCTCGCGGCCATCGACGCTCACGGCGATGGCGTTGGGATTCAGGCGGGACTGGAAGAGGATGCCTTCGTAGACCGAAGGAATGAGATTGGGACTGGACATCGCGGGCGTTATACAGAAATCACAGCCACCGGTCCACTGCGGCGCGCAGGGCGGGCAGAGAGCCGGTGGCATCGAGGCTCAGCATTGCGGCCCCTGCCGTGCGCAGCAGGCCGGCTTCGCCCAGCAGCCGGCGCGTCTGACGCGCCACCGGTTGCCCCGTATCGATGAGCTTCACCTGCGGGCCGCAAACGGACGCGAGCTCGCGCGTTGCGAACGGGTAGTGCGTGCAGCCGAGGACCAGCACATCGGTCTGTCCCTCTTGTGTCCCGAACGGGCCGACCGCCTGTGCATATTGCGCGCACTGGCGCGCGATCCTGTCCGCGTCCTGCGCTTCAATCGCGTCCGCCAGGCCATCGCATGGCTGCAGGCTGAAGGTAGCCTGCCCGGCGAGCGATGCGTGCAGCTGCCTGAACTTTGCGCTGCCGAGGGTGCCCCGCGTGGCAAGCACGCCGATGCGGCCGGTGCGGCTGGCCGCCACGGCAGGCTTGAGCGCGGGCTCGACACCGACCACCGGCAGGTCCGCGTGTTCCGCACGCACCACGTGCACCGCGGCGGCCGTCGCGGTGTTGCATGCGATGACGAGCGCCTTGACGGCATGCGCCGCGCGCAGGCGCTCCACCACGGCGCGAGTGCGGTCCACCACGTAGGCATCGCCACGCTCGCCGTACGGCGCATGCGCCGTATCGGCGAAATAGACGAAGTCTTCGTGCGGCAGCTCGGCGCGCAGCGCCTTCAGGACGCTCAGCCCGCCGATGCCGCTGTCGAAGACGCCGATCAAGCCGCCGCGACCGGGATGCTCTTGAACTGCCCGGTGGCGATCTTCTTTTGCCACTCGGCGGGGCCGGTGGTGTGCGCGCTGACGCCGCCCGCATCCACGGCCACGGTGACGGGCATGTCCACCACGTCGAATTCGTAGATCGCTTCCATGCCGAGGTCGGCGAAGCCGATCACCTTCGCGGTCTTGATCGCCTTGGACACGAGGTAGGCCGCGCCGCCCACCGCCATCAGGTAGGCACTTTTGTGCTGCTTGATGGACGCGATGGTCTCCGGCCCGCGCTCGGCCTTGCCGATCATCGCGATGAGCCCGGTCTGCCCGAGCATCATGTCCGTCCACTTGTCCATGCGGGTCGAGGTGGTGGGGCCCGCGGGGCCGACGGCCTCGCCCTTCACCGGATCCACCGGGCCGACGTAATAGATCACGCGGTTCGCGAAATCCACCGGCAGCTTCTCGCCCCTGGCGAGCATGTCCTGGATGCGCTTGTGCGCGGCGTCGCGGCCGGTGAGCATCTTGCCGTTCAGCAGCAGCGTGTCGCCGGCCTTCCAGCTCGCGACCTCTTCCTTCGTGAGCGTGTCGAGGTTCACACGGCGGCTCTTCGTTGCATCGGGCTTCCACTGCACGTCCGGCCACAGGTCCAGCGACGGCGCGTCGAGGTACACCGGGCCGGAGCCGTCCAGCACGAAGTGCGCGTGGCGCGTCGCGGCGCAGTTGGGAATCATCGCGACGGGCTTGCCCGCGGCGTGGGTCGGGTACATCTTGATCTTGATGTCGAGCACGGTCGTGAGGCCGCCCAGGCCCTGCGCGCCGATGCCCAGCGCGTTGACCTTCTCGTACAGCTCGAGGCGCATCTCTTCCAGCTTGTTCTTCGGGCCGCGCGCGAGGAGCTCGTACATGTCGATGTCGTCCATCAGCGATTCCTTGGCGAGCAGCATCGCCTTCTCCGCGGTGCCGCCGATGCCGATGCCCAGCATGCCGGGCGGGCACCAGCCCGCGCCCATCGTAGGCACGGTCTTGAGCACCCAGTCGACGATGGAGTCGCTCGGGTTCAGCATCGCGAGCTTGCTCTTGTTCTCGCTGCCGCCGCCCTTGGCCGCGACGGTGATGTCGACCTTGTTGCCGGGCACGAGCTCCGTGAAGATCACCGCAGGCGTGTTGTCCGTGGTGTTCCTGCGGTCGAACTGCGGGTCCGCGACCATGGAGGCGCGCAGCGTGTTGTCCGGATGGTTGTAGCCGCGGCGCACGCCTTCGTTGACGGCGTCTTCCAGGCTGCCGGAGAAGCCTTCGAGCCGCACGTCCATACCGACCTTGAGGAACACGTTGACCACGCCGGTGTCCTGGCAGATCGGCCGGTGGCCCGTGGCGCTCATCTTGCTGTTGGTGAGGATCTGCGCGATCGCGTCCTTGGCCGGCGCCGACTGCTCGCGTTCGTAGGCGCGGGCGAGGTGGGCGATGAAATCGGCGGGGTGGTAGTAGGAGATGTACTGCAGCGCGCCGGCGATCGATTCGATCAGGTCGCCGGCCTTGATGGTGGTCGTCATGGTCTTGCGGAAGGGGGGTAAGGATGAGCTCCGCCGATTATCCCAGACGGGTCGGCGGCCCTTTCCAGAGGAGGGCGTGCGCCCTTTGCCTTGCCGCCCAAGCAGGAGCAGAATCCCTTTCCCCGCCGGCGCGAGGGGAATGCTCGGTTGAAGCGCCTATCCAAGGAGGTCAGCGACATGCGGCTCAACTTACTCGCGGCGGCTGCCGCGCTCTCGTGCGGTTTGATGGCTCCCACCCTGGCCCACGAAGTCGAGGAAGGGCAGGGGCAACTCGGCAAGGTCAACTTCGCCAATTCCTGCGACGCCAAGGTGCAGAAGGAATTGCAGCGGGCCGTGGCGATGCTGCACTCGTTCTGGTTCAACGCCGGCGAGGCGGCCTTCCGCCACGTGCTCGCGGACGATCCCAGCTGCGGTGTGGCCACCTTCGGCATCGCGGCGCTGCTCATGAACAACCCGCTCGCGGGGCAGGGCGCTTCGCCGCAGGCAGCGGCGGCGGCGCAGGCCGCCATCGAGCAGGGCCGGCGCGTGGGCGCGAAGACGCAGCGCGAGCGCGACTACATCGAAGCCGTCGCCGCCTATTACGACGATTTCGCGAACAAGCCCGAGCGCGCCCGGCAGGCCGCGCGCGCGAAGGCCTTCGAGGCGCTGGCCGCCCGCTACCCCGACGACGACGAGGCGCAGATCTTCGCCTCGCTCTACATCGCGGGCACGCAGTCGCAGGCCGACCAGACCTACGCGGCCTACCTGAAGGCCGCGGGCGTCCTGGAAAAGCAGTTCGAGAAATACCCCGACCACCCGGGCGTCGCGCATTACCTGATCCACAGCTACGACGCGCCGCCCATCGCGCAGAAAGGGTTGACAGCCGCCCGGCGCTACGCGGGCCTGGCGCCGGACGCACCGCACGCGCTGCACATGCCCTCGCACATCTTCACGCGGGTCGGCGCCTGGCAGGACTCGGTGTCCACCAACCGCCGCTCGGCCGATATCGCCAAGAAGGACGGCAACGGCAACGAGGCCTTCCACGCGGCCGACTACATGGTCTATGCGCAGCTGCAGATGGGCCGCGACAAGGCGGCCCGCGAAGTGCTCGACGAATTCGCACGCGAGGTGAAAGCCAATCCGGTGGCCTTCGTCGGGCCGTACGCCGCGGTCGCGATGCCCGCGCGGATGGCGCTCGAGCGGGGCGACTGGAAGACGGCCGCGGCGCTGCCGGTGCAGAACACCCCCTACCCGTTCTGCGAGGCGATCACGACCTTCAGCCGCGCGCTCGGCGCGGCGCGCATGGGCGACACGGCGGCCGCCGAACAGGAGGCGCAGCGGCTGGAGGCGCAGCACAAGGCGCTGGTCGAGGCGAAGAACAACTACTGGGCGACGGAAGTCGAGATCCAGCGCCTGGCCACTGCCGCCTGGATCGCGCGCTCACGCAAGCAGGACGACGAAGCGCTGCGGCTCATGCGCGCGGCGGCCGACATGGAGGATCGCAACGAAAAGCACATCGTGACGCCGGGGCGCGTCGTGCCCGCGCGCGAGCTGCTGGGTGAGATGCTGCTGGAGGTCCGGCAACCGGCAGCGGCGCTCAAGGAGTTCGAGCTGTCGCAGGTACGCGAACCCAACCGCCTGCGCGGCTACGCCGGCGCGGCCGCGGCCGCCGAGATGGCGGGCGACCGCGACAAGGCCAGGCTGCTGCATGCGCGGGTGGTCGAGCTCACGCGCGACGCGGATACGCCCTTGCCCGAGGTCACGCGCGCGAAGACCTACCTGGCTTCGCGGTAAGTGCCGATGCTGCGGCGCGGCTTCGTGGCGCTGGGCCTGGCCGTCGCGGCGTGGGGGCCGCGCGCGGCGCCGAGCGGCGACGGCGACGATGAAGCCCTGCTCGCCGACGCGGACTACACGGCCGCTCGCGCCGCGCTGCAAGCCGGCGATGCGGCAGCGGCCGTCCCGCGCCTGCAGCAGGCGCTCAAGCGCTTCCCGGACAGCGCGGATGTGCACAACGAGCTGGGCTTCGCGCATCGCAAGCTCAGGCAGTTCGACAAGGCCTTCGAGCACTACCGCCGCGCGCTGCAGATCGAGCCGCGGCACCGCGGCGCGCACGAGTACATCGGCGAGGCGTACCTGATGGTGGGCGACCTGCCGGCGGCCGAGCGCCACCTGGCCGCGCTGCGCTCGATCTGCCTGCTGTCCTGCGAAGAGCAGCGCGACCTTGAAAAAGCAATTGCCGAGTATCGGGTTCGTGGTACACAACGCTGATCCCCATTCCGGACAGCACCATGAACACCCGCATCGAAAAAGACACCTTCGGCCCGATCGAAGTTCCCTCGGACCGCCTCTGGGGCGCGCAGACGCAGCGCTCGCTGCAGAACTTCGACATCTCCGGCGAGCGGCAGCCGAAGGAGATCATTCGCGCACTGGTGCAGATCAAGCGCTCGTCCGCCGTCGTCAACCACCTCATGGGCTTGATGGACGACAAGAAGGCGTCCGCCATCATCGCCGCCGCGGACGAAGTGCTGCGCGGCGAGCACGACGATGAATTCCCGCTCGTGGTCTGGCAGACCGGCTCGGGCACGCAGACCAACATGAACGTCAACGAGGTCCTGGCGAACCGCGCGAGCGAGCTTTTGGGCGGCGAGCGCGGGGAAGGGCGCCTGGTGCATCCCAACGACGACGTGAACAAGAGCCAGTCGTCCAATGACGTGTTTCCCACCGCCATGCACATCGCGGCCGTGGACGGCATCCGCAACAAGCTGCAGCCCTCGCTGATGAAGCTCAAGGCGACCCTCGCGGGCAAAGCGGAAGAGTTCCGGGACGTCGTGAAGATCGGCCGCACGCATCTGCAGGACGCGACGCCGCTCACGCTCGGCCAGGAGTTCTCGGGCTACGCCGCGCAGCTGGAACAGGCGGACCGCCACCTGCACGCCACGCTGCCGCACCTGTGCGAACTGGCGTTGGGTGGCACCGCCGTGGGCACGGGCCTGAACGCACCCGATGGGTACGCGGAGAAGGCGGCGGCCGAACTCGCGCGCCTCACGGGCTTGCCTTTCGTCACAGCGCCCAACAAGTTCGAGGTGATGGCGGCGGCCGATGCGCTCGTCAACGCACACGGCGCGCTCAAGACGCTCGCGGCCGGCATGATGAAGATCGCGAACGACGTGCGCTGGCTGGCCAGCGGACCCCGCAGCGGCATCGGCGAGCTGTCCATCCCCGAGAACGAACCGGGGTCCTCCATCATGCCCGGCAAGGTCAACCCCACGCAGAGCGAAGCGGTGACGATGCTGTGCTGCCAAGTCTTTGGCAACGACGTCGCCATCAATTTCGGCGGGGCGTCGGGCAACTTCGAGCTGAACGTGTTCCGCCCGATGATCGCGCACAACTTCATGCAGAGCGTGCGCCTCCTGGCCGACGGCATGCGCAGCTTCAACGACCACTGCGCGGTGGGAATCACCGCCAACCGCGATCGCATCGCGGAGCTGGTGGACCGCTCGCTGATGCTCGTCACGGCGCTCAACCCGCACATCGGCTACGACAAGGCCGCGCAGATCGCCAAGAAGGCGCACAAGGAGGGCACCAGCCTGCGCGAGGCGGCCGTCGCGTCGGGTCACGTCACCGGGGAGCAGTTCGACCAATGGGTACGCGCGCAGGACATGGTCGGCAGGAAGTCCTAAATCCCGCGCGGCCGTTTCCTTAAGTCCTCGGTGTTTACTCTATGGCTTGAACTGTTGACACTTTGACTCGGCACTCCCAGAATGCGTTGAGGTTCAAACTGACCGCCACCTGAGGAGACATGCCATGCGAGGAAAGTTCGCCGTCGCAGCGCTGGTCGCTGCCGCGCTGATTCCGTTGACGGGCGCGGCGCAAGCCCCGGCCCCCTATGACGCGACCCCCCAGCTGGTGGCCGCGGCCACCAAGGAAGGCAAGGTCGTCTGGTATTCCGCGACCGACGTGAAGGTCGCCGAGAAGCTCGCGAGCGCGTTCGAGGCCAAGTACCCCGGCATCAAGGTGCAGGTCGAACGCGCGGGCGCCGAGCGCCTCTTCCAGCGCATCAACCAGGAATACGGCAGCAAGATCCACGCGGTGGACGTCATCGAGACCTCCGACGCCGTGCACTTCATCCACTTCAAGAAGAACGGCTGGCTGCAGCCGGCCGTGCCGAGCGACGTCGCGAAGTACTGGCCCAAGGATCAGCGCGACCCCGACGGGCAGTTCGCCGTCTACCGCGCGCACCTCTCCATCATCGCGTACAACACCAAGCTGGTGCAGAAGGCCGACGCACCCAAGAGCCACGCGGACCTGCTCAACCCGAAGTGGCAGGGCAAGCTCGTGAAGGCGCACCCGGGCTACAGCGGCACGATCATGACGGACACGCAGGCGCTGTCGCAGGCGCTGGGCTGGGGCTACTTCGAAAAGCTCGGCAAGCAGAAGGTGATGCAGGTGCAGTCGTCCACCGAGCCGCCGAAGAAACTGGCGCTGGGCGAGCGCGCCGTGATGGCCGACGGCAACGAGTACAACGTCTTCCTGCTCAAGGAAGCGGGCGAGCCGATCGAGCCTGTCTACGCGACGGAAGGCAGTTCGCTCGTCGTCGGCAATGCGGCCCTGCTCAAGAACGCGCCCAATCCGAACGCCGCGCGCCTGTTCTATCACTTCATGTTCACCCGTGAAGCGCAGCAGGCCAACAGCGACGTCGGCGGCCTGCGCTCCTTCCACCAGGAAGTGAAGGAGAAGGCCGGGCGCACGCCGCTCTCGCAGATCAAGCTGCTGAACCCGGATGCCGCCGCGCTGGAGAGCCAGGTCGAGACGATCAAGAAGAAGTACGAAGAATATTTCGGAACCTGAGGCGATGGCAGACGCGCTCGCCGCCAGCTCCCCCGCACCCGCGCCCGCCTTTCGACTCGACCTCTTCCGCCCGGCGTTCGTGCTGCTCGTCGCGGTGCTGGCGGCGCTGGTGCTGCTGCCGCTCGGCTGGCTGCTGTACTACAGCCTCGTCGACAAGAACGGCGCCTTCACGCTCGCGAACTTCGCGAGCCTGCTCACCGACGCGACGATGCGCAAGCCCTTCGTGGTCGCCATCGGCATGGCGCTGGGCGTGGGCGTGCTGTCCTGCGCGATCGCGACGCCGCTCGCCTGGCTCGTGTCCCGCACGGACCTGCCGGGCCGCCGCGTCGTGCGCGCGCTGGTGACGGCGTCCTTCGTGACGCCGCCGTTCCTCGGCGCGATCGCCTGGGAAATCCTCGCGGCGCCCAACAGCGGCCTCATCAACGTGCTGTATCGCTACATGACGGGCGCCGAGTCCGACGCGCACCTCGTGGACATCTATACCTTCGAAGGGCTGGTGTTCGCGATCTCCTGCTACACCTTCCCGTACGTCTTCACGCTGGTCGCCAACGGGCTCGACCGCGTGCCCTCCGATTTGGAGGACGCCTCTTCCATCCTGGGCGGCCGTGCGATGACGACGCTGCGCCGCATCACCATCCCGCTGGTGCTGCCTGCGATGCTCGCGGGCTCGCTGATCGCGATCCTGCAGGCGCTCACGATGTTCGGCTCGCCCGCGATCCTTGCGCTGCCGGCGGGCTTTCACGTGATCACGACGAAGATCTGGAGCCTGTTCCAGTTCCCGCCCAAACCGGGGCTCGCCGCCGCGGCGGCGCTGCCGCTGCTGCTGATCACCGTGCTGCTGCTGCAGGGCAAGGCCTGGATACTCGGCCGCAAGGGCTATACGGTGCTGGGCGGCAAGAACGGCGAGGCACGGCTGACGGCGCTGGGCAAGTGGATGCCGGCCGCAATCGCCTTCGCCGTGATCGTGCTGTCGCTCACCGTGCTGCTGCCCTATGCCGCGCTGCTGAAGGCGTCGCTCACGCGCAAGGTGTCGGACCCGCTCACGTGGTCCACGATTACGCTGCACAACTTCGAATTCGTGTTCTTCGAGTTCTCCGCGACGAAGCTCGCGATGCGCAACACCTTCCTGCTCGGCTTCCTCACCGCGACCCTCGGCACCGCGATCGCGCTGGTGACGGCGTACATCGTCTCGCGCAATTCCTCGCGCGGCGCGAAGCTGCTCGGCATGCTCGCCACCGCGCCGGTCGCGATCCCGGGCATCGTGCTGGGCGTCGGCGTGTTCCTCACCTATTCGCACCCCCAGCTCATGCTGTACGGCACGCTGTGGATCCTGCTGATCGCCTTCCTCACCATCGAGATGCCGGCGGGCTACCAGCAGATGTCCGCGGCGTTCCACGGCATCCACCCCGAGCTGGAGGAAGCGAGCCGCATCCTCGGCGCGAGCCGGCTCGCGACCTTGCGCCGCATCACCGCGCCGCTGCTGCGCACGAGCGTGATCGCGACCTGGTGCTTCGTCTTCATCGGCACGATCCGCGAGCTGTCCGCGACCATCCTGCTCACGACCGCCAACACCAAGCTCGTCTCCGTGATCATCTACGACCTGAACGAGAGCGGCGACCTGGGCGCGATTTCCGTGCTGGGCATCATGCTGCTCGCGGTGTCGTTCACCATCGTCTTCATCGCCAACCGCCTGCCGGTGCTGGGCGGCCAACGCATGGTGGGCCTCCGATGAGCGCGCCGACCGACACGACAACCAAGAGCAGGAGCGACCCCATGGGTTTGGAGCTGAAGGGCCTCACCAAGCGATACGCCGGCGTGCCCGTGGTCGACGGCATCTCGCTGTCGATCGGCAAGGGGCAGCTGGTGTGCCTGCTGGGGCCCTCGGGCTGCGGCAAGACGACGACGCTGCGGCTCATCGCGGGCTTCGCGCAGCCCGACGCCGGCGAGATCCTGGTGGGCGGGCGGCGCGTGTCCTCGCCCGAAGGCAGCGACGCGCCCGAGCGGCGCAACATGTCGATGATCTTCCAGAGCTACGCGCTCTGGCCGCACATGACGGTGTACGAGAACGTCGCCTACGGCCTGCGCCTGCGCAGCCTCCCGAAGGACGAGATCGCGCGCCGAACCGACACCATCCTCGCGGCGACGCACCTCGAGCAGCTCGCGCAGCGCTACCCGGGCGAGCTCTCCGGCGGGCAGCAGCAGCGCGTGTCGCTGGCGCGCGCGCTGGTGATCGAGCCGGAGACGCTTCTGCTCGACGAGCCGCTCTCCAACCTCGACGCCAACCTGCGCGAGGAGATGCGCTTCGAGATCCGCCGCCTGCACGACAAGTTCCGCTACACCACCGTCTACGTCACGCACGACCAGGCCGAGGCGATGACGACCGCCGACCTCATCGTCGTGATGAACCAGGGCGCGATCGAGCAGGCGGGAACGCCGGAAGACATCTACCAGCGGCCGCTCACCGAATTCGTCGCCCGCTTCATAGGCGGCACCAACGTCTTCAAGGGCCGCGCGAACGGCGCCGGGTCCGTCGAATGCGGCGGCGGGCTGGTGCTGCGCTGCGCGAGCGGCGACTTCGCGCAACAGGGCGACACCAGCGTCTCCGTGCGGCATCACGACGTGCAGCTCGCGGCCGCGGCCGCGGGCGGCGGGCAGGTCAACGGGATGGCGGGTACCGTCGCGCGGCACGTGTACCTGGGCGCGCACCGCGACTACCTCGTCACCCTTGCGAACGGCGACACCGTCCGCGCCGTCACGCCGGTCGACGTGCGCTTCGACGCCGGCGACGCGGTGTGGCTGCACTTCCCGCCCGAGCATTGCCGCGCGCTTGCGCGCTGACGCCCCGATTTCGAACGACAACGCAACCCAAGGAAACCAGCCCATGTCATCCACCGAATCGCGCAAACCCGGCGACCACCTGACGCGCTATGTCGCGGAGTTCATCTGCGGCGCGAAACTGCAGGACCTGCCGCAGGATGTCGTGGCGCTCGGCAAGAAGTCGATCCTCGACGGGCTGGGCCTCGCATTGTCCGGGGGCGCCACGCCGCTGGGCGGCATGGTCCGCCGCCACTTCGACGACCTCGGCCTGGGGCAGGGGGCCGCGACGGTGATCGGCACGGACCGCAAGGTCGCGCCGCGCTTCGCCGCGTTCGCCAATGGCGTGGGCATCCACGCCGACGACTACGACGACACGCAGCTGGCCGTCGCCACCGATCGCGTGTACGGCCTGCTCACGCATCCCACCGCGCCGGCGCTCCCCGCCGCGCTGGCCGTGGCGGAGCTGCAGAAGGCGAACGGCGCCGCGGCGATGCTCGCCTACCACCTCGGCGTGGAGGTCGAGTGCAAGATCGCCGAGGCGATCAACCCGCGCCATTACCAGACGGGCTTCCATGCCACGGCCACCTGCGGCACGTTTGCCGCCGCCGCCGCGGCATCGAAGCTGCTGGGGCTCGACGTGGAGCAGACCTGTCGTGCCTTGTCGATTGCCGGCAGCCAGTCGGCGGGCCTGCGCGAGAACTTCGGCACGATGACCAAGCCCTTCCATGCGGGCCGCGCATCGGAGAGCGGCGTGGCCGCCGCGCAGTTCGCGATGTACGGCTGGACGGCGACGGACAAGATCCTCGAAGCGCCGCGCGGCTTTTTCAGCGCGGCTGGCGGCGGCTACGATGCGAATGCGATCGCCGGCAAGCTCGGCCAGCCCTGGACCATGGCGGACCCGGGCGTGTCGATCAAGCCGCATCCGTCCGGCTCGCTCACGCATCCCGGCATGACGGAGATGCTGCGCCTGATCCGTGCGAACCAGATCCAGGCCAAGGACGTCGTGCGCGTGCGCGTCGGCACCAACCACAACATGCCCAACGCGCTGATCCACCACCGGCCGACCAACGAGCTGCAGGCCAAGTTCTCCATGGAATTCTGCATGGCGATCCTCTTGCTCGAGGGCCGCGCGGGCCTGGGCGAATTCACCGACGAGGTCGTGCTGCGCCCCGACGTGAAGGCGATGATCGAGAAGATCGACTTCGTCGTGGACAAGGACGCCGAGGCGGCGGGCTATCACAAGATGACCACGATCATCGACATCGAGATGGCGGACGGCCGCAAGATCTCCGGCCGGTCGGACTTCGGCAAGGGCAGCCCGGCCGATCCGATGAGCTACGAGGAAGTCGCCAACAAGTTCCGGGAGAACGCCGCCTATGCGAAGTTCCCGGAGAAGCAGGCGGAGTCGGTCGTCGCCATGGTGCGCGAACTGGAGACGCTGCCTTCCATCGACAAGCTGATGGCGGCGCTCACGCGATGAGCGGCCTGCCCATCCTCGGCCTGATGCTGGGCGACATGACGGGCATCGGCCCGGAGATCAGCGCGAAGCTGCTGGCGGCGGGTGCGTTGAAGGACGCCGCGCGCATCGCGGTGATCGGCGATGCGCGGGTGCTGGAGATGGGCTGCGCCGACGCGGGGGTGAAGCCCGAATGGCGCACCTACGGCGCCGTGCGCGACATCGACTGGTCCCGCCCGGAAATCCCGGTGGTGGACCTCGGCAACATCGACCCCGCCACCCTCCCGCGCGGCGAGCTCTCGCCCGAGTCGGGCCGGCTCACCGGCGAGACGCTCAAGCACATGATCGACCTTGCGCTGGCCGGGGAGCTGCAGGGCATCTGCTTCGCGCCGCTGAACAAGGCGGCGCTGCATCGCGGCGGCTGGAAGTACCACGACGAGCACCAGATGTTCGCCGCGCTGACGCGCCATGAAGGCTTCTTCGGCGAGATGAACGTCATCAAGGAGTTCGCGACCTTCCGCGTGACGTCCCACGTCTCGCTGCGCGAAGCCGTGAACATGATCTCGCCGGACCGCATCACGGCCGCCGTGCGCCTGGCCGACACCACCTTGCGCGCCAACGGCGTCGCGGCCCCGCGCATCGCGGTGGCCGCGCTCAACCCGCACGGCGGGGAGGGCGGCCTCTTCGGCGACGAGGAGATCACCATCATTCGCCCCACCGTGGAGCGGCTGCGCGGCGAAGGCATCGGCTGCGTGGGGCCCGTGTCGTCCGACGTGATCTTCCTGAAGGCGCTCAAGGGCGAGTACGACGGCGTCGTGATGATGTACCACGACCAGGGGCAGATCGCGACCAAGCTGCTCGGCTTCAACAAGGGCGTCACCGTCACGGCGGGCCTCAAGACCGTGTTCACGACGCCCGCGCACGGCACGGCCTTCGACATCGTCGGCCAGGGCAAGGCCGACACCGGCGCCCTGGAGAGCGCGCTGCGCATCGCGGCGCGGATGGCTGCTGCACGGATGGCTGCAACGGGGTAAGCTCGGCGCCCATGGCGCTCCCCGACACAGCCGTCGTGTTCCTCGCCCACCAGTGGGGCGAGGCGATCGGCCAGCGCTTCCTCCGCCTGCGCAGGGAACTCGGCGCCTTCGCCGATTGCTTCGTCCTGCTGCACGACGACCAGGGGCCGGTCCGGCAGCAGTGGACGGCCTTCCTGCAGTCCCGGGACCTGGCCGGGGCGCTGGTCCCGTTCGACGACCGGAAGCTGCCGGGCGACCTCGGCTGGGGCTACTTCGGCCGCTCGCACATCCTGGCCAACACCCATTTCCCGCTCATGTGGTTCGCACGCGGCAAGCCGTACGCGTGGTACTGGCAGGTCGAGTCGGACGTGGAGTACCGCGGGCACTGGCAGGCCTTCATGTCGGCCTACCGCGAGAACCCGGCCCCGCTGCTGGTCACCCACATCCATCGCCACGGCGAATGGCCCACCTGGACCTGGTGGCGCTCGCTCACCGTGCCGGTGGAGGTGGAGTTGAAGGACGACGCCCTGTACAAGGGCTTCTTCCCGGTGTTCCGCATTTCCAGGCCGGCGCTGGACGCCGTGGAGGGCGCGCACCGGCGCGGGTGGAGCGGGCACTTCGAGGTGCTCATTCCCACCCTGCTGGTGCGCCAGGGCTTCACCATCCAGGACCTGCGCGCGACCCTCCCGTGCTACGTGGGCCAGAGCCAGAACCCGTGCCCGATCCTGCCGATCCAGGCGACGATGCGCTGGCGCCCGCCGATCTCGCGCGGGGAATTCATGCACCGGGGCAACGGGCCCCTGCTGTTCCACCCGGTGAAGGAAAACTGGTCCTTCGACGGCGGGAAGGTGGTGCAGTGGGAGGGCCCGGCCCCGCTCGAAGCGCGCGACTAGTGCCTGCGCTCGGCGATCCCCGACATGATCTTGTCGGTGTAGGCGATCGCGATGGCCGACAGCAGGAAGGTGATGTGGATCGCCGTCTGCGCGATCAGCACGCGGTCGGAGTAGTTGTCCGCGTTGATGAAGGTCTTGAGCAGGTGGATCGACGAGATGCCGATGATCGCCGTCGCGAGCTTCACCTTCAGCACCGACGCATTCACGTGGCTCAGCCACTCCGGCTGGTCGGGGTGGCCCTCGAGGTTCATGCGGCTCACGAAGGTCTCGTAGCCGCCCACGATGACCATGATCAGCAGGTTGGAGATCATCACCACGTCGATGAGCGCGAGCACCACCAGCATGATCACCGTCTCGTTCAGCGAGGTGATCGCCACCGTCTGCTTGTAGCCGATGCTGGTGATCAGCTTCTGCAGCGCGTCCTGGCTGCCGAACGCGGCCTCCAGCAGGTGGACCAGTTCCACCCAGAAGTGGAAGACGTAGACGGCCTGCGCGGCGATCAGGCCGAGGTAGAGCGGCAGCTGCAGCCAGCGGCTCGCGAAGATGAGGCCGGGCAGGGGCCGCAACGGGGAGGCGACCTTCGGGGTGTGGGGGGGTGGTGTATCGAGCATCGTGCGCGATTGTAGATATCCGGCAGGGCCCGCCGGTTGGGAGTAAATTGGCGCGTGCCCCCCGGTCCGGTGCGCGTCAGTGCGATGTAAGTGGTATGCCTGACATTACCGGCCAGTCCAACTGATCGCGGAGACAAGAACCATGAGCAACAACATCGAGTCGGTCCTGGTCGAAAACCGGGTCTTCCCCCCGTCCGACGCCGCCATGAAGGGCGCGCGCATCTCGGGCATGCCGGCGTACGAGGCGCTGTGCAAGGAAGCGGAGAAGGATCTCGAAGGCTTCTGGGCGCGCCACGCCCGGGACAACATCGTGTGGACGAAGCCCTTCACGAAGACGCTCGACGAGTCGAACGCGCCCTTCTACAAGTGGTTCCACGACGGCGAGCTCAATGCCTCGGCCAACTGCCTGGACAAGCACATGGGCACCGCGGTCGAGAACAAGACGGCGATCATCTTCGAGGCCGACGACGGCGCCGTCACGAAGATCACCTACAAGGAACTGCTCGGCCGCGTGAGCCAGTTCGCCAACGCGCTGAAGGCGCAGGGCATCAGGAAGGGCGACCGCGTCATCGTGTACATGCCGATGACGGTGGAAGGCGTGATCGCGATGCAGGCCTGCGCGCGCATCGGCGCGACGCACAGCGTGGTGTTCGGCGGCTTCTCCGCCAAGGCGCTGAACGAGCGGATCATCGACGCCGGCGCGGTCGCGGTGATCACCGCCAACTTCCAGATGCGCGGCGGCAAGGAGCTTCCGCTCAAGTCCATCGTGGACGAAGGCATCGCGATGGGCGGCTGCGACACGCTCAAGAGCGTGCTCGTGTTCATGCGCACGCCCACGGCCTGCAACATGGTCGCGGGACGCGACAAGACCTTCACCGAGATGCTGCAGGGCCAGTCCGGCGAGTGCAAGCCCGAGCCGGTGAACGCGGAGCACCCGCTCTTCATCCTCTATACGTCCGGCTCCACCGGCAAGCCCAAGGGGGTGCAGCACTCCACCGGCGGCTACCTGCTGTGGGCCAAGCTCACGATGGACTGGACCTTCGACATCAAGTCCACCGACGTCTTCTGGTGCACCGCGGACATCGGCTGGATCACCGGCCACACCTACGTGGCATACGGACCGCTCGCCGCGGGCGCGACGCAGGTGATCTTCGAGGGCATCCCCACCTACCCGAACGCGGGCCGCTTCTGGGAGATGATCCAGAAGCACAAGGTGACGGTGTTCTACACGGCGCCCACCGCGATCCGCTCGCTGATCAAGGCGGCGGAAGGCGACGAGAAGATCCACCCGAAGCGCTACGACCTCTCGAGCCTGCGCATCCTCGGAACGGTGGGCGAGCCGATCAACCCCGAAGCGTGGATGTGGTACCACAAGAACGTGGGCGGCGAGCGCTGCCCGATCGTGGACACCTTCTGGCAGACGGAAACCGGCGGCCACGTGATCACGCCGCTGCCGGGCGCGACGCCGACGGTGCCGGGCTCCTGCACGCTGCCGCTGCCGGGCATCATGGCCGCGATCGTGGACGAGGCGGGCCACGACATCCCGAACGGCGCGGGCGGCATGCTGGTGATCAAGCGCCCCTGGCCGTCGATGATCCGCACGATCTGGAACGACCCGGAGCGCTTCAAGAAGAGCTATTTCCCCGAGGAGATGGGCGGCAAGCTGTACCTCGCCGGCGACGGCGCGGTGCGCAACAAGGAGAACGGCTACTTCCGCATCACCGGCCGCATCGACGACGTGCTCAACGTGTCGGGCCACCGGCTCGGGACGATGGAGATCGAGTCGGCGCTCGTCTCCAAGACCGACCTTGTCGCGGAAGCGGCCGTGGTCGGGCGCCCCGATGACCTGACGGGCGAAGCGGTCTGCGCGTTCGTGGTGCTCAAGCGCTCGCGGCCCACGGGCGACGAGGCGAAGCAGATCGCGACGGAGCTGCGCAACTGGGTGGCCAAGGAGATCGGCCCGATCGCCAAGCCCAAGGACATCCGCTTCGGCGACAACCTGCCCAAGACGCGCAGCGGCAAGATCATGCGCAGGTTGCTGCGGTCCATCGCGAAGGGCGAGGCGATCACGCAGGACACGTCGACGCTGGAAAACCCGGCGATCCTGGAGCAGTTGGCGGAGAAGCTCTGAGGATTTCTTTGGACGCAGAATTCGCAGAGGTGACGCAGAAGGAAGCCCAGAAAAGAACCACAGGAATTTGTTTTGAATTCTTCTTGTCTTCCTTCTGCGTCACTTCCGCGAATTCTGCGTCCATAAAAAAGGCCCGCATGTCGCGGGCCTTTCGTCGTGTCGAACCGGAGTTACTTCTGCGTCAGCACCCAGGCGGCGAGCTTCTTGGCTTCCGCCTCATTCACCTGCGTGTTCGCGGGCATGGGCACGGGGCCCCAGACGCCGGAGCCGCCTTTCTGGATCTTCACGGCCAGCTTGTCCGCGGCGTCCTTCTGGCCGGCGTACTTGGCGGCGACGTCCTTGTAGGCGGGGCCTACGAGCTTCTTGTCGACGGCGTGGCAGGCCATGCAGTTCTTGCTGGTCGCGAGGGCCAGGTCGGCCATCGCGGGAACGCACGCCGCGGCGGCGGCGAGGGCGAACAGGGCACGTTTCATTGTCGGTCCTTCGAGTTGGGTTACAGTCTTCAACGCCATTGTAGTGAGCGCCGTTGACCCCTGTGCGGCACCCCCTTTCGTTCGGAGATACCCCATGCTTTTCCTCGGCCTCGGCATCCTGTTGCTCATCATGAAGTACATGGAGATCGGCCCCGTTGCCCTGTGGGACTGGTGGGTCGTGCTCTCGCCCTTCGGCCTCGCCGTCGCGTGGTGGGCGTGGGCGGACTGGTCCGGCTACACCAAGAAAAAGGCGGTCGAGAAAGAGAACGCCCGCAAGCAGGCGCGCATCGACAAGAGCCGCGCCAGCCTGGGCATGCTGCCCAAGAAGCGCAAGTAAGCCCGGCTCAGTAGTTGTCCAGCACGGCGCCCTTGCTGGCGCTCGCCGCGTTGAACGCGAACTTCGCCTGCACGCCACGTGTGTAACGCGGCGCCGGCGCCGTCCAAGCCGCGCGGCGCTTGGCGATCTCGGCATCCGGCACGTTCAGCTCCAGCTTCAGCTGGTGCGCGTCGATGGTGATCGAGTCGCCTTCGTTCACGAAGGCGATCGTCCCGCCCGCCGCGGCTTCCGGTGCCACGTGGCCCACGACCATGCCCCAGGTGCCGCCCGAGAAGCGGCCGTCGGTGATCAGGCCCACGCTCTCGCCCAGGCCCGCGCCGATCAGCGCGCCGGTCGGCGCCAGCATCTCCGGCATGCCCGGACCGCCCTTGGGGCCGAGGTAGCGCAGCACCATCACGTCGCCCGCGACGATCTTGCCGTCGAGGATCGCCTTGAGCGCCGACTGCTCGTCGTCGAACACGCGCGCGGGGCCGGTGATGACGGGGTTCTTCAATCCCGTGATCTTCGCGACCGCGCCTTCCGGCGACAGGTTGCCCTTGAGGATCGCCAGGTGGCCGTGTTCGTACATCGGCTTGTTGATCGGGCGGATCACGTCCTGGTCGGCGCGAGGTTCGTCCGGCACGTCCTTCAGCACTTCGGCGATCGTCTGGCCGGTGATGGTGATGCAGTCGCCGTGCAGCAGGCCGGCCTTCAGCAGGATCTTCATGACCTGCGGGATGCCGCCGGCCTTGTGAAGGTCCACCGCGAGGTACTTGCCGCTGGGCTTGAGGTCGCATAGCACCGGCGTCTTCTGGCGCACGCGCTCGAAGTCGTCGATGGTCCATTCCACTTCGGCCGCGTGCGCGATCGCCAGGAAGTGCAGCACCGCATTGGTGGAACCGCCGGTGGCCATGATGACGGCGACGGCGTTCTCGATCGCCTTGCGCGTGACGATGTCGCGCGGCTTGATGTCCTTCCTGATCGCCTCGACCAGCACCTTCGCCGATTCCTTCGCCGAATTCGTCTTCTCGTCGTGCGGGTTCGCCATGGTGGAGGAATAGGGCAGGGAGATGCCCAGCGCCTCGAAGGCCGACGACATCGTGTTCGCGGTGTACATGCCGCCGCAGGAGCCCGTCCCCGGAATGGCCCGCATCTCGATCTCGCGCAGGTCTTCATCGCTCATGTTGCCCGCGGCGTTCTGGCCCACGGCCTCGAATACGCTCACGATGTTCAGGTCCTGGCCCTTGTAGTGGCCGGGCAGGATGGTGCCGCCGTACACGTAGATCGCAGGCACGTTCGCGCGCAGCATGCCCATGAGGCCGCCGGGCATGTTCTTGTCGCAGCCGCCGACCACCAGCACGCCGTCCATCCACTGGCCCTGCACGCAGGTCTCGACGCAGTCGGAGATCACTTCGCGGCTCACGAGGGAGTACTTCATGCCCTCCGTGCCCATCGCCATGCCGTCCGAGATGGTGGGCGTGCCGAAGATCTGCGCGTTGCCGCCCGCTTCCTCGATGCCCGCCACGGCCGCGTCGGCGAGCTTCTGCAGGCCGCTATTGCAGGGCGTGATCGTGCTGTGGCCGTTCGCCACGCCGACCATCGGCTTCTTGAAGTCGCCCTCCTGGTAGCCCATGGCGTAGTACATCGAGCGGTTGGGCGCGCGCGACTTGCCTTCGGTGATGTTCTTGCTGCGGCGGTTGATCTGGATGGTCTTGGTGTCCATGGTGTCTCTCTCGGGTCGGGTCGTTGGGCGCCAGTATGCGCCGGGCCCGTGATTCTTTCCAATCCCTTGTTCGTGCTGTATTAATATGTGCGGCATATGAGTGAGCCTGTGATCGAGCTTCGGTTGTGGCGGCAGTTCCTGGCCGTGGCGGAAGAGCTGCACTTCGGCCGCGCCGCGCTGCGCCTGCACATGACCCAGCCCCCGCTGACCCAGGCGATTGCCAATCTCGAGCAGCAGCTCGGCGTGCGCCTGTTCGACCGCACTAAGCGCAGCGTGCGGCTCACGGCGGCCGGCCAGGCGCTGATCGACGGCGCGCGCGACCTGCTGGCGCGCGCGTCGGCGCTTCCCGGCCATGCGCGCGCCGCCGCGCATGGGGAAGTGGGGCGGCTGCGGCTGGCCTTCGTCTCCACCGTGGGCTTCGGCCTCCTGCCGCAATGGGTGCGTGGTTTCCGCGCGGAGCATCCGCAGGTGGAGTTCGAACTGATCGAGGCGACGGGGGACGTGCAACTCCAGCTCATCGAGCGCGGCGACGTGGACGCCGGCTTCATGCTCCATTCGCCCGGCTTCGTTCCGGCAGGCCTGCAGCACCTGCGCATCGCGCGCGAGCCGCTCGTGGTCGCGCTGCCGGAGGCGCACTTGCTGGCGAAGGCGCGCGCGATGCCGTTCGACGCGCTGCTGCGCGAGCCGCTGGTGATCTTTCCGCGGCGCATCGTGCCGTCTCTGCACGACGCCGTCTTCGGCATGTACCACGCCGGAGGCCGCACGCCGCAGGTCACGCAGGAGGCGATCCAGATGCAGACCATCGTGAACCTCGTTTCCGCCGGGCTGGGCATCGCCTGGGTGCCGGACAGCGTGCGGCAGTTCCAGCGCAGCGGCGTGGCGTATCGGCAGGTGAGCGGACGCAACGCGCAGCAGGTGCCGGGCTGCGAGACCAGCCTCGTGTGGCCGGACGGCGCGAACCCCGCGCTGGAACGCTTCGTCGAGTTCGCGAAAGCACGCACGGGCTCGCGTCACCCGGCCTGAGGCCGCATGGTTGAGCTGCGGGCCGCGCGGGCCTTGCAGCACAATACGGCGCATGCTCCAGTACCCACAGATCAACCCCGTCGCCCTGCAGCTCGGCCCCATCGCCATCCACTGGTACGGCCTCACTTACCTGGCCGCTTTCGGGCTCTTCATGCTGCTCGCGATGCGGCGCCTGCACCACGAGCCTTTCGTCTCCGTCCGCGGCCCCGGCGCCTGGACGCGCAAGGACATCGAGGACATGCTTTTCCTCGGCGTGCTCGGCGTGGTGCTCGGCGGTCGGCTGGGCTACTGCCTGTTCTACAAACCGGGCTACTACGCCTCGCATCCGCTGGAAATCTTCTACGTGTGGCAGGGCGGCATGAGCTTTCATGGCGGCATGCTCGGCGTGATCCTGTCGCAGGTCTGGTTCGCCCATTCGCGTGGCAAGCCGTTCTGGCAGGTGATGGACCTGGTCGCGCCCTGCGTGCCGCCGGGCCTCGCGGCCGGGCGCGTGGGCAACTTCATCAATGGCGAACTATGGGGCCGCGCGGCGGATCCGTCGCTGCCCTGGGCGATGGTGTTCCCCCAGAGCGGCTCGCTGATCCCGCGCCATCCCTCGCAGGTCTACCAGTTCCTGATGGAGGGCTTGCTGCTGTTCATCCTGCTGTGGATCTACGCGCGCAAGGAGCGCCGGCAGGGGCAGGTGGCCGCGGCCTTCCTGTTCGGCTACGGCGTGTTCCGCTTCATCGCGGAATTCTTCCGGGAGCCGGATGCGCACCTGGTGTGGCTGCAGCAGTCCACGGGGCTGTCGATGGGCCAGTGGCTGTGCGTGCCGATGATCGTCATCGGCGCCGGCTTGTGGGTGTGGTTTGGACGACGGCCCGCGCGCGTGGCGTGATAGCGGCGTTCACCGGATTTTTGAACGCAGAGGACGCAGAGGATTCGCAGAGGGCGCAGAGGAATACCGAAGGAATTTAAGAGAAGAATTTCCTTTGAATTTTCTTGATGAATTCTCCGCGTCCTCTGCGAGACCTTTGCGTCCTCTGCGTTCAAAGAGACATCTGGAGCGCCCGATTTTTCACTTGTGCTTCGGATCCAGTGCGTCCCGCAGTCCGTCGCCCAGCAGGTTGAACGACAGCACGAGCAGGAAGATCGACACCCCTGGCCACACCGCCATCCACGGCGCGTCGTCCACGAAGTTCTTCGCGGTGTTGAGCATGCTGCCCCAGCTGGGCGCGGGAGGCTGCTGGCCCAGGCCCAGGAATGACAGGCTCGCTTCCGCGATCACCGCGGCCGCGATCGCCAGCGTCGACTGCACGATCAGCGGCGGCAACACATTGGGCAGGATGTGCCGCAATGCGATGCGCCAGTGCGGATTGCCCACGGCGCGCGCGGCTTCGATGTAGTCCTCCACCTTCACTGCCAGCACCTGTGCGCGCGTGAGACGGATGAAGATCGGCGTGGCCGACACGCCGATCGCGATCATCGCGTTGGTGAGGCTCGGGCCGAGGAACGCGGCGAGCGCGATGGCCAGGATGAGGAAGGGCACCGCGAGCATGGAGTCGGTGAAGCGCGAGATCAGGCCGTCCGTCCAGCCGCCCACGTACGCCGCGAGCAAGCCGATCGGGACGCCCAGCGCCATCGAGATGCACACGGACACCAAGCCCGCCGAGAGCGACGCGCGCGCACCCCACACCACGCGCGAAAGCACGTCCCGGCCGATCTCGTCGGTGCCGAACCAGTATTCGGCGCTCGGCGCCTTGCGCACGGCGCTCCAGCTCGTCGCCATCGGGTCGTGCGGCGCGATCCACGGCGCGAGCAGCGCGAGCAGCACGAAGAAGACCACGAAGCCCAGGCCCAGCATCGCCCCGCGCCGCCGCAGCAGGCGCCGCCATGCGCGGCGTGCGGGCGTAGGCCCGCGTTCCATCACCACCGGGTCGAGGACGGCGCTCATCGCATCAGCCTCTCAGCCGCGGGTTGACGAGGAAATACGCCAGATCCGCCAGCAGGTTCAGCACGATGTACACGGTGGAGGTGAAGAGCACGACGCCTTGCACCACCGCGTAGTCGCGGTTGAACACCGCGTCGACGATCAGCTTGCCGAAGCCGGGGATCGAAAACACCTGCTCGGTGAGCACCGCGCCCGAGAGGAGCGTGCCGAACTCCAGCGCGCCGAGCGTGATGATGGGGGTCAGCGCGTTGCGCAGCGCATGCTTGAGCACCACGGTGCGCTCGTCCAGGCCCTTGGCGCGCGCCGTGCGCACGTAGTCGGCGTTGAGCACCTGCAGCATCGCGCTGCGCGTGTGCCGCATCAGCACCGCGGCGATGGCGTTGCCCAGCACGAAGGCCGGCATGATCATCGCGGCGAGGTTGCCGCGCAAATCCTCGAAGGGGCTCACGTAGCCCGACGCGGGCAGCCACCCGAGCTGCACGGAGAACAGCAGGATCATCAGGATGCCCAGCCAGAAATTGGGCGTGGACAAGCCCCACAACGCCACGACGTTCGCCGCGTAGTCCCACGCGGTGTCCTTGCCGACCGCCGACACGATGCCCGCCGGAATGCCGATCACGAGGGCGATCAGCATCGCGATGGCCGCGAGCTCCAGCGTCACCGGCAGCTTCTGCAGGATGAGGCCCAGCACCGGCTCCTGGATGCGCAGCGATTCGCCCAGGTCGCCATGCGCCACACCGGAGATCCAGTAGGCATAGCGCACGGGGAAGGGCTGGTCCAGGTGCATCTTCTGGCGCAGGTAGGCGACGACCTGCGGGTCCTGGTCTTCCCCGGCGAGGATCTGCGCCGCATCCCCGGGCAGCAGCTGCTGCAGCCCGAAGATGATCACCGACACGAAGAAGATCGTGGGGATGATGGCGGCCAGGCGCCGCAGGAAATACTTGGACATGCGAGCGTGGACCGGCTTACATCTTCAGGCCCTGGACGCGGATCAGCCCGTCGGGCACCGTGCGCAGGCCCGTCACCTTCTTGTTGTATGCCCACAGCCAGTTGCGGTGGTACAGGTAGATGATCGGGCGCTCCTTCGCCGCTTCGGCCGCCATCGTCGCGAACACCTTGATGCGTTCGGCCGGGGCGAGCGAGGTGCGCGAGCGGTTGAGCAGGTCGTCCCAGTTGGCGCGGCACTCGCCGCTGTAGTTCAGCGGCTGCTTGCAGCCGTAGAAGCTGAAGAGGTTGCCGTCCGGATCGGCGCGCCCGCTCCACGCGAGGATGTACGCATCGAACTGGCCCTTGTCCGCGAGGTTCAGCGAGGTCGCGAACTCCGTCGCCTGGATCTTCACGTCAAAGCCCGCTTCCTTCGCCATCGCCTGCACCACCTGCGCGAGGCGCTGCGCGTCGGACGTCGTCGGCGTCATCAAGGTGAACGTCGGGTTGGTCACGCCCGCTTCCTTGAGCAACTGCTTGGCGCGCGCGACGTCGCGCTTGGGCACCGGCACGTTGCGCGCGTAGAAACTGTTGCTCGGCGGCACCCACTGGTTGCCCACTTCCGCCTCGCCATCCATCGCGACCTTCACGATGCCGGCGCGGTCGAGCGAGAGCTCGAAGGCTTCGCGCACGCGCGGGTCCTTGCCCAGCGGGTTCTTCTGCGCGAGGTCGCTCTTGCCCGTGTTGATCGTGATGCCCTGGTACCCCAGCTCGGTGATGCGTGCAATGGACAGCTTAGGGTCCTTCTTGATCGAGGCGACGTCGGCGGGAGCCACGCGCTCGATGAAGTCGAGCTGGCCTGAGCGCAGGTTTGCGAGGCGCACCGTCGCGTCCACGATCGGCTGGAAGGTCACCTTGTCGAAATGGATTTCGGCCTTGTTCCAGTAGTTGGCGTAGCGCTCCAGCGTGATCTTGTCCTGGGCAATGCGCTCCACGAACTTGAAGGGGCCCGAGCACACCGGCTTGCTGCCGAAGTTGGCCGGGTTCGCCTGCGCCGCCTTGGGCGAGACCATCATGCCGGCGCGGTCGGCCAGCACGGTGAGCAGGGGCGAGAAGGGCGCGGTGAGGTTCAGGCGCACCGTCATGTCGTCCACCACGTCCACGGTGGAGACCGGCAGCAGTTCGCCGCGGCGGTTGGAGCCCGCGATGGTTTTATGGCGCTCGATGTTGTACTTCACCGCCGCGGCGTCGAACTTCTCGCCGTCATGGAAGGTGACGCCCGGGCGTAGCTTCATCGTCAGCGCCTTGTTGTCGGGCGACCACTGCCAGGAGGTCGCGAGTTGCGGGACGATGTTGAGCTTCTCGTCGATGTCCACGAGCTTGTCGCACAGCGACGAGAACACGATGCGCCCGACGAAGCTTCGCGCGAGCGAAGGGTCGAGCACGTCCGGGTCCTCGGCGAGGCCGATGCGCAAGGTCTGCGCCTGCGCGCCGGATGCGGCGGCCGCCAGCACCAGCGTCATCACCAATCTGCTGTTCATGATGTTTTCCTTTCAAGCTTCACGTCGATCAAACCGTCTCTGTCTCCAACCCTGTCGTACGGAATGCGGATTGCAGCCGTACCAGCCGTTCGTTCACCGCCCGCGCCTCGTTCGCGCGCGCGGGCGGCGCAATCTCTTCCCAGAAATGACAAGCCACCGAATGGCTCCCCTCGCTGCGCAGCACCGGCACCTCCTGCGCGCACCGCTCCCGCACGTACGGGCAGCGTGTGCGAAACCGGCAGCCCGAAGGCGGGTGGATCGGATTGGGCACGTCTCCCTGCAGCAGCACGCGTTCGCGCTTCGCGTCGGGCTCCGGCAAGGGAATCGCCGACAACAGCGCCTGCGTGTACGGATGCCGCGGGCTCGCGAACAGGCTGCGCTTGTCCGCATACTCGACAATGTGCCCGAGGTACATCACCGCCACATGCGAGGCGATGTGCTTGACCACCGCCAGGTCGTGCGCGATGAAGACATAGGCGAGGCCGAGCCGCCGCTGCAAATCCTGCAGCAGGTTGACGATCTGCGCCTGGATGGACACGTCCAGCGCCGAGACGGGTTCGTCGCAGACGACGAGCCGGGGCTGCACCGCGAGCGCACGCGCGATGCCGATGCGCTGGCGCTGCCCGCCGGAGAATTCATGCGGGAAGCGCTGCAGGTATTGCGGCGCGAGCCCGACGAGGTCCATCAACTCCGCCGCGCGCTCGTGATGCTTCCCCGGCGACAGCCCATGCAGGCGCAAGGGCTCGACCAGCGTCTGCTCCACCGTCATGCGCGGGTTGAGCGACGAGTACGGGTCCTGGAAGATCATCTGCAGCTCGCGCCGCTTCGCGCGCATCTCCTGCGGCGGCAGGGCCGTGAGGTCTTCGCCCGCGAACCAGACCTTGCCCGACGTCGGCTCCAGCAGGCGCAGCACGAGCCGGCCCACCGTGGATTTGCCGCAGCCGGATTCACCGACCAGCGCCATCGTTTCGCCGGCGTTGAGCTCGAAGCTCACGCCATCGACCGCATGCACCACCTCGGTCGCCTTGCCGAACATGCGCTTTTGCACGGGGAAGTGCTTCACCAGGTTGTCGGCGCGCAGCAGGGCCGTCATGCCATCTCCCGCACGGCCGGTGTGTCCGCGAAGCCGAGCGCCACTTCCAGCGGCGCGCGCCAGCACGCGGCCTCCTGGCCGTCGCCGAGGTCGAACAGGGGCGGGACTTCGGCACGGCACTTGTCGATCGCGAAGGGGCAGCGCGGCGCGAAGCGGCAGCCTTGCACGCGCGTCATCGGCGTGGGCACCTGCCCGCTGATCGCATGCAGGCGCGCCTGCGACTGGTGCATGCTCGGGATGGAGCCGAGCAGGCCGATCGTATAGGGATGCTGCGGATGCGCGAACAGGCGGCGAACGGGCGCGCGCTCCACGATGCGGCCCGAATACATCACCACCACGTCGTCCGCCAGCTCGGCGACGACGCCCAGGTCGTGCGTGATGAGGATGATCGCCGTGCCCGTCTCTTCGCGCAGCGTGCGCATCAGGTCGAGCACCTGTGCCTGGATCGTCACGTCCAGCGCCGTGGTCGGCTCGTCGGCGATCAGCAACTTCGGCTCGCAGGCGAGCGCCATCGCGATCATCACGCGCTGGCGCATGCCGCCCGACAGCTTGTGCGGGTACTCGTCGATGCGCTGCTCGGGAGATGGGATGCGCACGCGCCGCAGCATCTCGATCGCATGCGCGCGCGCTTCCTGCGCCGTCATGTTCCGGTGCACGCGGATGCCTTCGACCAGCTGGTCGCCGATGGTGAACGCCGGGTTGAGCGAGGTCATCGGCTCCTGGAAGATCATCGCCATGCGGTTGCCGCGCAGGCCGCGCATCTCGTCGGGCGCGAGCGTCGCGAGGTCCCTGCCTTCGAAGCGCACCGAACCGGCGCTGATGCGCCCCTGCCCCTTGGGCAGCAGCCCCATGATGGACAGCGAGGTGACGCTCTTGCCGCAACCCGACTCGCCCACGATGCCCAGCGTGCGGCCCGTCTCGACGGAAAAGCTGATGCCGTCCACCGCATCGAACTCGCCGCCTTCCTCCAGCCTGAAGCTGGTGCGCAGGCCTTCGACTTCCAGCAGGGCGCTCATTGGATGGCGCCGCTGCGGCGTGCGTGGAAGCGTTCGACTTCGGCCTCGATCACCGCGCGATCCGTGATGCCCGCGGGGCGCGCGAGCGAGGGCAGGCAGGCGGTGAAGGGCTGGAAGCGTTCCAGGCTCTTGTCGTAGAGCCGGCGCAGCTCCTGCATCGGCTCCTCGTGGTCGTCCACGCGCAGGTCCAGCGCGCAATAGGACTCCGTCGTGTAGATGAGCACGGCGGCCGCCTGCTTGCCGCGCTTGTCGCCGCCCGCGCCTTCCCCGGCCGCGAGCGCGGCGATGAGCCGTTCCGCGAAGGGCAGGGCGTCGTTCTCGCGGAACGCCTGCGCCGTGTCAGCGATCACCGCGGCGCCTGCGAGCATGTTGCCCGCGACCGAGAAACCGTCTCCTTGCGTGTGCCCGCACCATTCCACGCAGGTCTTGCCGGTGTACTGCGCCGTGCGGCCTTGCGCATCGACGACGTGCACCTGGCGCAGGTCGCGGCCTTCGTCGGCGGCAGTGACGCGCTCGATCGCCTGTTGGGGCGTGAGGCCCTCTTCGAGTGCATCGAGCACCTGCGGACCGTACATCGGATTGACGAGGGCCTGCGTCGCGACCGCGCCCACGCCGCTGCGGATGTGCGGGCACAGCGCGCCCACCGCGAAGAAGCGGCTGGCAATCGCGATGCCCAGTGCGCCCGAGGCGTCGCGCGCGATGATCGACCAGGTCATGAGAATGCTTTCGTGTGCCGCCGCGCCGGGCGGGAGCCCGGCAGGGAGCGCGCTCGGTGGCGCGCTTGGTGATGCGCTGGTTTTAGCACGAAACGAGCCAGCCGCGCATGGGGGAAAGGCCGGGAAATCGTTAGCCTGCTAACTAGACGGCGCGGCCCGCGAAAAGGGCTTGCGCGCGGCTTGGCGATGTCTATAATTATCTGTAATTACAGAAAATTATCCATGCGCCTCGTCCAGAACTCCCTCCACGCCGAAGTCGCCGCGCAGCTGCGCGACCGCATCTTTGCGGGGGAGCTGCTGCCGGGCAGCTTCCTGGATGAGGTGCACCTGGCGGAGCAGATGGAGATCTCCCGCACGCCATTGCGAGAGGCGCTGAAGGTTCTCACGGCCGAGGGCCTGGTGCGCCACGAGCCGCGGCGCGGCTGCTTCGTGAACGAGGTGACGGAGCAGGACCTGGACCAGATCTTTCCCGTGATCGCCCTGCTGGAAGGCGAGTGCGCGCGCGAAGCCGCCGCGCAGGCGACGGACGCCGACCTCGAAGCGCTGGAAGCCCTGCACGACAAGCTGCAGCGCCACGCGAAGGCCAGGCGCATCAACGACTACTACGCCGCGAACTTCACCATTCACGAGGCGATCATCGCGCTGGCCGGCAACCCCTGGCTTGCGCAGGTGATCGGGGACCTGCGCAAGATCGTCAAGCTCGCGCGCCTGCAGCAGCTCCATGCGCCGGGGCGGCTCGACCAGAGCCTGTCGGAGCACATGGCCGTCTTCGCCGCGCTCAAGGCCCGCGACCCGGAAGGCGCGGAAGCCGCGATGCGCACCCACCTGACCCGCCAGCGCGGCGCGTTGCGCGAACTGGCCCGCAACCAGAAATCAAGGCTCGCGCCATGAGCATCCTCGAGCACGCCGAACCCCGCTCCACGCGCGAGCGCCTGAAGGCCACGTTGCGCCGGCATGCCGAGGCGCTGTCGCCGCGCGTGTTGCGCCGCACGTTGACGGAGCTGCAGGCCGTCATCGAGGCGTCGGTGAGCGAAGTGGAGGGCGGTCGCCAGGCCGAAGGCGTGATGCGGTGGTATGCGCAGGCCTCGCCGGCCCAGCGGCAGGACATGTGGCTGCTCATGAGCGAGCAGTTCACCGCCGACCCCGAGCAGGTCAAGCGCGCGCAGGCGCAGTACGCGGCGGCCGTGGGCACGCCCGACGAAGCGGCGGCCGAAGTGCTGTTCCGCCGCGCGACCGTGTCGCCGCGCCGCCGCCTGCTGCAACGGTTCAGCGCCGCGCCCGGCGGCATCCGCTTCCTCGTGGACATGCGCGCGGAGATGCAGCCCCAGCTCAAGTCCGACCGGCGCCTGCGCGCGCTGGACGTCGAGATGGAGTACATGTTCTCCACCTGGTTCGACGTCGCTTTCCTCGACCTGCGGCGCATCAGCTGGGACTCGCCCGCGTCGCTCGTGGAAAAGTTGATCAAGTACGAGGCGGTGCACGACATCCGCAGCTGGGCCGACGTGAAGAACCGGCTGGACAGCGACAGGCGCTGCTATGGCTTCTTCCACCCGAGCCTCCCGGACGAGCCGCTGATCTTCGTGGAAGTTGCGCTGATGGACAGCATGGCGTCCAGCATCACGCCGCTGCTGGACGAAGGCGCGGCGCCCAGCGACCTCGCGAAGGCGACGACGGCGATCTTCTATTCCATCAGCAACACGCAGACGGGCCTGCGCGGCGTGAGCTTCGGCGATTCGCTGATCAAGCGCGTCGTGGAAACCCTGAAGGCTGAATTCCCGCGGCTCAAGACCTTCGCGACGCTGTCGCCGATCCCCGGCCTGCGGGCCTGGATGCAGAAGGCCGCGCCCGCGAAATTGCTCGAAGCGCTGGACAACCCGCTCGAACTCGGCCCGAAATCGCCCGTGCGCACCGCATTGCTGGGCTGGGCTGCGCAGTACCTGGGCAAGGAGACGAACGACGGCAAGCCGCTGGATGCGGTGGCGCGCTTCCACCTGGGCAACGGCGCGCGCGTGGAGCGGCTCAATTGGGCGGGAGACCCGTCTCCCAAGGGCCTCAAGCAGTCTTACGGCCTCATGGTCAACTATTTGTATGACCTGCGGCGCCTCGACAAACACCGCACCATGCTGGCGCAGGGACAAATCCCGATTTCTGGCGACATCGAAGACCTGTATTTTTGACCCAGGCATCCATAACAAAGGAGACAACCCCATGGATCACCGTTTCACACGGCGCGACGTGCTGCGCGCCGGCGCCGCGAGCGCCGTCGTCCTGAGCCCCCTGGCGCGCGCGCAATCCGGGTGGCCGAACAAGCCCGTCATCATGGTCGTGCCCTTTCCCGCGGGCGGCGGCACCGACGCCTTCGCGCGGCCGCTCTCGGCGCAGTTCTCCAGGCAGACGGGCAAGCAGCTCATCATCGAGAACAAGGGCGGCGCGGGCGGCACCGTCGGCGCGAGCGTGGCCTCGCGCTATGCGCCGGATGGCTACGGCCTCTTCATGGGTGCCGTGCACCACACCATCGCGCCTTCGATGTACCCCAAGCTCGACTACGACCTGGAGAAGGACTTCGCGCCCCTGCTGCTCCTGGCCAGCGTGCCGCAGGTGCTGGTGGTGAACCCGCGCCGCGTCGATGCCAGGGACTTCAAGAGCTTCCTGGAGCTGATGCGCAAGAACCCGGGCCGCTACAACTACGGCTCGGCCGGCAGCGGCACCTCGCACCACCTCGCGGGCGAGCTCTTCAAGCAGCAGACCAAGACCTTCATCACGCACATCCCGTATCGCGGCGCGGGCCCGGCGCTGCAGGACCTCATCTCGGGCAACGTGGACATGATGTTCGACGGCCTGGGTTCGTCGTCCGCGCACATCAAGGGCGGGCGCATCCGCGCGCTCATGGTCGCGGGCCCGAAGCGCAACCCGGCCTTCCCCGACGTGCCCTGCGCCGCCGAAGTGGGCTTGCCGGATTACAACGTCACCACGTGGTACGGTCTGTGGACGCCCAAGGGCACGCCCGCGGACATCCAGGCGCACATCGTCGACGAGATGCGCAAGGCGGTGAACACGGAAGAGCTCAAGGCAATATGGGCCAACAACGGCGCGGATTTCCCGACCATGACGCAGCAGCAGTACGGCGCCTTCGTCAGCGCGGAAATCAAGCGATGGTCGGCGGTGGTCAAGGCATCCGGCGCGAAGCTGGACTGAACGGAGATACATGACGGGACGCATCACTCTCACATCCGAAGGCGCGATCGCACGAGTGACGCTGTCCCATCCGGGCAAACTCAATGCCATGTCGCGCGCGATGTGGCGCGAGATGAAGACCGTCTTCGACGGCATCCACCTGTCCAGCGACTACCGCTGCGTGGTGCTCGCCGGCGAGGGAGACGCCTTCTGCGCCGGAGGCGACATCTCCGAATACCCGGACTTCCGCTTCGACGAGAACGCGTTGCGCCAGTTCCACGAAGGGGAGGTGTGGGGCGGGCTTAAAGCGATGCTCGACTGCGACATCCCTATCGTCGCGCAGATCTCGGGCGCCTGCATCGGCGCGGGCCTGGAGATCGCGAGCTGCTGCGACCTGCGCATCGCGGGCGAGGGCGCGAAATTCGGTGCGCCGATCGCCAAGCTGGGCTTTCCGATGGCGCCGCGCGAAGCGGAAGTCGTCGCGCGCGCCGCGGGCGACGTCACGGTGCGCGAAATGCTTTTCGAGGCGGCGGTGCTCACCGCAGCCGAGATGAAGTCGCGCGGCTTCCTCACGCGCGTCACGCCCGACGCGGGCGTCGCCGCGGAGGCGGCAGCGAGCGCGGCGCGCATCGCGGAGCTGTCCCCGCAGGCCGCGCGCCTGAACAAGCGCACCTTGCGCAGCGTGTCGGCCGGCGCGGGCACGCTCGCCCAGGCCTATCGCTATGCCAACAGCGCCGAACACCGCGAAGGCATCGCCGCCTTCCTCGAGAAACGACCTGCACGCTTCTGAAACCATGAGCACAGAGAACAACGAGAACCTCTTCGCCGCGATCCGCGCGGCCTTCCCGCGCGACCTGGACGAGATCGCCATCGAGACCGACACGGGCCTCGCGTATTCGTGGCGCGACCTCGACCGCGCCACCGCGATGATGGCGAACCTGCTGGCGTCGCTGAAGATTCCCGCCGGCTCGCGCATCGCGGTCCAGGTGGAGAAGTCGGTCGAGGCGGCGATGCTTTACCTGGCCACGCTGCGCGCGGGCTACGTCTTCCTACCGCTCAACACGGCCTACCAGAGCGCGGAGATCGAATACTTCATCGGCAACGCGGAGCCGGCCGTGGTCGTGTGCAGCGCGAAGAACTTCGGCTGGATCAGCAAGATCGCCTTCAAGGCCGGCACGGAACACGTCTTCACGCTGAACGACGACCGCACCGGCTCCTTGCTGGAGCGCGCCGCGCACCAACTGGACTTCCACACGCCGGCGGCGATGAAGGCCGGCGACCTCGCGGCGATCCTCTACACCAGCGGCACGACGGGGCGCAGCAAGGGCGCGATGCTCTCACACGGCAATTTGCTGTCGAATGCGCGGGTGCTCAAGGACTACTGGGGATGGAAGCCGGGGGACGTGCTGATCCACGCGCTGCCGATCTTCCACGTGCATGGCCTCTTCGTCGCGCTGCATGGCGCGCTGCTCAATGGCAGCAAGATGATCTGGCTCGCGAAGTTCGATCCGAGGCTCGCGATCGAGAAGATGCGCGGCGCCACGGTGTTCATGGGCGTGCCGACGCTGTACGTGCGCATGCTGGGCGAGCCCACGCTGACGCGCGAGGCGGTCAAGAGCATGCGCCTCTTCATCTCCGGCTCCGCGCCCATGCTGGTGGAGACGTACAACGAGTGGAAGCAGCGCACCGGCCACGCGATCCTGGAGCGTTACGGCATGAGCGAGACGATCATGCTCACGTCCAACCCCTACCACGAGAAGGACGGTGAGCGGCGCGGCGGCACGGTGGGCTTCCCGCTGCCGGGCGTCGGCGTGCGCGTGACGGGCGACGACGGCAAGGAGGCGGCACCGGGTGAGATCGGCAACATCGAAGTGCGCGGCCCGAACGTGTTCGCGGGCTATTGGCGCATGCCGGAGAAGACGAAGGAAGAGTTCACGGCCGACGGCTGGTTCAAGACGGGCGACGTCGGCAAGATCGACAAGCGCGGCTACGTGACCATCGTGGGAAGAAGCAAGGACCTGATCATCAGCGGCGGCTACAACGTGTACCCGGCGGAGATCGAGGGCTACATCAACGAGATGCCGGGCGTGGCCGAAAGCGCGCTGGTCGGCGTGCCGCATCCGGATTTCGGCGAGGTGGGCGTGGCGGTGGTGATCCCGAAGCCGGGCGCCCGGATCGACGGCGAGCAGATCGTCGCCAAGCTCAAGGCGCAGCTTGCGAATTTCAAGATCCCGAAGAAGTGCTTCGTGGTGGAGGAGTTGCCGCGCAACACCATGGGCAAGGTGCAGAAGAACCTACTGCGCGAGCAACACAAGGGGCTGTTTGGGTAGCGCTCCCTGCGTTGGGTCACCGGGGACTTAATCCAGCGGCTTTTCGGCTGTGGGCACTGGCGCGGCCTCGTCGGGCACTTTGGCGGTGTCCGACGCGTGGTGCTCCATGTGGGTCTTCTTGCCGGGCTGTGGTGTCTTGTCGGCGCCGGGCGCGACTTCCTGGTTCTGGTGCTTCTTCTCTTGAGCCACCTTCTTGTCGTGGGCGATGTTGCGGGGGTCGGTCATGGGGGCTTTCGTGATGTGAACATGGATCCTTGCCCATAAACGGTTTCGCGGGGGTAGGACAAGCCGACGTTGTAGTTCCTAAATGCGCGTGAACCGATTTCAATAGTGGAAGCGGTGCTTTTCGTGAGCTTTGCTGACCTGTTACACGGCTCGATTGTGCGTGCACGGCACTGGGTGGCTGCAGAGATGCCGCATATTTGATGCTATAAATCAAATACTTACAAATGGAAGCGGAGGGATGGATGATGCTTTGGTGCCAGTGTTATCCGACTGATTTGCTGCCTACATCAAGTTAGATTGCACATGGCACCCCAGGTTTGGCGAGACGTCCACGAACTGCTGCGGTACCTGGCCAAGAACTGGCCCTTCGATCTGGACGACCCGTTCGCGGAAAAAGAAATTCCGGTAAACGCAACTGTCTCTGGTGGAGACACACCTCTCCACGTCGTTGCGACGTGGGATGACGTGCGGGGCATCGAGCTCCTCGTACAGGCGGGCGCCGAGGTCGATTCAATTGGCGATATGACATACACCCCCTTGGCCACCGCAGTGGCGCAGGGAAGTGTGGGGGCGGCGAGAGCTCTGTTGCGTTCAGGAGCCTCGCCACACATCGCGACGGAGTTTGGTCATACGCCCTACGAAATGGCTATGCGTGACGGTTCGGAAGAAATGAAGGCGGTGTTCCGTGGCGATGCAATCTAACTTGCCGGTCGATGCGGATACGTTGCGGCAAGGCGCCGCGAGGCGCCGTTGGATATCCTGCACCTCGCGACGCCTTGCCGCAACGTGCCGATCACCTTCACGTTAGACCTCGAATTCAACGAATGCAACATTGAGGCGCCATTGATGAAGGCTCCATCAACACGACGGTCGACACAACGCGGCCATGCCGAAGGGTTAGTTCCGTTGATGACGCTGCTCGTCTACGGATTCGTAGGCCTACTGCTTGTCGTCTTCATTGCGTCGCTGCTAACGCCAATCGCGTGGCTAAAAGGCAAGTGGCGCCTCGCGGTAGTGACCTGCGTCCTAGTATTCTGGGGGCACCTCTACTGGGACAATATTCAAAGGCCAAAAGACTTGACCAAGTGGCGCCAAGCGGCTCGGGCTCAGTGCGATATCGAACAGGCGAAACTCCCGCTGTCGATCGCCGTTGATGGATTTCTTGATGAAGGGGCGGCAATGCGAAAGGACTCGCTGTTGAAGCTCTTCTCTGAACGTCGGCTTAAGTTCATTGAGGTCAAGGTTCGCCCTAGCCCGGAGGTCGCAGCGCGGGTGGCGTATCCGGATGGAGATCACGAGGGAGTGTGGGCCGTGCCGGATGTCAACACTCCATACGTTCGGCTTGAACTTGGCGAGAAGGGCGATCCCGCCTGCACCGCCCTTCCGGTGGGCGTATCAAGTCGAGCGGATCGCGCTCCCTTCTTACCCGATACCTGCATCACACTCAAGCCGCTGGCACTGCCAACTGCGCGCTACTCGCTCACTCTTCACCCGAGTACAGCGCCCGAACCCACCGAATACGGTTCGTGGACGTTCATCAATCGAGAGACTGGGGAGAAATTGGCAAAGCTCACCACCGTCGACACTTTGAATTCAATCGGTTCCGGGCAGGTCTCGCCCAGAGATGCGCAGACGCCGTATTCAGATTGCAGATCACCGCATACAGTCATTGTCGATCGGCTCACTAATTTCACCGGGAAGAACGATGGTGAACACCCCACTCAACTTCTAGAAGTTGAACTAGTCAAGCCGAACGCAGATGTAGCAAGTATCGATGCATCTGCTGCCGACGTTCCACTTTTAAAGCCGGTGATCGAGCAAACGCTTTATACCGAGCAAGAAAGTCGCGAACTCTTCAGTCCAGAGATAGGTAAGCCCGAATGGGAGTCATCTGTAGGTCGAGCCAGAGAGCGTGGCATCGCCAGCTACGGTTCGAGGCTGATTGTTTGGCCCGAACGGAAATTGGTGAGTCTTACTCCGACAGCAAAGACCAACGCATATCCCTGGCAAGTGTTCGCCGTTGACAATGGGTTCATAGTGCTTCGAACATCTCTAAGTTGGTATGAGACACCTCACAATCTTGTCGCACGGTATTCCCGCGATGGTTCGCTTGAATGGACTATCCGCATAGCCTCCCAAGCAGGAGGAAGTACCAAGTGCTCGCACTTCTGGCCTCAAGCTGTCTACTCAACTGAAACGCATCTTGTATTCGCCGACAGATGCGGGACGGTGTCAAGAGACCAGATGACGGAACCCCAGAAGACCACACACGGCGAAGTCTGGAAGGTGGCTCTAAATTCCTTGCCGGGCAGCCTTTCCACAAGCGGGGTCCGCCCACTCGCGGGCGCCCCGCATGTCAAACGTTAGGCCGCACTGTGACTGACGGTTGCGACGACATGGGCTTCACGCCTCAACCGATCGGGGCTGTCGGGCTGCGAGCGGGCCGCAGCGCGCTCACGGTCGCCGTTGCCACCCGGTCTGCCGACACGTGTCTGCTGAAGTCGCTTCAAAACATCATCGTCCAGGAGCCGCCGATCGAATGCTCTCGTTGTCGTGAGGCGACCTTCGGCCTCGGCGTTATCCGGTCTCAGATGTTCTCTCGGCTGGCCGAACTCAGGGTGCACGCGAACGATTAACAGTCGGAGCCAATTTTTGGAAGTTTTCCTCAGCCTCGGTTAGATTTGCGGAAATGCAAATCGTGCCGGGCCGAGGAAGAGAAGGACGAGGCATAAGCATCGGATGGCCTCAGCCTAACAAGGCAGTCGACACGGACCCGGAGCTTGCATCGTTTTAGTTGACACTCTGACCACATGCTCGAACTCAGACCCACCTGCGAAAACTGCAACAAGGCGCTGCCGGCCGACTCCCAGGAGGCGCGCATCTGCAGTTACGAGTGCACGTTCTGCGCGACGTGTGTCGACACCGTCCTGGGGAACGTATGCCCGAACTGCGGGGGCGGCTTCGTTGCCAGGCCCGTGCGGCCGTCGAAAAACTGGAAGGGCGACAACTTCCTGGGCAAGGATCCGGCGAGTACCAAGGTCAAGCACCGTCCGGTCGATCCGGTGGCGCATGCGCGGTTTGCCGCAGCGATCAAGTCCATTCCGCCTCGGGCGCGTTAGGCGGCGCATTCGTCGTGAACCCCGTGTCCAAAGACCCATCCTTCTCCCAAGCCGTCGCCGCCCTGGGCTATTCCTTCGACGGCGAAATCAAGATCGGCGGCAACTACGTCCCGCTGATCCGCGACGGCCACACGATCTACATCAGCGGGCAGGTGCCTCGCGTGGAGGACACCGTCGTCGTCACGGGCCGCGCGGGCGCGGACGTCAGCCTCTCGCAGGCACAGCTCGCAGCACGCATCTGCGTGATGCGTGCACTCGCGCTGCTGCAGCGCGCGCTCGGGTCCCTCGACAACGTGCGCGCGATCCTGAAGGTGAACGTCTATGTGCAATGCACGGACTCCTTCACGCAACACAGCGAGGTCGCGGACGCGGCGTCGGAGCTTCTTTTCTCCATCCTCGGCCCGGCCGGCGCGCACACGCGTACGTCGGTGGGCGTGTACCAGTTGCCGAAGAACGCGACAGTGGAGCTCGACCTGGTCGCGGCTGCGCACGAGGGCGGTTGACCGCGGACTACCCGCCGGCAACCGCGCGCTTGCGCCGCTCTGCGTCGGATTTCCTCATAACTTCATCGCATTTCGTACGGGTAGCGGAGTTGCAGCGACATTAGACTTCGCCGTTCACTGACCCGTGAGAGCGGGGAGAGAACTTTGAACAAGTACGTTTTCCGCTTCGGGATAGTCACGGTTGTTTCGGACCTCGTCCGCACCGCTTTGGAGGCATTGCTGAAGCGAGAGTTCGGGGCAGGGTTCGTGCTCGCTTCCGCATTGGCGGCTTCCATGTTCGCTGCATACTCTTTCGCGAAAGACCACGACAGGGAGCCGAGCCCCGAAGAAAAGCACGAGTTTGCCTGGAGGGCCGTCGGCGTTTACTTGGCGTCAGCTTTCATTATGGCGGCCATCACGGTTCTGATCACTCCATTGGCAGGCGTGGCCATCCGCCAACTGTTCACGGGATCGTTCCTCTCTGTGGCCATTCCAGTTTGCCTAATAGCGTCCGTGATCTACTACCGCGGAATCCGATGGGTCTTCGGGCGATTTGCCAGACTGTCTGTGGAAAGGTGGACCTGAAATGGGAAAGTTCGAATGAATGAACTCTGGAATCGCTTCGAAAACTGGTTGTCGGTCCACTGGCCGGATGTGTTGCCCGACCTGAATCCCCCCGCGACCAACGAGGAAATCGCCCAGCTCGAGGAGGCGCTCGGTGTAACGCTTCCATCGTCGTTTGTCGAGTGCCTGAAGATCCACAACGGTCACTCGACGGCGGAAGGTTTGTTCGACGGTTTCGAATTCCTTTCGACCGCGGAAATTCTGGATCAGTGGAGCATCTGGAAAGACCTGGTCGATGCCGGCGACTTCGAGGGAGCCGAGTCGGAGCCGCATGACGGCGTTCGCGGCGACTGGTGGAACGTGCGGTGGATCCCGATCACCCATAACGGCGGAGGCGATCACATGTGCATCGACCTGGATCCGGACGAAGGCGGGAAAGCCGGCCAGATCATTTCCATGTGGCACGACATGGCCGACAGGGAACTCCTGGCAGCCAGCTTCGAGGACTGGTTCAGAAACTACGTGGCGGCCGTGCTCGCTGGAGAGTATGTGGTGGAGGATGGTGCGCTGGTGCGCGAGGACTAAGCTGCGCTCAACGCCACGCCACCGTTCAACCTCTCCATCACCGACGTCCTCACATTCCCCGGCGCCCGCTCCAGAATTCCCGGCCACTTCGCCTGCGCCTCCTTCACGGATTCCCTGCACAAGCGCATCAACGCCGCAGGGCGCAGCAGCCTCGCGCTCGCGATCAGCGCCTCCAGATCTCCCCACCCGAACGCCCGAAGCCGCCGATCAATCTCCCGGTTGATCCCATAGACGTCCGGCCCGATCTCGCCAAAAAATGCGCTCACGCACACCGGGTCATACAGCGGCGCCAGGTGCGGCTCCCGCCCATCGGGGTACACCAGCGCCCAGTTTTTCAAATGCGCATCCGTGTTGCCCATGAGGATGAACGCGACGAAGCGCTTGAGGAATTCCCGCGTGTCCTGCGCCGGCTGCGTCGACAACTCGTTGAGCAGCGCGAGCATCCGCGCGTAGTCCTGCTGGATGCCCCTGCCGTACTTGTGGCGCGGCGGGTAGTTGAGCGCCTGCGCGAATTCCTCGATGTGGATGCGCCGGCCGTCGTGACGGTCGAACCGCTTCACGGCCAGGATCTCGTCGAAGGGCACATGCCCCGGCAGGTCCGCATCGGCCTTGGAGATGACATGCGCGTGCGCGCATTCCAGGCCGAGCGCCGCGCACAGTTCGTATCCCGCATATTCGTTGGCCACCAGGTCGGGGTGCGCCGTGGAGGGCAGCTTGAGGATGTATTCGCCGGCCGCGCCGTGCCGCTTCACCACATACCTGCGTCCCTCCTGCACCGCGGAAAACTTCGTCACCGCCCCGGGCAGGGCGGCGGCGTCTTCGACCGGCTCCTCGACGAAGCCCGGCTCCAGCACGTCGAGGCCGAGCGCCGTGTGCCAGTGCCGCACGACGTCGGGGATGTCCCCGTCATGCGTGGTGGTCTCCACCTCCAGCGCGCCCATGAGGTCGTGCCCGGCGGCGGCGAGCAGCTCGAATTCATCCTCGGGATCGCACCCGCGCTCGCGCGCCAGACGTTCGCGGTTGTGGCCCTCCGGGAGCAGGTTCTGGAAGTAGACGGGCCAGTGTCCGTCGGCGCGCACCAATCGCTCGTCACGCGCCGCACGCAGGATCGCCTGCGTCTGCGTCTCCGTCGCGCCGCGATAACTGAGCGAGACGGACAGGCGCTGCGGATCGGCGATGTACGCCTCGTCGAACGACACCCGCATGATGTCCCCGTACTGCGACAGGTACCCGACCGGCTGCCTGCCGCCCCCTGGCGCGTGGAGGTACAGCCGCAGGTAGCGGATCGAGGTGGTCATGCGCCTGCGGGCTTGCCGATCTCGATGAGGTCGACGACCGATCGGGGCGCACCGACGCCGGGCGGCTGCGCCACCAGCTTGCCGCCGGAGCGCACGAAGCCCTCGACTTCCGCGCGCAGGTCGCGGGGGACCAGCATGATCTCCATGCCCATCGCGCGGGCGAGTTCCTGCACGGTGGACAGGCGCGGATCGAAGCCGGCCTCGATGCGGCCCACCGTCATGCGGTTCACCCCGGAGCGCTGCGCCAGTTCCGCCTGGGTGAGGTGGGAGGATTTGCGGGCACCTTCCAGCTCCACAATAATGCTAGATGTATTTAGCATTTCAACTCCTATGATCAAGGAGTTTAGCATTTCTGCGGGTTTGTGCGCGACCTAGAACTCCAGCTCGTCCGCGATCGCGGCGATGCCAGCCTTGGCGCAGGCGTCGTCGGCCTCGCCGCCCGGCGCGCCCGACACGCCGATCGCGCCGACCAGCGAGCCGGCGGATTCGATCAGCCTGCCGCCGCCCACGGCCACCACGCGAGGCAGGTTGCGGATGCCCGCCGACGCTTCACCGGGCTGCGTGGCCCGGGCGAGGGCGAGCGTGTCGATCTTGAAGCTGAGCGCGGAAAACGCCTTGTTGGTGGCGGTCTCCGGTGTATGCGTGCCGGCATGCCGGTCGCGCAGCATGACGAGAGGAATCGCCGCGCGATCGGTCACTGCCACTGCGACCTGATGCCCGCTCTTCGCGCACGCGGCGAGCGCGGCCTGCGCCGCGCGCAACGCGGCTTCGGGCGTGAGGTTGCGCACCGTGTACGTCGCCTGCTGCGCGGCGGCTGAACCGGCGAGTGCCACCAGCGCCGCGCACATCGAGGCGCGCAATTTCATGCCCCTTCCCCCAGGTAGCCCGGATTCGGCAATCCCCCCGTGAGCTTCGGCACGTTCGGGCTGCGCGCCGCCACGCGTCCGCCCTTGGCCTTCAGCCATTGCTCGACGAGCTCCCACACCGGCGCGTTGCCGGCGCCGCGCGCTTCTTCCGCCACCGGCGCCCAGCCCGCCACCTTGTAGGTGCGCGCGGCTTCGATCGGCTTGCCGCCGAGGCGCATGTCGTCGATCCGGCTGCCCATCTTCGCGAGCGGGTTGCAGCTGTAGGTGAGGCCGCCCACGCGCACCATGTCGCCGCCTTGCTGGTAGTAAGGGTCCGGGTTGAAGAGGTTGTCGCAGACGTCCTCGAGGATGGTCTTGATCGTCTCGCCCGTCATGTTCGTCACGGTGGCGTACGAGTACGTCGTCGCGGTCATGTCCATCAGCCATTCGCGCGTGATGTCCTGCCCCGCGAGCAGCGAGGTGCCCCAGCGGAAACCGGGGGAGAAGCCGATTTCCGCGCCTTGCACGTCCATGAGCGCATCCAGCAGCAACTGGTCCCCGCTGCCGTTGAAGTTGCCGCGCCGGTACAGCGTGCCTTCGGTCACCGCAAGCTTTTCGGCGAGCTTCGCCTCGTAGGGCGCGCGCACGCGCGTGACGAGCGCGTCCATCTCCTTGTCCGCGGGCAGCAGGTTCGCGAACACGGGCAGCAGGCGATAGCGCCAGTCGCGCAACCTGCCGCCCTGCACGTCGAAATCCATCACCGCGAGGAATTTGCCGTTGGATCCTGCATTCGTCACCAGTGTCTTGCCGCCGCGGTTCGCAACGACGCTGGCCACGGGCATGCCGTCGTGCGTGTGGCCGCCCAGGATGGCGTCGATGCCGCTCACGCGCGTGGCCATCTTCAGGTCCACGTCCATGCCGTTATGGCTCAGCAGCACGACGAGCTGCGCGCCTTGCGCGCGTGCCTCGTCCACCACCTTCTGCATGTTCTCGTCCTGGATGCCGAAGCTCCAGTCGGCCACGAAGTAGCGCGGGTTCGCGATCGGCGTGTACGGAAACGCCTGCCCGATGATCGCGACCGGCACGCCGTTGATGCGGCGCATCGTGTAGGGCTTGAACACCGGGTCGCCGAAGTCGGCCGTCTTCACGTTCTGCGCGAGGAATTCGATGCGGCCCGCGAAATCCTTCTCCACGATCTCCTTCACGCGGTCCATGCCGAGCGTGAACTCCCAGTGGCCCGTCATGATGTCGACGCCGAGCAGCTTGGCCGCATCGACCATGTCCTGGCCCTTCGTCCACAACGCGGTGGCCGACCCCTGCCAGGTGTCGCCGCCGTCTAGCAGCAGCGCTCCGGGGCGGTTCGCCTTCAGGCGCTTGACCAGCGTCGCGAGGTGCGCGAAGCCGCCCACTTTGCCGTAGCGCCGCGCGGCCTGCTCGAAGTCCAGGCAGGTGAGGGCGTGGGCCTGCGCCGTGCCGGGCGGCACGTTCGCGGCCTTGAGCAATTGTTCGCCGACGAGGTGCGGGAGCCGCCCGTTCATGTCGCCGACACCGAGGTTCACGCCCGGTTCGCGGAAGTGGATGGGCTTCAGCTGCGCATGGCAATCCGTCATGTGCAGCAGCGAAACGTTGCCGAATGCCGGGATGTCGTAGAGCGCGTTGCCGGCTGTTTGCGCATCGGCTTCGGCCCAGCGGCCGAGGCCCATCCCGCAGACGGTCGCCGCGGTGAGGGTCTGGAGGAATTCCCGCTTGCCGAGGTTCACCGGTTCACCGGCGACTGCGGGTCCAGCAGCAACGCGACGATGTGGCGCACCTGCGCTTCGTCCAGGATGTGCGCGTAGCCGGCGCGCGGCATGTTGGAGCACGCGTTGTACGCCTTCGCATTCCAGATCTTGCCCCAGGTGTATTCGACGATGGCCCTGGATTCCGGGGCCGCGGGGTTCGTCACGCCGCGCAGCTTGCCGTACTGGTAGAGGCTCGGCCCGATCGTGCCGAAGGAGATTTCCTCCTTCGTGATCTGGTGGCAGTTGTAGCAGTTGCCGCCGTTGGGCGTCTTCGCGTCGTCGGTCCAGGTGAGGCCGCGGCCGTTCTGCGCGATCTGCTCGCCGGCCTTCCAGTCGCCGAGGTACTTGCCGTCGCTCGGCCATTGGACCGTCTTCATGTTCGCGGCCTCGATCGCCTTCGCGCGCTCGGCGGAGATGGCGCGGCCTTCGGCCTGCGCTTCGCTGCACTCGCGGTTGGAGTCGTCCTGCACCAGGCGGTCCACCTTCGCGATGCCCTCGTCGCGGAAGGACGCCTTCACGGTTTGCGCCGTGATGGCGTCGAGCTGCGCGGAACCCGGCAGGCTGGAGCAGCCGGCGATGCCGCCCGCGATGAGAAGGGCCGCGAGGATGCGTCGTTGGTCGATCTTCATGGAGGGGCTCCTCGCCTCAGCGCTTGATGGAAGGCGCGGTGGTCGTGCCGCCCTGGCCGTTGACGCCCAGGTACACGCCGAGCGCGATGGTGGCGTCGCTGCCGAAGCCGGGATAGGGGAAGCGCTGCTGCCGGTAGCAGTCGTTCAGGCGCAGCTGCATGCCCCACATCTGA
The DNA here is from genome assembly GCF_015831345.1 of Caenimonas aquaedulcis. Taxonomy (NCBI): domain Bacteria; kingdom Pseudomonadati; phylum Pseudomonadota; class Betaproteobacteria; order Burkholderiales; family Comamonadaceae; genus Caenimonas; species Caenimonas aquaedulcis. Next base: position 1,099,603 of record NZ_JADWYS010000001.1, on the reverse strand, counting down.
CCGTTGGACACGCGGTACGCGGGCCATGCGCCGAAGCCGGCGCCGGCGCCGGGGTTCTTCGTGAGGTTCGGCAGGTCCTGCAGGCGGATGCGCTTGCCGTCCTCGCCGTGGCAGGACGCGCACGCGAAGTCGTGCGAGCCGCCGCGCATGAAGAAGAGGCGCTTGCCCACCTCGTACATCACCTTCTCCTGCGGATGCGACTGCGGCAGGTTGAACTTCATGCCGCGCGACTCCGCGGCCACGTAGGTCGCGAGCGCCGTCACGTTGTTCTGCTCGTCGCGCCCGAAGGGCGTGGCGGCGATCTTCTTTTCGTCGAAGCCCTGCAGCGTGGCCATGCAGGTGACGAGGCGCGACTCCAGGTCCTGCACGCGCTGCGTGTCGGGGAAGTAGCGCGGCAACTCGACGAACGCGCCCTTGACCACGCCCGGGCCCTTGCCCAGGTTGCACGCTTCCAGCGAGGCGTTCTTCGGGCCGCGCTTCTGCTTCCACAGCGCCTCGCCCTTGGCCTCGAAGAGGTCGGCGGGGTTGCCGTCGGCGAGCATCGCGCGGTATTCCTCGATCGCCTCCGTCGCGCTTTTCTGCGCGAAGGATGCGGTGACGGCGCAGGCCGACGCGGCGGCGAGCAGGGCGAGCCTGGTTCTTGTGTGGGTCATGTCTCCTCCGTTTCTCGGGCTGTCAGGTCACCACGGCTTCGTCGGTGCGCGTGTCGCCCTTGTTGTCTTTCCAGGAGATGGCGATCTTGTCGCCGGCCTTCGCGCCCTTCACCGTGAATTGCAGGAAAGGGTTCTTCGCGACGGCGGGCCCCCATTCGGCGGCGAGCACCTGCTTGCCGTTGTGCATGGCGGTGACTTCGGTGATGTGCCAGGCCGGCACGGTCTTGCCGGCCGCGTCCTTGCGCAGGCCGGTTTCCATCTCGTGGCTCATCAGCACGCGCACGACGGCGTTGCCGCCCTGGGATTGAGCGCGGATGCGCATCGGGTCTGACATGGTGGACTCCTTGTGTCGTGTGTGATCAGCCGCCGCAGCCGCCGAGGGTGACCTTGACTTCCTTCTTGGCGAAGAAGGCCTTGCCGTCGTTCGTGATCGCGACCGCGTACACGTCGGAGGACTGGCCCATCTTGGCGCGCGTGAGGAAGTTCGGCTCGACTGCGTCGCTCGTGTCGAACTTTGCGACCAGCGTGCTCGGGTTCTTCTCGACGAGGATCAGCATGTGCTTCACGTTGGGCAGCGTCGTCGCGACGCCCATGGGCACGACGGCGCCGTTCTCCGCGATGTCGGGCGCGGTGAGCGTCACGTCGTTGCTGGCCGCGGGAGCGCCGGCGCCGAAGGCCTTCATGACGTCGGCCACGCTCTTGGCCTCGAACGCATGGCCGTTCCACGCGGCGAGGGCGTCGCGTGGGAAGAAGCCGGCCGTGGCCAGCAGGCCGGCGACAACGGCGCTTTGTCGGAGGGTTTCGCGACGGGTTTGCATGAGGGCGTCTCCTGGGAATTGAGGGGAATGGTAATGAACGGGGGCTGCACCGCGAATCGGGATATCCCTCCTGCGGCCGGCGGCATTCATGGCGCGGCTCCCGCGGCGAGCCAGCCCGCGATGCGGCGCGCGTCGGCTTCGCTCAGCGTTTGCGGCGGCATGGGGATGGCGCCCCAGGCGCCGGAGCCCCCGGAGCGGATCTTCGCGGCAAGGTAGTCGGCCTTGCCGGCGTGCTTGCCCGCGACCTCGGCCCAGCTAGGCCCGACCACGCGGCTGCTCGCGGCGTGGCAGGCGGTGCAGCTGTTGGCCTGGAGCAGGGCCTGCACCGCGCGGCCGTCGTTCAGGGCCGGGGCGGGCGCGGGCGCGGAGGCGGCGGCCGCGGCGCCGCGCGCGGTGTCGATGCCGCGTTGCGCGCCCACCGTGCGGTTCTGCAGCGCGAGGTTGCCGTGTGCGTTGCGCGCGAAATCGGGCAGGGCGGATGTCACCACGGCCTCGGCCGCGCAGTTCTTCATGCAAGCAGTCGCCTTGACATCGACGGGCGTGCGAGACCCCGGCCACATCGCGTGGTCGCGCGTCATCCCGTTGCGGTTGGGCAGGCGCTGCTGCACCTCGCCGATGTTCTTGTCCGACAGCGTGAAGTCGGAGGGCACCACGTCGGCGAGGTTCAGCAGGTAGGCGGTGGTCGCGTAGACCTCTTCGACCGTGAGCGATTTCGGCTGCGTCCACGGCATCGCGCGGTTGATGTAGTCCCACAGCGTGGAGACCTGCGACACCTTCATCATCGTCGTGCGGCCCGGGTAGTCGCGGCGCGCGAGGCTCGCCACGCGGCCCGTCTTCACGTCGTCCGCCGAGGTGCCGCCCACGAGCGGGTTGAACACCTGGTTCGACTCGCCGAACACGCCGTGGCAGGACGCGCACTTCGCCTCCCAGACTTCCTGGCCCTTCGCCACGCTGCCCGAGCCGGGCGGCAAGCCCTTGAAATCGGCGCGCACGTCGATGTCCCACGCGGCGACCTCCCGGGGCGTCGCGTCGCGGCCGATGCCGGGGAAGCCCGCGGCGTTCACCGTCGCCGCGGTCAAGGCGCACAGTGCCAACGCCACGGTATCAACCCACCTGGACATTCTTCACCTCGCCGTTCGCCTCGACGCCCCACGACTGGATCGCGTTGTTGTGATAGATCGAGCCCTTGCCGCGCACCGCGCGCAGCTGCCGGTAGTTCGGCTGCACGTAACCCGTCTCGTCCACCGCGCGGCTCTGGATGATGGCGGGCTGGCCGTCCCACACCCAGTCGCAGGAAAAGCGCGTGAGGCACTTGCTCAGCACGGGCGTTTCCAGCTTCGCCGCGCGCCAGTTGCGCCCGCCGTCGACGGACACGTCGACGCGCCTGACCTTGCCGCGCCCCGACCACGCGAGGCCGGTGATGCTGTAGAAGCCCCTGTCCAGCAGCATCTGCCCGCCCGAAGGCGTGGTGACGACGCTCTTGCATTCCTGGATGCTCGTGTACTGCCGGTGCATGCCGTCGGGCATGAGGTCGACGTAGTGGACGGTCTCGTCCTTGGTCGCATAGGGCTGGTCGCCCACTTCGACGCGGCGCAGGTACTTGACCCAGCTCACGCCCTGCACGCCGGGCACGACGAGACGCAGCGGATAGCCGTTCTCGGGGCGCAACATTTCGCCGTTCTGGCCGTAAGCCACGAGCACCTCGCCGGAGCGGATCATGCTCATCGGGATGGTGCGCGTCATCGACGAGCCGTCGGCGCCTTCGGCGAGCACGAACTGTCCCTTGCTGAAATCCGCGCCGGCCATCTCGAGCAGGGTGACGAGCGGCACGCCCGTGAATTCGCTGCACGACAGCATGCCGTGGGTGTACTGGCAAGTGGGCACCGCGACGTTGCCCCATTCCATGCCGGTATTGGCGCCGCACTCGATGAAGTGGAAGCGCGACACGGCGGGCAGCCGCATGAGCTCGTCCATCGTGAAGACCTTGGGCGACTTCACCAGCCCGTTGATCATGAAGCGGTGCTTCGACGGATCGACGTCCCACCAGCCCTGGTGGTGCCGCTCGAAATGCAGGCCGCTGGGCGTCACGATGCCGAACATGGACTGCAGCGGCGCGAAAGAGACCGAGGCCTGCGTCGTCTGCGTGAGGCCCGGGCTGCGGCGGCGCTGCACGTTGCCCTCGAACTGCGATGGCTTGCCGTAGCCTTCGGCCAGCGGCTGGCCGAGGCCGGTGGAATGCGTGGGGAGGTTGAGGATGTTGGGGTCGCCGTCGGCCACTTGCGCCCGTGCGCCCGCCACGGCCATTCCGCTCGCAGCGGCGGCGAGTGCGCCCCGCAGGAACCCGCGCCTGCCTTGCGGAGCGAGGAAGTTCTCAGGCGCCTTGCGCAGCCGTCCGGGAATCATGGGTGGCATTCAATCCGTATATGCAGATTGAATGATATATGGCGTCTGGAGAGGCGAGGTCGGGGTTTACGAGTAGTCCGGGGGCAATGCAGGAGAACCGGATGCGGCAGCCGCCCGCCTACCACCCACCCCGCCCTAACCACTCGTCCACATCGCCAAGCCGATCGACACCCCAGAAGCTTTCGCCGTCCACGACCACCGTCGGTGAGCCGAAGATGCCTGCGGCCAGGGACGCCTCCACCGCCTGGCGCAAGAGCTGCCTTGCCTCGTCGCTGCCGATGGCCGCCCGCAACGCCGATGCATCGATGCCATCGGGCAATGCAATCGACACCAGTGCCTGCGCCGTCGACAAGTCCTTGCCGCCACGCCAATACGCGTCGTACACGGCCCGCGCGAATGCGCCTGCGAGTTCGGGATGTCGTTGCTTGACCCAGTGGAAGGCGCGCGCCGCGGGCAGGGGATCCATCGCCGGATCGCCCGCCGCGCGCGCGGGCTCGAAGCCCAGGCGCCTGAAGTGGCGCGCCACGTCGCGCCGCACGTAGTCGCCCTTGAGCGGTGTGTCGAGCAGGGGCTTCAGGCCCATCACCTTCATCACCGCGACGCCGAGCAGCATCGCATGCCATTCGACGCGGCGCCCGTGGCGCGCCGCGATTTCCTCGATGCGCATCGACGCGAGCCAGCCGTAGGGCGAGATGAAGTCGAAATAGAAGTGAACCGGCGATGCTTCCATTTCGCGAGGATACGCCTGGGCCCCCGCTACTTGCCCAGGACCACGGAGGGCAGCCACAGCGAGAACGCGGGCACGTAGGTGACGATGAGCAGCGCCGCGATCAGCGCGCCGTAGAACGGCCAGATCGTGCGCATCACGTAGCCCACGGACACGCCGCCGATCGCGCAGCCGACGAACTGCGTGGTGCCCACCGGCGGCGTGTTGAGGCCGAGCGCGCAGTTGATCAGCAGCACCATGCCGAACTGCACCGAGCTCATGCCGTACTGCTGGCAGATCGGCAGGAAGATCGGCGTGCACAGCAGGATGGTCGCCGCCATGTCCAGGAAGGTGCCCAGCACGAAGAGGATCACGTTCACCAGCAGGAAGATCAGCCAGGGCTGCGTGGTGATGGTCGAGAGCATCTTGCCCGTGAGCTCCGCCACGCCGTACAGGCTGATGAGATAGCCGAAGGTCGACGAGATGCCGATCAGCAGCAGGATCACGCCGGTGGTCTTCACCGCCTTCGAAGCGGCCTTGATGAACTTCTCCCGGGTGAGCGAGCGGTACAGGAACACCGTGAGCGCCAGCGCGTAGAGCACCGCGATCGCGGCCGATTCCGTCGCGGTGAACACGCCGCTCAGGATGCCGACGAGGATCAGCGCCACGACGAAGAGGCCCGGCAGCGCGGAGGCGAAGGAGCGCGCGACGATGGACCATCCCGGGAACGTGCCCGCCGGGTAGCCGCGATGCACCGCGACCAGGTACGCCGCGGCCAGGTTGCACAGCGTGAGGATCAGCGCCGGCATCAGCCCCGCGAGGATCAGCGCGGCGATCGACACCTTGCCGCCCGCGGCCAGCGTGTAGATGATCATGTTGTGGCTGGTCGGCATGAGCGCGCCCACGAGCGCCGCATGCGTCGTCACGTTGACGGCGTAGTCCGCGTGGTAGCCCTCCTTTTTCATCATCGGGATCATCACGGCGCCCATCGCCGAGACGTCCGCGACCGGCGAGCCGGACACGCCGCCGAAGAGCGTGCAGGCCACGACGTTCGACATGCCCAGGCCGCCGCGCACGTGGCCGATCAGGCTCTTGGCGAAATCGACGATGCGGTCCGCGATGCCGCCGTAGAGCATCAACTCGCCCGCGAAGATGAAGAAGGGGATGGCGAGGAACGAGAAGACGTTCATCCCCGAGGTCATCTGCTGGAAGCCCACCGCGAGCGGCAGGCCTTCGTAGAGCAGCGTGGCGAGGGCCGAGAGGCCGATCGAGAAGGCGACGGGCACGCCCAGCATCAGCAGGCCGAAGAAGCTGCCCGCGAGGATCAAAAGGGGAATCGTCATGACCAGGCAGGCTCCACTTCGCGGCCCTGGGCCAGAGCGATCAAATGTTCGATGGAAAACATCACGATGAGCACGCCGGCGATGGCGGCGGGCACGTACTTCCAGCCCTCTGAGATCCACAGAGTGGGCAGGCGGTAGCTCCAGACCGACTGCGCGAGGAACGCGCAGTTGTAGGCCATGGCGGCGCCGAAGAGCAGGATCAGCGCGTGGATCAGGTACTCCATCTTCAGGCGCAGGCCCTCGGGCGCGAGCACGAGGAAGGATTCGAGCCCGATATGCCCGGAGTCGCGCACGCCGACCGCGACGCCGAGCATGGTCACGTACAGCACGAGCAGCAGGGCGAGGCTCTCGGCCCAGGTCGGCGTGCTGTTGAGCACGTAGCGGCCGAACACCTGCCAGGTCACCGCGCAGATCAGGCCGACGATGCCCGCGATGCCCAGCCACATGCAGCCGCGCGCGAGCTTCCTGCAGATGCGCGTGTACAGGCTCACTTGGTGTCCTGGATGCGCTTGACGAGCCCCTTCAGCTTGGCGTCGGTGATGAACTTGTCGTACACCGGCTTCATGGCGTTCTGGAAGGAGGCCTTGTCCACCTGGATGATCTCCGCGCCGCCGGCCTTCACCACGGCCAGGGACTTCTCTTCGCGCTCGTCCCACAGCTTGCGCATGAAGGGCACGGATTCCTTTGCCGCCTGGCGGATCGCCTTCTGGTCGTCCGGCGTCAGCGTGTCCCAGGTCCGCTTGGAAAAGAGCAGCATCTCCGGCGCCATCGAGTGCTCGGTCACCGAGTAGTACTTCGCCACTTCGAAATGGCGCGAGCTTTCGTAGGACGGCCAGTTGTTCTCCGCGCCGTCGACGAGGCCCGTCTTCAGCGCCGTGTACACCTCGCCGTAAGGCATCGGCGTCGCATTCGCGCCCATCGCTTCCAGCAGCGCCACCCACAAGTCCGACTGCTGCACGCGGATCTTCATGCCCTTCGCGTCGGCGAGCGTGCGCACCGGCTTCTTGGCGGTGTAGAGCGAGCGCGCGCCGCTGTCGTAGTAGGCAAGGCCGATGAAGCCTTGCGGCGCGCACGACGCGAGGATCTCCTCGCCGATCGGGCCGTCGAGCACGTGGCGCATGTGCTCCTTGCTGCGGAAGAGGAAGGGCATGGTCGGCACCTGCGTTTCCGCGCAGATGTTGTTCATCGGCGCGATGTTCACGCGCGTCATCGCGAGGGCCCCGATCTTCGTCTGCTCGATCGTGTCCTTCTCGTTGCCCAGGGCGCTGTTGTTGAACACCTTGATCGAGTGCTTGCCGTTGGTGAGCGCCTTGAGCCGCTCGCCCATGAACTTGACGGCATCCACCGTTGGATAGCCGTCGGGGTGGATGTCCGAAGAGCGGAATTCGGTGGCCTGCGCCGCGAAGGCGAAGGCGCACAGCGCGGCGGCCAGCGTGGGCTTGAAGATGTTTGCGGGTGTCATGTCGTCCTCTCGTGGTGGGATGGGTCAGGGTTGGTATTCGGGTTCGGGCAAGCCGCGCACGCCCGGGCGCAGCGCGAAGACGCCGCCCGCGAGCGGCTGGCCGGTGGCCTCCGCATCGGGCGGGCGGATCGACGTGACGTACAGCGTGTCGAGCTGCGCGCCGCCGAAGGCGCACATGGCGGGCTTCCTGACAGGCAGTTCGAGCGAGCGGTCGAGTTTTCCCTGCGGGGTGAAGCGATGCACCACGCCCGCGTCGTTGCCGCAGATCCAGTAGCAGCCGTCCTCGTCCACCGCGGCGCCGTCCGGGCGGCCGGGCAGGGGCGTCATGTCGACGAACAGGCGGCGGTTGGAGGGCCGGCCGCTGGTGGTGTCGTAGTCGAAAGCCCAGATGCGCTGCACCGTGGGATGCGAATCGCTCAGGTACATCGTGCGGCCGTCGGGGCTGAAGGCCAGGCCGTTGGGAACGATGAGGCCGTCGATCAGCGGCACGCATCGGTCTCGCTCGAAGGCATGGAGCACGCCCACGGCCTGCGCCGCGCCCATGTCTATCAGCATCGTGCCCGCGCGAAAGCGGCCCTGCCTGTCGCAACGGCCGTCGTTGAAGCGCATGCCGGGGCGGGCATGCCGGACCTTCGCCATGAGCGTGCCGTGCAACTCGCCCGAGTCGCCGGCGTGCAGGTGATGCACCCCGTCTTCCATCGCGCACAGCCATCCGCCCGCGCCGTGCCGCGCGAAGCAGCCGATCATCTCCGGGGCGGACCAGTGCGTCACCGCGCCGGTCGCGGCCCGCCAGCGATGGAGCGTGCGCGCCGGGATGTCGCTCCAGTAGAGCGCCTGCTCGGCCGCGATCCACACCGGGCTTTCCCCCACGGTGTTGCGCGCATCGAGCACGAGCTCGGCCTGCATGGTGCTCAAAGCGTCTCGAAGGGGCCGAGCTTCACGAAGCCGCCGCCCTGGTAATGCGCGGCCGGGTCCGCCGGGTCCAGGGGGGGCAGCGCTCCAACCCTGGCGCGGAAGGCCTCGGTGTTGTCCTGCGGCTTGAAGCCCAGGTGCGCGGCCTTGCTGTTGTCCCACCACTTGTCGCGGTTGTCGGACGCGCCGTAGACGATGGTGTGGCCGAGCGCCGGCGCGAAGAGGCAGCAGCGCACGAGCTCCGTGAGGTCCCGGTAGCTGAGCCAGGTGATGAGCATGCGCCTGTCCTTCGGCTCGGGAAAGGAGGAGCCGATGCGCAGGCAGGCCGTCTCGATGCCGTAGCGGTCGAAGTAGAAGCGCGAGAGGTCTTCGCCGTAGGCCTTCGACAGGCCGTAGTAGCCGTCGGGACGCTTCGCGCAATCCGCGTCGAGCAGCTTGCCCTGCGGATGGAAACCGATGACGTGGTTGGAGCTCGCGAACACGACGCGCTTCACGCCGTGGCGACGCGCGCCTTCGTAGATGTGGAAGACGCCCTTGATGTTGGCCTCCAGCACTTCCTCGAAGGGCCGCTCCACCGACACGCCGCCGAGGTGGACGATCGCGTCGCAGCCTTCTATGAGACGGTCCACCGCTTCCTTGTCCGACAACTCGCAGGGGATGACTTCCTCGGCATCCCCCGCGGGGGCCATCGGCGCGCGATCGGACAGGCGCATCAGCTTCGCGTAGGGCTTGAGGCTTTGCCGCAACATCTGGCCGAGTCCGCCCGCGGCCCCGGTGAGGAGCAGGCGCTGCAGTCGCGTGGATTCGCTCATCGTGTCTCTGCGCTTTTCTGGTTGGATTTGCGGGAAAACCAGTTGTCGTACAACTGTCGGTTTGATTATCATGAGCCCATGGGAAGCTTGTCAACGGCGCGAACTGCGGGGAATCCCGGGGTTCGCAAGCGCTCGCGCAGCCTCGCGCACGAGCTCGTGGAGAGCATCGGCGCGCGCATCCGCGGCCGGCTGCTGAAGCCGGGCGAGAAGCTGCCGACCGAATCGGAAATCATGCAGGCCTTCGGCGTGAGCCGGACGGTGGTGCGCGAGGCGCTGTCGCGCCTCCAGGCGGCGCAGCTCGTCGAGACGCGCCACGGCATCGGCACCTTCGTGATGGAGCCGCGCGCGGGCCAGGGCTTCGGCATCGACCCGGCGGACGTCGCGACGGCGGTCGACGTGATGGCGGTGCTGGAGCTTCGCATCAGCCTCGAAACGGAATCGTCGGGGCTCGCGGCACAGCGCAGGAGCGATGCGCAGCTCGCGGAAATGCGCGCCGCGCTGGATGCATTCGAGGCCAGCGCGGGCGGGGCGGGAGACGCGATCTCCCCCGACTTCCGCTTCCACCTCGCGATCGCGAATGCGACAGGCAATCGCTATTTCGCGGACATCATGAGCCACCTGGGCGCCGGCGTGATCCCGCGGGCGCGGATCAATTCACCCCGCATTGCACAGGAGGACCTGCCCCAGTACCTGCGCCGCGTGAACCGCGAGCACGAGGAGATCTATTCCGCCATCGCGCGCGGCGACGCCGAGTCCGCCCGCGCCGCAATGCGCATCCACCTCACGAACAGCCGCGAGCGCCTGCGCCTGGCGCAGGAGGCGGTGCAGGCGGGGGCCGTGCCGAAAAAGCGAGCGAGGGGGGTTGTACGATGACTGGCGACTGGGACTTCGGGGACAAGCCGAAGCGGCTGCGCGTGGGACAGGCGATCACGCCGGAGCAGTTCGATGAACTCGACGACGACCAGCTGGCGAGGCTGGTGCCGAAGGCGTATCGCGATTACTTTCCCGGGAAGGATGGCTGTGCGGATGGGTACTTCTATCTGCACGACGGGACGGCGTGGAGTTTTTACAAGGGTGGGTTTCTGGATGAGTGATGCGCTTGAAGCCGGGTTCAAGGACGCAGAATTCGCAGAGGTTACGCAGAAGACCGCAGAAAAAATGCAACTGAATTTAAGAACCAAAATGCATCTGGCTTCTTCTTGTCTTCTTTCTGGGTAACTTCTGCGACTTCTGCGTCCAAAAAAAAGCTACCGGGCGATCAAGAGCGCCCCGGTGTCCCACCCTCCCCAAGATCCCAATACAACCCAGTCATCACCGCCAACGCCTCGCGCAGCAACTCCGGCGGCAGGTGCTCGTTGGGCGCATGCTGCGAACACCCCGGGTAGGAGTGCGGCACCCACACCGTCTTCAAGCCCAGCACGTCCGTGAAGATGTCGTTCGGCAGCGAGCCGCCGAGGTTCGGCAGCACCGCCGGTTTCTTGTTCGTGGTCTTCTGGATCGACGCCGCCGCCCACTGCACCCACGGGTCGTCCGGGTCGATGCGCGTCGCGGCGAACATCTCGTCGCGCGTCGCGCTGATCTTCACCATCGGGAAGCCGTGACGGTCGAGGTGGCGGCGCAGCGCGGGCATGAACTGCGCCGGGTCCGGGCCGACCACGAAGCGCAGCTGGCAGCGCGCCCACGCCGTCGCGGGGATGGCGTTCACCGGCGTCTGCGGATTACCGGTCTTGTACGACAGCACTTCGAACGAGCACCAGCCGAACACGCGCTCGGCGGGGGACAGGCCCGGTTCGCCCCACCACGGCTCGATCTCCGGGCCGTCCTCGCCGCCGTCCACTTCGCAATCGGCGAGTGCGCGGCGCACGGCCGCGGGCAACTCTGTCGGCACCCACTCGGGGATGCGGATCTGGCCGGTGGGCGAAGTGATGCTCGCGATCGCGTGCGCGAGCTGGATGCCCGGGTTGGAGATGAGGCCGCCCCAGTTGCCGGAGTGGTGCGCGCCCTTGCGCGACTCGATGGTCAGGTCGAAATTGAGCGCGCCGCGGGAACCCAGGAAGATCGTGGGGCGCTCCGCGCGTAGGCGCGGCCCGTCGGAAGCGATCAGCAGGTCGGCGTCGAAGAGGGCCTTGTGTTCCTCGCACAGCTCGCGCAGGCCGGGCGAGCCGGTCTCCTCGCCCATTTCGATGAGGTACTTCGCGTTGAAGCCCAGCTTGCCGCGCGCCTTGAACACGTTGGCGAGCGACTGCATGTTCACCGTGTGCTGGCCCTTGTTGTCCGCGATGCCGCGACCGTACCAGCGGCCGTCGCGCTCGGTCAGCGTCCAGGGCGAGAGGCCCTCGCGCCACTCCGGCTCCAGCCCGCGGATCACATCGCCGTGGCCGTAGCCGAAGACGGTGGGCAACGCCGGGTTCTCGATGCGCTCGGCGAAGAGGAAGGGCGCCCGCGCCTTCGGATGGGTGAGGGTGCTGCAGGTGAAGCCCATCGCGTCGAACGCCGGCTGGATCTCCTGCTGCAGGTACGAAGCGAGGGCGCCCGCACGCTCCGGGTTCTGGCTTTCGGTGGGCACCGCGATGCGGCGCGCAAGCATGTCGCGGAAGGCGCCGGAATCGAATTGCCGCTGCGAGTCGGCGATGGCGTCGGATCGTGTCATGGTGTGCTTCCTCGCCGCGCGAACAGCTGCGCGGCCAATTCGAAAAGAAGTTCGCTCGCCAGCGCGAGCGCGGCGGCGGGCAACGCACCGGCGAGCAGCAGGTCGCTGTCGTTGATGGCCAGCCCGGTGACGATGCGTTCGCCGAAACCGCCCGCGCCGACGAAGGCCGCGATGGTCGCGGTGCCGATCGCGATCGTCGTCGCGATGCGGATGCCCGCGAGGATCGTCGGCCATGCGAGCGGCAATTCGACGAGGCGCAGGCGCTGGCCCTGCGTCATGCCCAGGGCCGACGCTGCGTCGCGCAAGCCGGGTGACACTTCCGTGAGACCGGTGACGGTGTTGCGCATGATGGGCAGCAGGGCGTAGAGCGTGAGCGCGATCACGGCAGGCACGAGCCCGATGGCGCCGACCAGCCAGATCAGGATCGCGAGCAGCGCGAGCGAGGGCACCGTCTGCAGCAGGCCCGTCGCGCCGAGCAGCACCGCGCGCGACCTTGGATGCGGGAAAGCCAGCAGCGCGAGGGGGATGGCGATCAGGGCGGCGATGCCGACCGACACCGCGACGAGCCCGAGGTGCTGCGCCGCGAGCCGCCCGAGATCGGGCCCGAACAACTTGGCCGCGAAATTGCGCGACTTCGCGTCCGCCGCCGGCTTGCTGCCCGCGAGGTGGTCGCGTGCGATCACGTCGAAGGCGGCGCCCTGCAACTCGGCGCGCGCATTCATCGCGATCATGGCGTTCTCGTCGATGCTGCCTTCGAGCTTCGTCAGCGCCGCCCATGCCTGCGGGAATTTCCCAGGCACATCGAGCCGGTACAGCACCAGCGCGTCGTAACGCGGGAAGTAGTTCGCGTCGTCCTTGAGCACCGCGAGCTTCAGGTGGCCGATCTTCGCGTCGGTGGTGTAGATGTCCATCGCGTCGATCTGCTTGTTCGCGATCGCGTCGTAGGCCAGGCCGTGGTCCAGGCCGATGGGCTTGTGCGGCAGGCCGTACTTCCCGGCAAGCCCGGGCCAGCCGTCGGCGCGCCCGATGAATTCGTTGGACAGGCCGAGCTTGAGCTCGGGGTGCTTCGCGAGGTCGCTGAGCGTGCGGATGCCCGCGCGCTGCGCGTCGTCACCGCGAACGGCGATCGCGTAACCGTCGTTGAAGCCCAGGGGGATGGCCGCGCCGAAGCCCAGCGGCGCGAGAGCGCGGTTCATCGCGTCGAGCGTCATCGGCTTGTCGCTCTTGAGGATTTCGAGCGCGATGGTGCCGGCGTACTCCGGGTAGAGATCGATGTTGCCGGAGCGCAGCGCCTCGTAGACGATGGCGGTGTTGCCGAGTCCCTGTTTGACCTCGGGGGGCTGCTGCAGATGCGGGGCGGCGGCCTGCGCCAGCACCTGCGCGAGGATGTACGACTCGGTGAAGCGCTTGGAGCCGATGCGCAGGTGGTCGGCCGCGAATGCAGGCAGAGTGCACAGGAGCAGGGCGGCCAGCCAGAAGGCGCGGTTCATCGGCGGGGATTATGAACCCCGCGCCGCGTCAGAAGAGCCGTTGCGCGAGGAAGCCCAGCGTGCGCCCGTGCGCCAGCGCGGCGCTCGGTGCGTCGTAGGACGCCCGTTCCCAGCAGTTGAAGCCGTGCTGCGCACCGGGGTAGACGAACACTTCGGCGCGGTCGCCCATCGCGGATCGCACTTTCTCCACCGCTTCCAGCGGGATGCCCGTGTCCTTCTCGCCGTAGTGGAACTGCGTGGGGCAGACGACGGACTTCGCGCGGTCGAGGTTGTCGTGGATGCCGCCGCCGTAGTAGGACACCGCGGCGTCCACGAGGCCCATCGCCGCGCTGAAATAGGCGAGCCTCCCGCCGAGGCAGTAGCCCACCGCGCCCACACCTTTGCCGGCCGCTTCGGGGCGCGCGCGCAGCGCCGCGACGGAGGTCTTGATGTCGGCTTCCATGTCCGCCGGCGTCATCTGCTTCATCATCGCGATGGCGCGCTCGCGCTGCTCGCCTTCATAGCCGAGCTGCACCTTCTGCTGCTGGCGCCAGAACAGGTCGGGCGCTAGCACGACGAAGCCGTCGAGCGCGTACTGCCGCGCCACCGCCTGGATGTGCGAATTGACGCCGAAGATTTCCTGGAAGAGCACGAGCCCGGGCCCCTTGCCCGCGGGCGGCAGGGCAAGGTAGCCCTGGAATGCGGGGGCGGCAGGGTCGAGGGAGATCCACTGGGTGGTGACGGCTTCGCTCATGGTCATTTCCTTGTGTCGATGCATTGGCGTTGAACGTTGACTCACAACGGTGATAGCGCTATCATAAACCGATGTCCGAAGTTCCTTTCGCGCGGCTGTCCCGCCGCCACCTGATGGCAGGGCTGGGAGCCGTTTTCGCGGCGGCGAGCACACCCGCCGCATGGGCGCAATCCGCCTGGCCCGACAAGCCCATCCGCCTGTATGTCGGCTACCCCGCGGGCGGCGGCACCGACTACGTCGCGCGCATGATCGCCGCGAAGCTGTCGCAGGAACTGGGCCAGCAGGTCCTCGTGATGAACATGCCCGGCGCGACGGGCGCCATCGCGCTGGAACGCGTGGCGCACTCACCCCCCGACGGCTACAGCCTGATCGTGATTTCGGCGGCAGACACGATCCTGCCCGCCCTGCGCGCCAAGCTGCCCTTCGACATGCGGCATGACCTCGCGTTGGTTGCTCCCGCGGTAACGGGCGCATTGGCGCTCGTAGTGAACCCCGCGCTGCCTGTGAAGAACGTGCGCGAACTCGTCGCGCTCGCGCAGGCCAGGCCCGGCGCGCTCAATTACGGCTCGCCCGGCGTGGGCAACTCGCAGCATCTGGCGGGCGAATTCTTCAACCGGCTCGCGAAAGTGAAGATCGTGCACGTGCCTTTCAAGGGCGGCGCCGAGGCGATCAACGCGACCGTCGCGGGCGATATCCAGGTCGCCTTCGCCAGCCTGGCACCCGCGCTGCCGCTGGTGGAAGCGGGGAAGCTGCGCATGCTGGGCGTGACAACGCGGTCGCGTTCCGCGGCCGCGCCCGGCACGCCGACGATCGCCGAGGCGGGCGTGGCCGGCTACGACCGCGCGACCTGGTTCGGCATTGCCGCGCCCGCCGGCACGCCGCGCGAGATCGTCGCGAAGCTCAACGCGGCCATCGCGCGGGGCATGCAGGGAGCGGACACACGCGAGATGCTGCTCAAGCAGGGGCTGGAGACGATGTCGCAAAGCCCGGAGCAGTTCGCGGCCTTCGTGCAGGAGGAGTTGTCGCAGAACGCGGCCATCGTCCAGGAGATGGGCATCAAGGCCGAATGACGCGCCCCAGGAGATCCCCATGGCATTGACGAAGGAGCTCGCAGGCTTCGTCGGGTCGCTGCGCTTCGGCGACGTGCCCCCCGCTGCGCTGCCCTTCATCCGCAGCGCCTTTACCGACTGCTTCGCGACGCTCGTGGCGGGCCGGGTGAGCGAGCCCGCGCGCATCCTGCGCGAGACGCTGGACCCGCCGCCGGGCGAAAGCCGGCTCTTCGTCGACCAGGGCACCGCGCGCGCGCCCGAGGCGGCGTGGCTCAACGCGACGGCGGCGCACGCGCTCGACTTCGACGATGCGGCGCAGAAGGGCCACCTGAGCGCCGTGCTCGTCCCCGCGATCCTTGCCGAGGCGGATGCCTGCGACGCCGACGGCCGCGCGATGGCCACGGCCTATGCGGCAGGCTATGAGACGTGGGCGGAACTGCTGCGGCGCGAGCCCGGCCTGTATCACAACCACAGCTGGCATCCGACGGGCGTGTTCGGGCCGCTGGCGGCCGCGGCGGCGTGCGCCTCGCTTCGCGGCCTCGATGCCCGCCACACCGCGCATGCGCTGGGCATGGCCGCGTCGCGCAGCGGCGGCGTGATCGCGAATTTCGGCAGCATGACGAAACCCCTGCACGCCGGCATCGCGGCGCATGCCGGCGTGATGGCGGCCCGGCTCGCGCAGCGCGGCTTCACCGCGTCGCCGGACGCGCTGGAAGGCTCCAAGGGGTTGATGCGGGGCATCTCGCCGGAAGGCCGCGTCGATGTCGACTCGCCGGTGTTGGCCGGGCGCGACTGGAAGCTGCCGCGCGACGGCGTCAACATCAAGAAATACCCGGTGTGTTTCGCGACGCACCGCGCGCTCGACGGCATCCTGGACATCCTCGCCGAGCAGGTCGTGCCCGCGGGCGACGTCAAGCGCATCGCCGTCACCATCAGCCGGCGCAACAAGTCGACGCTGCGTTTCGACGCGCCGCAGGACCGCCTGCAGGCGAAGTTCTCCATGCAGTTCGCGATGGCGTCGGCGATCGTCGCGCACCGCTGCGGCCTGCAGGAACTCGACGATGCGCTGGTGCAGCGCGCGGACGTGCGCGAACTGATGCGCGCCGTGGAGGTGATTCCCACCGACGAGGAAGCCGGCGATCGCGCGGGCGAGGCGCCGGTGGACGTGGTCCAGCTGCAGTTGCAGGACGGCCGCACGCTGCGCCGCGAAGTGGACTATGTGCGCGGCGGGCCGGAGCGTCCGCTGCTCCCCGGCGAGCTGTTCGCCAAGTTCGAAAGCTGTCTGCAGGCCGGCGGCCTGGCCGCCGATGCGCGGCCCTTGTTCAATGCGCTCATGGCGGTCGATGAACTGCCGGGCACGCGCGCGCTTTATGCGCTCGCCGAAAGTCGGGAAATCCATCCATGAGTGAATCTGCATTGCGCGGTGTGCGTGTCCTGGACCTGGGTCCCGGCATCGCGGCACCGATGGCCGCGCGCCTGCTGGGCGACTTCGGCGCCGAGGTCGTGAAGGTGGAGCCGCTCGCCGGGGATCCGGCGCGGGCGCTGCACCCGCTGCTGCACGAAGGGCCCGCAGCGGAGCGCAGCCTGCTCTTCGCCTACCTCAACTGGAACAAGCGCGGTGTCGCGCTGGACCTCGGCACGCCGCAGGCGCTCGCGGAGCTCGAAGCGCTGGTGAAGGCGAGCGACATCGTGATCGAAGGCTTCAAGCCGGGCACGCTCGCCGCGTGGGGCTTGTCCCCGCAGCGGATGCTGGAGATCAACCCGCGCGTCGTCGTGACCTCGGTGACGGATTTCGGGCAGGAGGGGCCGTACGCGCACTTCACCGGCAGCGACCTCGTGCACCAGGCGATGAGCGGGATCATGCAGATCAGCGGCGACGTGGACCGCGCGCCGCTCAAGCATGGCCTGAACCAGGTCGCTTTCTGCGCAGGACTGAACGCCGCGTATGCGGCGCTCGCCGCTTTCACCGCGGCGGAGCGCGACGGCATCGGCGACCACGTGGACCTGTCGATCCAGGAATGCCTGGTCTCCGAGCTCGTGACCTGCGAGACCTACTACACCTTCATGGGCGCGATCCAGGGGCGGCGCATGGCCGTGCAGGACCCGTACTCGGGCGCGCCGGTCGAGACGAAGAAAGGCTACCTCTCCTTCCAGGCCAGCCTCACGGTGCCCAACGAAACTTTCGCGGACCTCTTTCGCAACGATGCGTTCCGGGACCCGAAGTTCGCGAGCAACAAGGAGCGGTCCAAGCACGTCGCCGAAGTGCGCGACCTCGTCGCGCAGTGCGTGAAGGACCGCGAGGCGAAGGAACTCTTCGTCGACGGGTCGCAGCGGCGCCTCCTGATGGGGGTCGTGCAGACGGCGCCGGACCTGCTCGCGTGCGAGCAACTCGCCCAGCGGGGCTTCTGGGTGGAGGTCGAGCATCCGGCCGGGGGGCGCTTTCGTTATCCCGGCGAGCTCGTGAAGATGTCGCTCACGCCGACAGCCGTGCGCCGCCGCGCGCCGATGCTGGGCGAGCACACGGCCGAAGTGATCGGGCAGGTGCGGTCGCTCCCTGCGCCGTCCAGGCTGCCTGCGTCTGCCAAAGCGCGCCTACCGCTCGAGGGCCTGCGCGTGCTGGACATGGCCACCGTGATCGCGATGCCCTACATGGCGTCCCTCCTCAGCGACCTGGGCGCGGAGGTGATCAAGATCGAGTCGCCGCTCAAGCTCGACCCGACGCGCAAGGGCGTGCTCACCACCTACCTGGAAAACGACACGCGCGAGGATGCGATCAACCGCTCCGGCATGTTCAACGTGGTGAACCGCGGCAAGCAGTCGATGGCGCTCGACATGGCGCAGGCGGAGGGCAAGCAGGTGTTCCGCGAGCTCGTCGCGAAGAGCGACGTGGTGGTCAACAACTTCACGCCGCGCGTGCTCGCGGGCTGGGGCCTGGGCGACGAGGCGCTGCGCGAGATCAACCCGAAGCTCATCACGCTCGCGAACACGGGCTACGGCGGCACCGGGCCGTGGAAGAACTTCCCGAGCCAGGGCACCACGCTGGAGGTGACCATGGGGATCGCCGCGTATTCCGGCTATCGCGGCGACAAACCATGGAAGGTGGGGCAGTCGTATCCCGATTTCCTCGCGTGCTGGGCCGGCCTTGCCGCCTTGTTCTGTGCGCTGCGCCACGTGCGCATGACGGGGCAGGGCCAGTCGATCGACCTGGGCATGTACCAGGTGGGCGCGGCCCTGATCCCGGAGGCCTTGCTGCAGTACCAGGTCGACGGCACCGAGCCGCAGCGGATCGGCAACGAGCATGAATTGCACGTGCCGAGCAACGCCTACCCGGGCGCGGGCGACGATCGCTGGGTGGCGCTCACGGTGGAGACGGATGCGCAGTGGCAATCGCTGGCGTCCATGATGGCGGCGGACGGCGTGGCCGTCGATGCGTCCTGGACGCGGGCGGACGCCAGGCGAAACGCGCGCGAGCGCATCGACGCGGCGGTGGCGCAATGGGTGCGCCCCCAGGACGCGCGGGCACTGATGCATCGCCTGCAAGCCGCGGGCATCGCCTGCGGCCCGGTCTTCAACAACCGTGACATCCTGCTCGATGAACACCTGCTCGCGCGTGGTTTCCACGAGAGGGTGAACCTGCCGCTGCCCATGGGCGTGCGCCCGATCATGAGCCGCCCGTGGAAGCTCGCGAGCCGCGACGTGCACATCCGCAAGCCGGCGCCGCGCTACGGCGAGGACGGACGCGCGATCCTGCGCGACGTGCTGGGAATGGACGAGGCGCGCATCGCCGCGTTGTTCGACGCGCGTGTGGTGTGCAGCGAGCCGACCGTCAACAAGCCTTTCGATGCGATGGGCCTGGCGGAACTGCAGCGCGTGAAGGCGATCCACGAGGTCGACCCGGACTACAAACGCAAGCTCGGCATCACGTAGACATCACCGACTTCTGATGTGCATGCGGACTGTGCATGCCGACCCTTATGCTGGGCATTGGCCGCTTTGGACGGCGCTCGATAGAGTAGCTCTTTTTAACCAACATAGAGGTAAAAATGAGCAATGCCCGCTGGAAGTCGTACGCCGCCATCGGCATGTTCCTGTGCAGTTCCCTGGCCGTGGCGGCAGAGCCCGTGCTCGCGCGCATCGCGGCGGGCGGCAAGCTGGTGATCGCGCACCGCGAATCTTCAATTCCCTTTTCTTACGTGGATGCGGACAAGCGCCCCGTGGGTTATGCGATGGACCTGTGCCTGAACCTGGCCGAAGTGATCCGCAAGAAGACGGGCGCCAAGAAGATGGAGGTCGAGTTCCTGATGGTGACGTCTTCCACCCGCATCGCCGCGATCGCCGAGGGCAGGGCGGACCTGGAATGCGGCGCCACCACCAACAACGCCGAGCGGCGCGAGAAGGTCGCCTTCACCATCCCCCACTTCATCACCGGCGCCCGCCTGCTGGTGCGTGCGGACAGCCCCGCCACCCGCATCGAGGATTTCGAAGGCAAGAAGATCGTCTCGACCAAGGGCACCACGCCGCTCAAGGCCGTGGTCCAGGCCAACAAGGAGCGGCTGATGAACATCACCATCCTCGAATCGGCGGACCATGCGCAGGGTGTCGAGATGGTGGAAAAGGGCGCGGCCGGCGCCTTCGTGATGGACGACGTGCTGCTCTACGGCCTGGCTTCCAACCGCCCGGACCCTGCCGCCTTGAAGATCGTGGGCAAGTACCTCACCACGGAGGCCCTGGCGATCATGCTGCCCAAGAACGACCCGGAGTTCAAGAAGCTGGTCGATGACGAAATGCGCCGGCTCATCCTGAGCAGGGAGATCTACCCGATCTACGACAAGTGGTTCATGAAGCCCATCCCGCCGCACGACAAGGCACTCAACCTGCCCGTGAATTCCCTGCTCAAGGACTTCTGGAAATTTCCCACCGACTTCGTCCCTTTCTGAAGCGGTGATGGGCGCGGGGGGTCGGCCACGCCCCCGCGAATGCCGCCGTCCGGGGGCATGTGGTTAGCATCGGGGACAGGGGATGAACACGGGCCGCATTGACGGCGTTTCTCCCGCTGCTATACTTCCTCGGTTAGCGCTAACATAAAGGACGGCGAACATGCCCAACCTCAACATCACGGTGGAGGACAAGGTGTGCGTGGTGGAGTTCAACCGCCCGCATGCGATGAACTCCATCGACCCGGAGATGCGCCAGGAGCTGTACGCCTTCTACGACCGCATGAAGAAGGACGACGGCATCCACGTCATCATCTTCACCGGGGCCGGCGACAAGGCTTTCTGCACGGGCGCCGACCTCAAGAAGACCATGCCCGACCCGAACGACAGCTACGCGCAGCAGCTGCTCGGCCGCGGCGACACGGGCAGCGCCTTCCAGGGCCTCGAGACCGACAAGCCCATCATCGCGGCCGTCAACGGCTACGCCTTGGCCGGCGGCACCGAGCTCATCACCGCGTGCGACATCTGCATCGCCTCCGAGAACGCGAAGTTCGGGCTGACCGAAGTCAAGCGCGGCAGCATTCCCTGGGGCGGCAGCATCCAGCGCCTGCCGCGGTCGATTTCGAAGAGCGACGCGATGATGCTCCTGCTCACCGGCGACATGATCGACGCGCATGAGGCGCTGCGCATGGGCCTGTGCAGCAAGGTCGTCCCCGCGGCCGAGCTGATGCCCACGGCCATCGCGCTGGGCAAGCGCATCGCGCAAAACGCGCCGCTCGCAGTGCGCGCGGTCAAGCAACTCGTCACGCGCGGGCAGGACATGCCGCTCACGCACGCGTTGCAGGTGGACAAGTACATGTACGGCATCCTGAAGGACACCGAGGACCGCGTGGAGGGCCGCAAGGCCTTCGCGGAAAAGCGCGACCCGGTGTGGAAGATGAAATGACTTCGACTGGAAAGGCCGCACCCGCGGCGCTGGAGGGCCTGCGCGTTCTCGATCTCTCGGGCCCGATGGGCAACTACACGGGCAAGCTCTTCGCGGACATGGGCGCGGATGTCGTGCTGGTGGAGCCACCCGGCGGCACGCAGCTGCGGCGCGAACCGCCCTTCATCGGCGACGTCGCCGGCGTGGAGCGCAGCTTGAACTTCGCCTACCAGAACACGAGCAAGCGCGGCATCTGCCTGGACCTCGACACGGCGAGCGGGCAGCAGTTGTTCCGCGACCTGGCGGCGACCGCCGACCTCGTGATCGAGACCTTTGCGCCGGGATGGATGGACGCGCGCGGCATCGGCTACGAGACGCTCGCCAGGCGCAGGACGTCGATCTGCATGGCAAGCATCACGCCCTTCGGCCAGACCGGCCCCTACGCGCAAATGCAGGCGACCGACCTCGTCGGCCTCGCGATGGGCGGGCTGCTGCACATGGGCGGCTACCGCGACGCGGCGCCCACGCAGGCGCACGGCGACCAGGCGTTCAAGTGCGCTGCGATGTATGGCGGTGTCGCCGCGATGCTGGCCGTCACCGACGCCGAGCTGACAGGGCAGGGCCAACACGTGGACATCTCCATGCAGGAGAGCGTGACGCTCGCGCTGGAGAATGCGGCGCAGACCTACGATCTCGAAGGCGTGATCCGCCAGCGTCCGCTGGGCGACCAGCGCTTCGCGGGCTACGGTCTCTTCGAATGCAAGGACGGCTACATCTTCCTCGGCTCGCGCGGCATCGGCAACAGCCCGGCGTGGTCGCGCAGCATGCAGTGGTTCAAGGACGAGGGCATGGTGGGCGCCGAGCGCCTGCTGGGCCCCGAATGGTCCGACCTCGAGTACCTGAAGGGCGACGAAGCACGCGACGTGTTCGCGGAGCTTTTCATGAACTGGTCGCGGCAGCACACCAAGGCATGGCTGTACAGCGAAGGGCAGAAGCGCGGCATCCCGCTCGCGCCGGTGAGCACGCCGGCCGACCTCCTGGAGAACCCGCAGCTGCAGGCGCGCGGCCATTTCGTGCCGTTCACGCATCCGCTGCTCGAGCAGGCGGCCTCGATGCCCGGCGCGCCCTATGTGATGTCCGGCACGCCGTGGCAGGTGCGCCGCCCGGCGCCCGCGCTCGGGGAGCACACGGTGGAAGTCTTGAACGAGATCGGCGTGGCCCGCGACGAAGTGTCCCGCCTCGTCTCCATGGGAGTCGCGGCATGAACGCGCCACGGAAACTCCCGCTTGCCGGGCTGCTCGTCGCCGACTTCTGCTGGATCGGCGCGGGCAGCTACACGACCAAGATCTTCGGCGACATGGGCGCCGACGTGATCAAGATCGAGACGTCCACGCGCCTCGATTCGCTGCGCCTCGCGGGTCCCTACAAGGACGGCAAGCCGGGCGTGAATCGCAGCGGCTACTTCGCCGACCGCAATTCCAGCAAGCGCGGCATCACGATCGACATGAAGCACCCGAAGGCGCTGGGAGTGATCAGGAAGCTCATCGCGAAGAGCGACATCGTCGCGAACAACTTCGCGGCGGGCGTGATGGAGAAGTTCGGACTCGGCCCCGAGGACTGCGCGAAGATGAAGCCGGACATCATCTATCTCGCGATGTCGATGCAGGGCTCCAAGGGCCCGCAGCGCGACTTCCGCGGCACGGGCAGCAGCATCGCCGCGCTGACGGGCATCCAGTACCTGAGCGGTTTGCCGGATCGCATCCCCGCGGGCACCGGCACGAACTACCCCGACCACCTGCCCAATCCCTGCCACGCCGCGTTCGCGCTGCTGGCGGCGCTGCGGCATCGCCGGCGCACCGGGCAAGGCCAGTTCATCGACTTCGCGCAGACGGAGCCGATGCTGTCGCTGATGGGCCCGACCTTCCTCGACCTCACCGTCAACGGGCGCCTGCAGGACAGGCGCGGCAGCGACCACCCGTGGGCGGCGCCGCACGGCGTGTATCCGGCTGCCGGCAAGGACCGCTGGATCGCGATCACGGTGATGGACGACGCGCAATGGTCGGCCCTCGTGGATGCCATGGGCAGTCCCGCGTGGGCACTGGAAGCGCGCTGGCAGACCATGCCGCAGCGTTATCGCGATCGTGAGGAACTCAATCGGCTGCTGGGCGAGTGGACCGCGAAGCAGGATGCGCAGGAGCTGATGCAGAAGTTGCAGGCCAAGGGTGTGCCTGCGGGCGCCGTGCAGGACGCGCACGACGTCACACGCGTGGACCCGCAGCTCGCACATCGCGGCCACTGGGTGCGCCTGCCGCACGCCGAGATGGGCGAGTCGCTCTACAACAACCTGCCGTTCCGCTTCTCGCGCACGCCGGTGCAGCCCACGCGGCCCGCGCCGCTGCTGGGCGAGCACACGCGCGAGATCCTGCGCGACATGCTGGGGCTGGGCGATGCGGAGATCGACGCGCTCGAAGCGGAGCAGGTCCTCAAATGACCACCTCGCTGCGTGACCATTGCGCGATCGTCGGCGTCGGGGCCAGCCCGCAGGGCAAGGTGCCCGGCTCGACCGCCGTGTCGCTCGCGGTCGAAGCATTCAAGCGCGCGCTCGACGACAGCGGCCTGCGCAAGGACCAGATCGACGGGCTCCTGTCGCTGGGCGGGCAGACCTCCCCGGAAGGACCGCTCAACTACCTGCGCCTGGGCGAGACGATGGGCATCGACCCGCGCTTCACCGGTTCGATGTACATGGGCGGCGCGACCGCCGGCGCGCTGATCCAGCAGGCGGTGATGGCGATCAATGCGGGCCTGGCCACGCACGTCGCCTGCCTGTTCGGCGATGCGGCGGCCACGGGCGGCGGCAAGTTCGACCGCGCGCAGGGCTGGGGCGATTCGTCGGCGATCTGGGGCTACCTCTCCGCGGCCGCGAACAGCGCGATCACCGCATCGCGCCACATGGCGCTGTACGGCACGACGAGCCGCCAGCTCGCGGAGATCGCGGTCGCGTGCCGCTACCACGCCTCGCTCAATCCCGAGGCGCAGATGCGCAAGCCGATCACGGTGGAAGACCACCAGGCGTCCCGCTGGATCGTGGAGCCGCTGCACCTGCTCGACTGCTGCCTCGTCTCCGACGGCGGCGTGTGCGTCATCGTATCCAGTGCAGAACATGCGAAGGACCTGAAGCAGCCGCGCGTGCTGCTGTCGGGCATGGGCCAGGCCTACACCACGCAGAACCTGGGCACCGAAGACTGGTGGTACGCGCCGCACCAGAAGCGCGCGGTGCAGGATGCGTATGCGATGGCGGGTGTCGGGCCGAAAGACATCGATGTCGCGCAGCTCTACGACAACTTCACGCCCAGCGTGCTGCTGTGGCTGGAGCATGGCGGCTTCTGCGGCGTCGGCGAGGCGGGCGCCTTCGTCGAGAACGGCCGCATCCGCCTGGGCGGCGAGCTTCCCGTCAACACGGCGGGCGGCAACCTGTCGGAATCGTTCATGGAAGGCTGGCTGCACATCGTCGAAGGCGTGAAGCAGATGCGCGGCCAGTGCGGACCGCGCCAGGTGGCCGGCGCCGAGGTGACGCTCGTCACCGGGCGCGGCATGGCGCTCAACTGCGCGAATGCGCTCGTGCTGAGGAGGGGATGATGGAAGGCATGGTCGACGCGGTCACGGGCTACCCGAAGCCGCTGCCCACCCTGAACGACGAGAACACGCCGTTCTGGCAAGCCTGCCGTGAGGGCGTGCTCAAGCTGCAGAAGTGCACGCCCTGCGGGCACGTGCGCTACCCCATCAACCGCTTCTGCCCGCGCTGCCTGTCCGACGAAGCCGAGTGGACGGCGATGTCCGGGCGCGGCACCGTGTTCTCCTACATCGTATTCCACCAGGCCTACCACCCGGGCTTCAAGGCGGACCTTCCGTACAACGTCGCGATGGTCCAGCTCGAGGAGGGACCGCGCCTGTTCAGCAACATCGTGGGCGTTGCGAACGACCAGGTCCGCGTCGGCGATGCTGTCGAAGTGAGCTTCGACGCCGTCACGCCCGAGATCACCATTCCGCGCTTCAAGCCGCGCAAGGAGTCCTGAGCCATGTTCAAGGTCGACACGAAGGAGCCGCCTGCGCGCTACTTCGATGAATTTCCCGAAGGCGCGCAGATGCCCGTCGTCACCAAGGGCCCGATGACCGCGGGGCACCAGGTGCGCTGGGCCGCCGCCTGCGACAACTACGCCTCCGAGTTCCACCACGACGCGAAGGCGGCGAAGGAAGTGGGCCTGCCGGGCCTGCTGCTCTCCGGCCCGTTCATGGCGTGCTACATGTTGACCGAAGTGACGAACTGGGTCGGCAGCCGCGCGCGCGTGGCGTCCTTCTGGGACCGCAACACCGCCACCACGATGCCGGGCGACCTCGCGCACATCCATGCGAGCGTGAAGCGCGCGTGGGTGGAGGGCGGCAAGGGCATGCTCGACATCGAATGCAGCATCGTCAACCAGGACGGCAAGGTCACGACGCCGGGCGGCCTCGTCGCGGAACTGCCGCTGCGCGAAGGGAAGACCGCATGAGCGAGATCCAGCCCGCCGGGTCGCCCGCGCCCGACGTCGGCGCCATCGAGGCGAGCCTGCGCGCGATGCACGGCCCCGTCGGCGAGCCCGACACGCTGCCCATCGAAGAGCTGTCCGCGCGGCGGATGGCGCTCGCGCTGGGCAACATGGACCCCATCCACTACGACGCGGCCGCGGCCAGGGCGCGCGGCTATCGCGGCATCGTCGCGCCCTGGCCGCTCATCTGGCAAGCCTTCTTCAATTGCCGCACCTCGCCGCTCGTCTTCGACTTCGGCAAGGCGACGCTGCACGGCGGCGACGCGTACGAATTCCACGAGCCGATGATCGTCGGCGACACGCTCACGATGACGGCGGCGGTGACGGAAACGTCCGTCAAATCCGGCAAGTCGGGCCTGATGGCTTTCGTCGTCAGCCGCCGCGAATTCCACAACCAGCGCGGCCAGCTCTGCGCCGTCATGTCCACCACCAACATCCGCCGCTGAAAACGGTTGACGGGAGTGTCCGCCTTGACAGGGGCGGGCGCGCGCCGCAAAATTCGTCCATCAAGTTAGCGCTATCATATCCAGGAGACATTCATGAAACCCTTTTCGCTGACCGCCTGCCTGATGGCGGCGTGCATCGCCGCGGCGCCGTTGGCCGCAGGCGCGCAGGGCGCCTTCCCGACCAAGCCGATGCGCATCGTCGTCCCCTTCCCGCCGGGCGGCAGCGTGGACCCGCTGGCGCGCGTGATCAGCCAGAAGATGGGCGAGACCTTCGGCCAGCAGGTGATCGTGGACAACCGCCCGGGCGGCAACACGGTGATCGGCACCGAGTACGTCGCCAAGGCGCCGGCGGACGGCTACACGCTGCTGCTCACGGCGTCGTCGCACGTCACCAATCCGCAGTTGCTGCCGACGAGCTACGACCCGATCAAGGACTTCGTCACCGTGGCGACCGTGAGCACGACGGACATGATCCTCGTCACCAACGCCGCGCAGGTGCCGGCCAACAACCTCAAGGAGTTCATCGCGCTCGCCAAGTCCAAGCCGGGCGCATTGAACTTCTCCTCCGCCGGCAGCGGCAACCCCAACCACCTGGCGGGCGAGCTGCTCAACATGATGGCCGGCATCAAGACCACGCACGTGCCGTACAAGGGCGGCGGCCCGGCCATCACCGATCTCGTCGGCGGCCAGGTGCAGTTCAGCATGGGCAGCCCGATCATCGTGATGCCGCACATCCGAAGCGGCAAGCTGAAGGCGCTGGCCGTCTCCAGCCCGAAGCGCATGCCGCTCTTGCCCGACGTGCCGACCATGTCGGAGGCGGGCCTGCCGGGGTATGAAGTGCGCATCTGGTACGGCCTGCTCGCGCCTGCCGGCACGCCGAAGGACATCGTCGCGAAGATCGGCGCGGAAGTGAACCGCATCATGGCGCTGCCCGAGATGAAGGAGAAGCTCGACGTCGCCGGCATGGACCGCTACACCACGACGCAGGAGCAGTTCGACGCCGTGATGAGGAGCGACATGGACAAGTTCGGGAAGATCATCAAGGCGGCCAATGTCAAACTCGACTGAAATGAACTGGATGTTTTCGACCAAGACCCTCGCGCGCTGCGCATCCGCATTCCTCGCCCTGCAGTTCGGCCTTGCCGGCCTCGCCAGCGCCGAGTTCCCCGACAAGACCATCCGCATCATCGTGCCCTTCGCCCCTGGCGGCGGGGTCGATGCGCTCGCGCGGCCTTTCGCCAAGGAGCTCGGCGAGATCCTGAAGGCCAACGTCATCGTCGACAACAAGGCGAGCAACACGGGGCAGATCGGTGCGATGGAGGTCGCGCGCGCGCAGGCGGACGGCTACACGCTGCTCATTTCGTCGGCCGCTTTCGGCACCACGCCCGCGTTCTATCCCAAGGTCCCTTACGACCCGGTGAAGGACTTCGAGGCTGTCACCATCATCGGCTCCACGCCGCAGGTGCTCGTGGCCAACGTCAACTTCAAGGCGAACAACGTGCAGGACCTGCTCGCTGTGGCGAAAGCCGGCGCGCCCGTGAATTTTGCGCTCAGCGCGAGCACGGGCATCCAGGCGCTGGCGACCGAGCTCATGAGCACGATGGCGAACGTCAAGTTCACCAACGTGCCCTACAAGGGCGCGGGTGCGGCCTTCACCGACCTCATCGGCGGGCAAGTCGACGTGATGGTGGACAACCCCGCGTCGTCCATGCCGCACGTGCGCTCCGGCAAGCTCAAGCTGCTCGCGACAACCGGTGCGAAGCGCATGGCCACGCTGCCGAATACGCCCGCGATCGCGGAGGTGCTGCCGGGCTTCGAGGCGCTCAACTGGTTCGTGCTCGCCGCACCGGCCGGCACGCCGCCGGCCGTCCTGGACCGCCTGCATGCCGCCACGCTGGAGGCCATGCATCGCCCGGTGATGAAGCAATTCTTCGAGCGCGACGGCATCGACGCCGTGGGCAACTCTCGCGCCGACGCGAAGAAGTTCGTGGCCGGCGAGGTGACGAAGTGGACGAAGATCGTGAAGGACAAGGGCCTTCAGGTCCAGTGACCCTACATCCGGCCTGACGCTGCCCCGCCGTCGAGCAGCAGCGTGTGGCCGGTGATCGATTTCGCCGCGGGCGAGGCGAGGAACACCGCGGCGTCCGCGAAGTCTTCCGGTGAAACGAGGCGCCCCGTGGGCATCGCGCTCACGATGCGCGCCACGGCGGCGTCGACGTCGTCTTCCACCTTGGCCAGGTGCGTGCGCAGGAAGGGGGTGTCGGTCGAGCCCGGCGCGATCGCATTCACGCGCACGCCGGCCGGGCCGAATTCGAGCGCCAGCGATTTCACGAGGCCCGCGAGCGCGTGCTTGGACGCGTTGTAGACGCTGCGCTTGGCGCGGGCCGTCACCCCGCTGATCGAACTCGTGAAGATCAGGCTCGCGCGCCGGCTCTTCACGAGGCTGCGCAGCGCCGCTTGCGCGGAGAACACGCTGCCCGTCACGTTCACGTCCACGATGCGCTTGAGCGCCTCGGGGTCGGCGGTGAGGAAGTCGCCCGCGAAGCTCACGCCGGCATTGGCGAGGAACACATCGACGGGGGCGCCGAAGAACGATTCGGCCGAGGCGACGAGACGCGCGCAATCCTGGGCCGATGCGACGTCGCAGGCGACGCCGATCGCACGGACCGGTTCATCGCGTGGACCTGGTGCCGCGATTTCGAGTGCCACGGCATTGGCCGCCGCGCCGTCGATGTCCGATACGACGACCCGCGCGCCTTCGCGCGCGAAGCGGCGTGCCGCCTCGGCTCCCATGCCGCTGCCGGCGCCGGTGATGACGACACCCCAGCCTTCGAACATGCTATTGGTCGATCTTGATATTGGCGGCCTTGATGACGCGCGCGAATTCCGCGGTGTCTTCCTTCATGATCGTGCCGAATTGCTCCGGGGTGGCGATGAAGGGGATCTGGCCCTGGCTTTGCAGGCGCTCACGCACGTCCGGCATCGCGAGCACCTTGGCAATGTCGGCGGACACCTTGTTCACGATGTCCTTCGGCGTGTTGGCCGGTGCGAGCACGCCCAGCCACGAGCGCATGCCGAAGCCCGGCAGGCCGGCTTCCTTGAAGGTGGGCACGTTGGGCATGAGCGGCAGGCGCGTCTCCGCCGTCGTGGCGAAGGCCTTGAGCTTACCGGTCTGCAAGTGCGGGATCACCGTGATGGGCACCGCAAAATACAGCTGCACCTGGTTGCTCATCAGGTCCGTCAGCAACGGCCCGCCGCCCTTGTAGGGCACGTGCAGCAGCTTGGTGCCCGTCATCATCGCGAAGAGCTCGGCGGCCATGTGGTTCGCGTTGCCCGCGCCGGCGGAGGCATAGCTGTACTGGCCCGGGTGCGCCTTGGCGTCGGCGATGAATTCCTGCAGCGTCGCGCCCTTGACGGACGGGTTCGCGACGAGCACGAATTCGGCCTTGTAGAGCGGCGCGACCGGGGCGAAGTCCTTCACGCTGTCGTAGGGCAGGGTGGGAAAGAGCAGCGGGTTGCTCACGTGCGTGCTGGCGGTGAGCAGGTAGGTGTAGCCGTCGGGCGGGGACTTCGCCACGACGTCGGTGCCGATGATGGTGCTCGCGCCCGGCTTGTTGTCGATGACGACCTGCTGGCCCCACAGGCCCGTGAGCTTCTCGCCGATCATGCGCGCGACCGGGTCCACGCTGCCGCCCGGCGGGTAGGGGACCACGATGCGCACGGGCCGCGTGGGCCATGCGGCCTGGGCGAGCGCGAGCGTGGGCGCGAGTGCGGCGGCCGCGATCGCGGCTGCCAGGGTGCGGCGGGAAAACTGCATGTCGGTGTCCTTGTGAAGTCGGAAGGGGCGGCCGCGGCGCTCAGCGCATGTCGCCGTCCAGGCGCGCGATCCAGCCCTCGTGCTCGCGCGTCTCGGCGGGGAAACGCTGCAGCACCATCGGGTCGTGGCCGGGGATGACGAGTTCGGGCTTGTCGGCCAGGCTGTAGATGCGCTGGTAGCCTTCCATCATGTCGGCCACGTTGTAGACGGCGGGGAAGGGCCGCTTCTGCTCGATGTTGGCGTAGAAGTGAGACGCGTCGGAGGCGAGCACCATCCAGCCCTTGGCCGTCCACACGCGCACGACCTGCAGGCCGGCGGTGTGGCCGCCCAGGTGGTGCACGGACAGGCCCGGCGCGATCTCGTCGTCGCCGTCGTGGAAGGCGACGTTGCCCTTGAAGACCTTCTTGACCATGCTGGCCACGTCTTCCGGTTCGAAGTGCACGGCGAGCGGGCGATGGCACATGCAGCGGCCGGTGCAGAACTCCATTTCCTTGTCCTGCACGTGGTAGCGGGCATTGGGGAACATGTCGCGGTTGCCCGCGTGGTCGTAGTGCATGTGCGTGATGATCACGTCCTTCACCGACTCGGTGGAGATGCCCACCGCGGCGAGCCCCTGGTCGATGGGGGTGGAGATCTTGCGTCCCCCGCGCTTGTCCGCGCCGGGCTGGTCGAAGCCCGTGTCCACGAGGAAGGTGCGGTCCTTGCCGACCACCGCCCAGACGAAGTAGTCGAGCGGCATCGGCACGTCGTGCGTGTCGCCGCCGATGAAGTTGGCGCTGGAGCTGCGGGCGTGGTGGGCGTACTTGATGGCGTAGACGCGGTACGGGTCTGCGGGTGCTGTCATGGCTGGTGTCCTCGCCGGGTGCGAAATGCTGTGCGGTCAGCGGTGTTGCGTGCTGGCCATATGATACCGCTATCATCGTTTCTTGCCAAAGGCCCTTGTGGCATATGATTTGGCGCATGGCAACTGTGACCGAAACCAAGAAGAGCCGGGTGTCCGAAGCCAAGGTCCGTCCGGGAGGGCAGGGGGCGCGGATGCGGGACGTCGCGCATGCCGCGGGCGTGTCGCTGATGACGGTGTCGCGCGCGCTGCGCGAACCGCAAAAGCTCTCGGAGGAAACGCGCAAGGCCGTGCTCGACGCCGTGCAGAAGATCGGCTACGTGCCCAACAGCGTGGCCGCCAACCTCGCGTCGAACCGTTCCACGGTCGTGGGGCAGATCGTCCCCAGCATCCAGAACTCGCTCTACGCCGACACGGTCAAGGGCACCGCGGACGTGCTGCGCACGGCCGGCATGCACCTGCTGATCGCCGACAGCGGCTATTCCATGCAGGAAGAGGAGGCGCTCATCGGCGCCTTCCTGTCGCAGCGCGTGGGCGGCCTCATCCTGCACAACACCGACCACACGCCCAAGGCGCTGCAGATGATCGAGCGCGCCGGTGTACCGGTGATCGAGACGGGCGATGTGCCCCGCGACCCGATCGACATGGTGGTGAGCTATTCCAACGCCGATGCGGCCAAGGCCATGACGCTGCACCTGGCCTCGCGCGGCTTCAAGCGCATCGGCTTCGTGAGCCTGGACACGCGCACCAACCGCCGCGCGCGGGAGCGCCAGCGGGGCTACCTGGCCGGGCTCAAGTCGCTGGGCCGCGCGAAGGATCCGCTCCTGATGATGGAAGTCCCGGGCGGCCTCACTTCGGGCTCGCACGCGATGGTGGACATGATGCAGCGCGCCCCGGACGTGGACGCGATCTTCTTCGCGGGCGACGTGCTGGCCATCGGCGCGCTTTTCGAGGCGCAGCGCCGCGGCTGGAAGGTGCCGGGCCGCATCGCCATCGCCGGCTTCGACGACCTGGACATCCTTCAGCACACCGTCCCCCGCCTGACCTGCCTGCGCCTGCCGCGCCTGGAGATCGGCCGGCGCAGTGCCGAGGCTCTGCTCGGGCGGATGCGGGGCGACGATGCGCCGGTGCTGCTGGACCTCGGGTTCGAGGTGATCCAGCGCGAGAGCACCTAGGGGGCTTTGCAAGCCCTTGCGTCGCCAATCCATTCGCGCGATAATGTTACCGCTATCACGCATGCTGCTCACCGGGCGTGTCCCGGCTTTTCCATGGAACCTACCTCTCCCAGCCTGAAGGGCAAGACCGCACTGGTCACGGGCTCCGCCGCGGGCATCGGCTACGCCATGGCGCAGGGGCTCGCCAAAGCCGGCTGCAACCTCGTGCTGCACGGCATCGAAGACGCCGATTCGGTGCGTCCCGCCCAGGCCGCGCTGGAGCGCGAGCACGGCGTGAGCGCTGCCTACATCAAGGCCGACCTCGCGGACCCGAAGGCGATCGAGGGCATGTTCGCGCGCATCGCGAAAGAGCACGGCCGCGTGGACGTCCTGGTGAACAACGCCGTGACCCGCCACTTCTCCGCCATCGAATCGTTCCCGACGGACGCGTGGGACAACGCGCTCGCCGTCAACATCAGCGCCGCGTTCCACACGATCCGCCTGTCGCTGCCCGGCATGCGCGAGCGCGGATGGGGACGCATCTTCAATATGTCCTCCGTGTACGGCTCGCGCGCGGTGCCCAACCGCATCGATTACGTCACCACCAAGACCGCGCTGCTCGGCATGACGCGCGTCGTGGCGCTCGAGACGATCAATTCCGGCATCACCTGCAACGCCATCTGCCCGGGCTCGGTGCTCACGCCCTCGATCGACACGCGCGTGCAGGCGCTCATGGAAGAAAAGGGCCTGGACCGCGACGACGCGACCCGGCTCTTCCTCGCGGGCAAGCAGCCGATCCTGCGCTTCGTGGAAGCGTCGCACGTGGCGGACCTGATGGTCTTCCTGTGCGGGCCGGCCGGCCGCGACATCACCGGCGCCATGCTGCCCGTCGAGGGCGGCTGGCTCGCAAGCTGATGGCCGCGACTTCGACCGGCGCCAGCGCCACGCTCGCGACGTTCGCCGCAGGCCTGCGCTGGGCGGACGTCCCGCAAGCCGTGCGGCACGAAGCGAAGCGCTCGCTCGTGAATTTCTTCGGCACCGCGCTGGCGGGTTGCCGCGACCCGGCGATCACGACGGCGGCCTCGGTGTTCGCGGACTTCCGGGCCGCCGGCGACTGCACGGTGATCGGGCGCGCCGCGGGCACCGACGCGCTCCATGCCGCATCGCTCAATGCCATGGCCGGCAACGTGTTCGACTTCGACGACACGCACATGCCCACCATCATCCATCCGACCGCGCCGGTCGCGCCGGCGGTGTTCGCCTTGGCGCAGATGCAGCCGGTGAGCGGGCAGGCGCTGCTCACCGCGTTCGCGCTCGGCGTGGAGATCGAATGCCGGCTCGGCAATGCGGTGTCGCCGTGGCATTACCAGCGCGGTTGGCACATCACATCCACCTGCGGCGTGTTCGGCGCGGCGGCTGCATGTGGCCTGCTGCTCGGGCTGGACGAGGAGCGCATGAACTGGGCGCTCGGCCATGCGTCGGCGCAGTCCTCCGGGCTGGTCGAAACCCTGGGCAGCATGGCCAAGAGCATCGGGGTGGGCAATTCGGCGTCCAACGGCCTGTTGTCCGCGCTGCTCGCGCAACGCGGCTTCGAAGGTCCGGCGCTGCCGCTCGAGGGGCAGCGTGGCTTCCTGCGCGTGATGGGCGATAACGCGGATCTCGCCTCGCTCACGCAAGGTCTCGGCGAGCGCTGGGAACTCTCGAACAACACCTACAAGCCCTATCCCTGCGGCGTGGTGCTCAACCCGGTCATCGAGGCCTGCCTGGCGCTGTACCACGAGGATGGCGTGCGCCTCGAGCAGGTGGAGGGCGTCGAACTCACCGGCCACCCCTTGCTGCGGGAACGCACGGACCGCGCGCGTCCGCGCTCCGGGCGCGAGGCGCAGGTAAGCGGCCAGCACGCGATCGCGATGGTGCTCTCGCGCGGCCGGGCCGGGCTCGACGAATTCAGCGATGCGAGCATGCAGGACGCAACGGCGTCCGCGCTGTCTTCCCGCGTGCGCTTCAACGACGATCCGGCCTACGCGATCGAGGCCGCGCAAGTCCTGCTGCATCTGCGCGACGGCACCCGGGTGTCCCGCCACATCGCCGCGGCGCGCGGCAGTTTGCAGGGGCCGCTCGCGGACGCCGATCTCGACGCGAAGCTGCGCGAGCTGTGCCGCTGGGGCAACAGCGGATGCGAGGCGCAGCCGCTCATCGATGCGCTCTGGTCCCTCGATTCGCGCACGGATGCCGGCAGCCTGATGCTGCTCGCGGCCGGGCGCGCCTGATTTTTTTATTTCCCATCATCCCAAGGAGATCTCCATGAACAAGGAACAGTTCGAGAAAGGCCTCGCCGTGCGCAAGGCGGTCGTCGGCGAAAGCTATGTCGAGGCATCGCTCAAGGGCGCCGACGACTTCAGCATGCCCATGCAGGAGCTCGTCACCGAGTTCTGCTGGGGCGAGGTGTGGACCCGCCCGGGCCTGGACCGCCGCAGCCGCAGCATCCTGAACCTCGGCATGATCGCGGCGCTCAACAAGCCGGAAGAACTCGCGATCCACGTGCGCGGCGCCATCAACAACGGCGTGACCAAGGACGAGATCAAGGAATGCTTCCTGCAGGTCGCCGTGTATTGCGGCATGCCAGCGGGCCTGTCGAGCTTCAAGATCGCGCGGCAGGTGTTCAAGGACATGGGCATCTGAGCCCGGGAGACTGACATGGCAGACAAGCGAATCATCGGTTTCATCGGCGTCGGCGTGATGGGCAACCCCATCGCGAAGCATCTTCTCGCCAAGGGTCATGAAGTCATCGTGTACGACGCAGCGCCCGCCGCCGTCAGCGCGATGGTGGAAGCGGGCGCGAAGGCCGGCGCGAGCCTCAAGGACGTCGTCGACCGCGCACCCGTCGTCTTCACCAGCCTCCCCAGCCCGGCCGTCTTCACGCAGGTGATGGTGGGCGAGGGGGGCATCAAGGAAGGCAAGGCGGTGAAGGTCGTGGTGGACCTTTCGACCGTGGGCTCGCGAGCGACCAAGGCCGCCGCGGCGGGCTTGCTCGCCAGGGGCATCGACCTGGTGGATGCGCCCGTGAGCGGCGGGGCCGCCGGCGCGAAGGCGGGCACGCTGGCCGTGATGGTCGCGGGACGCGAGCAGGCGGTGGCACAGGTGAAGGGCTTGCTCGAAGCTTTCGGCAAGCTGTTCATGGTCGGGCCGGAGCCGGGCCAGGCGCAGCTGCTCAAGCTGCTCAACAACATGCTGAGCTCGACGGCCTTCGCCATTACGTCCGAGGCCTTCGTCGCCGGGGTCAAGGGCGGGCTCGACCCGCAGGTCATGATGGCCGCGATCAATGCCGGCAGCGGCCGCAGCGGCGCGTCGCAGGACAAGTTCATGAAGCAGGTGCTGCCGCGCAGCTTCGACTTCGGCTTCCCGATTTCCAGCGTGTGCAAGGACATCGGCCTGGCCGTGGAAGAATGCGAGGCGCTGGGCGTGCCGATGTGGGTCGGCAACACCGTGCGCCAGCTCTGGAACTTCGCGGGCGCCACCGACGGCATGCAGCGCGACATGACGGAGCTCGTGACTTCCATCGAACACTGGACCAAGGACTCGAAAAAATGAAGTTGACGCGACTGGGCTCGACCGGCCTGAAGGTCTCCCGCATGTGCATGGGCACGATGACCTTCGGCACGCAGACGGCCGAGCCCGATGCGTTCACCATCCTCGACGCCTGCGCGCAGGCGGGGGTGAACTTCATCGACGTCGCGGACAACTATCCGCTGGGCTCCGAAGGCGAGGTGCGCGGCGAGACCGAGCGCATCGTCGGCCGCTGGCTCAAGGGCAGGCGCCACAACTTCATCCTCGCGACCAAGGGCAGCTCGCCCATGGGGCCGCTACCCTGGGACAGCGGCAATTCGCGCAAGCACCTGCTCGATGCGATCGACGCGTCGCTCAAGCGCCTGGACACCGACTACGTCGATCTTTACCAGTTGCACCGCGACGACCCGGACACCTCGATCGACGAAACGCTGGAGGCGCTGGACACTATCGTGAAGAGCGGCCGCGCGCGTTACGTCGGCGTTTCCAACTGGACGGCGTGGCGCCTGGCCCGCGCGCTGGGTCGCAGCGAAGCGCTGGGCGTCGTGAAGATCGCGACGGCGCAGCCGCGCTACAACCTGCTTTTCCGCCAGTTCGAGCGCGACCTCTTTCCGCTGTGCCAGGAAGACGGCATCGGCACGCTTTGCTACAACCCGCTGGCCGGTGGGCTGCTGACGGGCAAGCACAGGGACCTGAATGCGCCGGACGCCTCGGGCCGTTTCGGGCAGGGCGGCGCGGCGAAGATGTACAAGGAGCGCTACTGGCACGAACGCGAGTTCGAGGCCATCGGCAAGCTCTCGAAGATCGCGGACGAGGCGGGCATCCCGCTGCTGCGCCTTTCGCTCGCCTGGGTGATGGCGCAGCCGGGCGTCACCTGCGCGATTCTCGGTGCGAGCAAACTCGCGCAGATGCCGGAGCTGTTCGCGGCGAACGAGGTGAAGCTGGATGCCGCGCTGCTCGCGAAGCTTGACGAGGCGACGCACGAGTTCCGCATGGGGGACGCGTCTCGCTAGTTCATTCCATCTTGATGTTGGCGCTCTTGATGATGCCGGCGTACTTCTGCCGGTCCGAGGCGAGCATCGCGCCGAACTGATCGGGGCCCAGGAAGTACGGGTCCTGTCCCTGCGCGGCAAATTTTTCCTTCACGTCGGGCATCGCGAGGATCTTCGCGATCTCCGCCGCCAGCTTGTCGACGATGGGCCGCGGCGTCCCAGCCGCAACGAACACGCCGTTCCATGAATTGATGTCGAAGTTGGGAAGCCCTGCCTGCGCGAAGCTCGGCACCGCGAGCCCGGGAAGCGGAATGCTCCCGGTGTAGGCGAGGGCGCGCAGCTTCCCGGCCTTGATGTGGCCCGCCACCGACGTGGGCACCGAGAACATCGCCTGCACCTGGCCGCCGAGCAGGTCCGAGATGGCAGGGCCCCCGCCTTTGTACGGGACGTTGTTCAACTTCACGCCCGCGACCATACCGAAGTATTCGCCCGCGAGATGGTTGGGGTTGCCGTTGCCGGAGGTGGCGTAG
Organism: Caenimonas aquaedulcis; assembly: GCF_015831345.1. Lineage (NCBI taxonomy): Bacteria > Pseudomonadati > Pseudomonadota > Betaproteobacteria > Burkholderiales > Comamonadaceae > Caenimonas > Caenimonas aquaedulcis. Next base: position 1,062,783 of record NZ_JADWYS010000001.1, on the reverse strand, counting down.
TTGAGGACGCCGGGTTTTGCCTTGGCGAGCGCGATGAATTCCTGCAGGTTGTTCGCGGGCACCGACGGATGCACCACGAGCACGAACTCGCTGCGCACGATCAGCGCGACGGGCTGGAAGTCCTTCACGCTGTCGTAGGGCAGGTTGGGGATCAGCAGCGAGTTGATCACGTGCGTGCTCGCGGTGTAGAGCAGCGTGTGGCCGTCGGCCGGGGCCTTCGTCAGCGCTTCGGTGCCGATGATCGTGTTGCCGCCGGGACGGTTGTCCACGATGACGGGCTGGCCCCAGGCGTCGTTGAGCTTCTGCGCGAGCAGGCGGGCGATCGGGTCCGTGCTGCCGCCGGCGGGGAAGGGCAGCAGGATGCGGATCGTTTTCGATGGATAGGCGGACTGGGCGAACGAGGTTCCCGTGGTGAGACCGGCGGCAGCCAGGGCCGCGGCATGGATGAGCGAACGGCGGGTGTGGGAAATGCGGGTGGTGGACATTGTGCAGTGGAAGGATACGCGTGTTAGCGCTAACCGCCCACGATAGGCGGGCATCCCGGCGCTGTCAAGGCGCGCCGCATCAATTGACTTTTCAATCGCTGAAGTAGCCGGGGTGCGCCTTGCGGATGGCCTGCGCCTGCGCAAGCGTCCCCGACAGGTGCTCGCGCAATGCGTCCTGTGCGCGCTTGACCGACCCAGCAGCAATCGCGTCGACGATCGCGGTGTGGTCCGCGACGATGCGCTGCACCTTGCCGCGGGTGGGCACGTGCAGGTTGCGCAGCCGGTCGATGTGCCCGCTCAGGCTTCGCACCAGCTGGTGCAGAGGCTCCTGGCCGCAGGCCGCGTACATCTCGAAGTGGAAGGACTGGTCCGCGCGGGAGAAGCCTTCGAGGTCGCGCGCCGCGGCGAAGGCGACCTGCTGAGCGATCCACGCGCGCAGCTTCGCGATGACCACTGCGTCCCGCTCCTGCGCGAGCGTTCGCACGATCTCCATCTCAAGCGAGCGCCGCAGGAAGTGCGCCTGCGATGCGAGGGCCAGGTCGATCTTGCTCACCTGCGTGGCGGCCTGCGGAAAGATGTCCACGAGGCTTTCGTGCTGCAGGCGCTGCAGCGCGTCGCGCACCGGCGTCTGGCTCACCCCGAAGCGCGCCGCGAGTTCGGTACGCACCAGGGTGCTGCCGGGCGCGAGTTCGAGCGACAGGATCATCTCGCGCAGGGATTCGTACACCTGCGGCGAAGCCTGGCGGTAGCGGTCGAGGCGGATCGGCTGGGGCATGGCGCGTGTATTGATGTGCTAATATATCAGTTCCTTTCGCCATCCGCAGGACTGCCGTGACGCCACCCCGCAAGAAGACCCCCGAAGAGTTGCGCAGCCACCGCTGGTACGGCGTCAAGGACCTGCGCGCCTTCGGCCATCGCTCGCGTACCGCGCAGATGGGCTTCCATCGCGACGACTACGCCGGCAAGCCCGTCATCGCCATCATCAACACCTGGAGCGACATCAACTCCTGCCACACGCACTTCAAGCAGCGCGTGGAGGAGGTCAAGCGCGGCATCTGGCAGGCAGGAGGCTTCCCGGTGGAGATGCCCGCGATGTCGCTCGCGGAGCCGTTCCAGAAGCCCACGACGATGCTCTTTCGCAACCTGCTCGCGATGGAGACCGAGGAGCTGCTGCGCTCGTACCCCGCCGACGGCTGCGTGCTCATGGGCGGCTGCGACAAGACCACGCCCGCGCTCATCATGGGCGCGGTGTCGATGGACCTGCCGACCATCTTCATGCCGGCCGGGCCGATGCTCCGCGGCGACTATAAGGGCGGCTTCCTGGGCTCGGGGTCGGACACCTGGAAGTACTGGGCGGAACTGCGGGCAGGAAACATCGGCGAGCAGGACTGGCGGGACGTGGAGGACGGCATCGCGCGCTCGCCCGGCCATTGCATGACCATGGGCACGGCCAGCACGATGACGAGCGCGGCGGAGGTGCTGGGGCTCACGCTGCCGGGCGCAGCGTCGATCCCCGCACCGGACTCGCGTCACGCGCAGATGGCGTCGCTGACGGGCAGGCGCATCGTGGACATGGTCTGGGAGGACCTGAAGCCTTCCGACATCCTCACGGCGAAGTCTTTCGACAACGCCGTCACCGCGGTGCTGGCCCTGGGCGGCTCCACGAATGCCATCGTGCACCTGATCGCGATGGCGCGGCGTGCGGGGATCGCGCTGGACCTTGCACGCTTCGATGCGCTGGCTCGCGAGACCCCGGTGCTCGCGAACCTTCGGCCGAGCGGCAAGTACCTGATGGAAGACTTCTTCTACGCGGGCGGCCTGCGTGCCTTGCTCACGCGCCTGCCGGGTTTGCTCGACCTGGGACAGACAACGGTGAGCGGCCGCACGCTCGGGGAGAACATCGAGGGCGCGCAGGTGTTCGACGACGACGTGATCCGCACCCGCGAGAACGCGCTGCTGCAAAGCGGCGGCCTCGCGGTGCTGACGGGCAACCTCGCGCCGCAGGGCGCCGTGATCAAGCCCGCGGCGATGGAGCAGCGGCTGCGCAAGCACACCGGCCCGGCCGTGGTGTTCAAGGATTACGCGGACATGGCTGCACGCATCGATTCACCGGACCTGGCGGTGACCGCCGACAGCGTGATCGTCCTGCAGAGCGCCGGCCCCCAGGGCGCGCCCGGCATGCCGGAGTGGGGCCAGCTGCCGATCCCGCAGAAGCTGCTGAAGGAAGGGGTGCGCGACATGGTGCGCATCAGCGATGCGCGCATGAGCGGCACGAGCTACGGCGCGTGCGTGCTGCACGTCACGCCGGAGTCGCACGTGGGTGGGCCGCTCGCGCTGGTGCGCGACGGCGATCTCGTCACGCTCGACGTGGATGCGCGCCGCATCGACATGCAGGTCGACGACGCGGAACTCGCGCGCCGGCGCATCGCGTGGCAGGCGCCGCCCGAAAAATTCTCGCGCGGCTACGGCGTGCTGTATCTCAAGCACGTCGGGCAGGCCGATACCGGCTGCGACTTCGACTTTCTCGAGCCGGAAAGCAAAACCGCGAGCAGCGGCGAGCCCGAGATCCACTGATTCCCACACCTGGAGAGAGACATGCAAAGACGTTCCGCCCTCAAGGGCCTGGCCTCGGCCGGACTCGCCGCCGCCGCCCCCTGGGGCCTCGCGCAGGACGCGCCCTGGCCGGCGAAGCCCGTCAGCTACGTCGTGCCTTTCACGCCCGGCGGCTCGACCGACGTGATCGGCCGCACGCTGTGCGAGAAGCTGCAGGCGTCGCTCGGCCAGCCTTTCGTCGTGGACAACAAGCCCGGCGCGGCGGGTGCGGTGGGCGCCGCCTACGTGGCCAAGGCGAAGCCGGACGGCTACACGCTCTTCGGCGGCACCATCAGCACGCACGCGATCAATGCGAGCCTGTACAAGAACCTTCCATACGACCCGGTGAAGGATTTCGAGCCGGTGTCGCTCGTCGCCATGCTGCCCAACGTACTGCTGGTCGACCCGAACCTGGGGGTGAACACCGTGCAGGAACTCGTCGCGCTCCTGAAGAAAGAACCGAAGAAGCGCAGCTTCGCGTCTTCCGGCGCGGGCACGTCCACGCACCTGGCCGGCGAATTGTTCGGCGAGCTGATCGGCGTGCCGCTCACGCACATCCCCTACAAGGGCACGCCGCCCGCGATGATCGATGTGTCCTCCGGCACCGTGCCTTTCATGTTCGACCAGATGACGGCTGCCGTGCCCCTGGTGCAGGCAGGCAAGCTGAAGGTGATCGCCGTGACGACGGCAAAGCGCATGGCGCTGGCGCCGCAGATCCCCACGATGATGGAGTCGGGCGTGCCGAAGTTCGAGATGGCGTCCTGGCAGGCCGTGTATGCGCCCCACGGGACGCCGAAGGCGATCGTGCAGAAGCTCAACGCCGAGATCCGCAGGATCCTCGCCATGCCCGATGTCAGGGAAAAGCTGCAGGCGAACCTGGGCATGGAAATCGTCGCGAGTTCGCCCGAGGATCTGGCCGCGCACATGGCGCGCGAGATCCCCCGTTGGGCCGAGCTGGTGAAGAAATCCGGCGCCACCGCGAACTGAAGGGACCCTCATGGCCGATATCGAATTCAAGGAAGCCACCCGTGACCTGCTGCGCGGCGTGAGCGTCGCGACCTTGTGCACGCAGCTGTTCAAGCGCGGTTTCCGCAATGTGTACATCCAGGGCATCGCCCGCCTGACCGAGCCCTCGGGTGGCAACCTCGTCGGCCCCGCGTTCACGATGCGCAACATCCCGGCCCGCGAGGACGTGGACCAGATCAGCGCTTTCGACGACCCGAACCATCCCCAGCGCAAGGGCATCGAGAGCGTGCCGCCGGGCCATGTGCTCGTGATCGATTGCCGCGGCGAAACCCGCGTCGCCTCGGGCGGCCAGATCCTGACCACGCGACTGAAGGTCCGCGGCGCGGCGGGCCTCGTGTCCGACGGCCCGGTGCGCGACAGCGGTGCGATCTCCGCGATGGACTTCCCGGTTTACTGCGCGGGCGGCAGCGCGCCGCTGAACCTGATCCACCACCACGCGATCGACCTGGACGTGCCGATCGGCTGCGGCGGGGTCGCGGTGTATCCGGGCGACATCATGGTGGGGGACGACGAGGGCGTCGTCGTCATCCCGCGGCACCTGGCGGAGGAAGTCGCGCGCGACGCGTCCGAGCAGGAAAAGATGGAAGCTTTCATCCTCGAGCGGATCGAGGGCGGCGCGGCCTTGCCCGGGACCTACCCGCCGAACGCGCAAACGCGCGAAGCCTTCGCCGCGTGGCGTAAAGACCGCGGCATCTAGGCCTGCCCCTGCGCATTTTTGCGCAGCTCTGCCGTCCTGTGTGCGATCCCGCACGCAGCGGGCGTGGTTTTTGCTCGATCGCAACACGCGGTGGCGCGGAATGTGCACACTGTCCCCAGCGAAAACCCCGAGGAACTCGACCCTCTTGTTTTAATCTACCGTTCACCTACAGTGAACACAGATTTTTACTGACAGGCGAGTCCGCTGCGTGCAATTGGTCATGCGTTAGAGTGACTCGGCGTTAGTGCGTTGTCGAGGCGATCAACAGGTCCGTCAAAGGAGCTCTCTCATGGATGTGGTCCGCAACTTCCTGGCACGTTACGAGCAGACGCGCGAAGAGGAGATGTCGCTCGAGGATTACCTGGAGCTGTGCAAGCGCGACAAGATGGCATACGCCACCGCCGCAGAGCGGATGCTGGCCGCCATCGGCGAACCGGAGCTGGTCGATACGCGCCACGACCCGCGCCTCTCGCGCATCTTCGGCAACAAGATGGTGCGCATCTATCCCGCCTTCAAGGATTTCTACGGCCTCGAAGAGCCCATCGAACAGGTGGTCTCCTGCTTCCGGCACGCGGCGCAGGGCCTGGAGGAAAAGAAGCAGATTCTCTACCTGCTGGGCCCGGTGGGCGGCGGAAAGTCCTCCATCGCGGAGCGCCTGAAGGCGCTGATGGAGCAGGTGCCCTTCTACGCGATCAAGGGATCGCCGGTGAACGAATCGCCGCTGGGCCTTTTCAACAACGTCGAGGACGCGCCGGTGCTCGAGCAGCAGTACGGCATCGCGCCGCGCTACCTGCAGCGCGTCATGTCGCCGTGGGCCGTGAAGCGCCTGGAAGAATTCGGCGGCGACATCCGCAAGTTCCGCGTGGTCAAGCGCTACCCCTCCATCCTCAAGCAGTGCGGCATCGCCAAGACGGAGCCGGGCGACGAGAACAACCAGGACATCTCCGCGCTGGTGGGCAAGATCGACATCCGCAAGCTCGAGACCTTCGCGCAGGATGACCCGGACGCCTACAGCTACTCGGGCGGCCTGTGCCTGGCCAACCAGGGCCTGCTGGAATTCGTGGAAATGTTCAAGGCGCCGATCAAGGTGCTGCACCCGCTGCTCACGGCGACGCAGGAAGGAAACTTCAAGGGCACCGAAGGCTTCGGCGCGATCCCGTTCGACGGCATCGTGATGGCCCACAGCAACGAAAGCGAGTGGAAAGCATTTAAGAACAACAAGAACAACGAAGCTTTCCTGGACCGGATCTACATCGTCAAGGTGCCGTACTGCCTGCGCGTGACCGAAGAGATCAAGATCTACGACAAGCTCGTGCGCAATTCGTCGCTCAAGGACGCGGTGTGCGCACCGGGCACGCTCAAGATGATGGCGCAGTTCTCGGTGCTCACGCGCCTGAAGGAGCCGGAGAATTCCAGCATCTTCTCCAAGATGCAGATCTACGACGGCGAGAACCTGAAGGACACCGACCCCAAGGCCAAGAGCTACCAGGAATACCGCGACTACGCGGGTGTCGATGAAGGCATGACCGGGATTTCCACGCGCTTCGCGTTCAAGATCCTGTCGAAAGTGTTCAATTTCGATTCCACCGAGATCGCCGCGAACCCGGTGCACCTGATGTACGTGCTGGAACAGCAGATCGAGCGCGAGCAGTTCCCGCAGGAGACCGAGCAGAAGTACCTGGCGTACATCAAGGAACACCTGTCGGCCCGCTATGCGGAATTCATCGGCAAGGAAATCCAGACGGCCTACCTCGAGTCGTATTCGGAGTACGGCCAGAACATCTTCGACCGCTACGTGACGTATGCGGACTTCTGGATCCAGGATCAGGAGTTCCGTGACACCGACACGGGCGAAATCTTCGACCGCGCGGCGCTGAATGCGGAACTGGAGAAGATCGAGAAGCCCGCCGGGCTGTCCAACCCGAAGGATTTCCGCAACGAGATCGTGAACTTCGTCCTGCGCGCGCGCGCGAGCAACGCCGGCAAGAATCCGGTGTGGACCAGCTACGAGAAGCTGCGCACCGTGATCGAGAAGAAGATGTTCTCCAACACCGAGGACCTGCTGCCGGTCATCAGCTTCAACGCCAAGGCGAGCGCCGACGAGCAGAAGAAGCACGAAGACTTCGTGAACCGCATGGTCGAAAAGGGCTATACGCACCGGCAGGTCCGCCTGCTCTGCGAGTGGTACCTGCGCGTGCGCAAGAGTTCATAAGGAACGGATGCAGGAAGCCATCCAGTGACATCCAGACCGCCCGGAGACAGGTCCATGCTCCACCAGGTCATCGACCGCCGGTTGTCGGGCAAGAACAAGTCGATCGGCAACCGCGAGCGCTTCCTCAGGCGCTACAAGGAGCAGATCAAGGACGCCGTGCGCAAGGCCGTGGGCGACCGCAGCATCACGGACATCGAGGGCGGCACCGACATCACGCTGCCCAAGCGCGACGTTTCGGAGCCTTCGTTCAACCATGGTGCGGGCGGCAGCCGCGAAATGGTGCATCCGGGCAACAAGGAATACGTCCGCGGGGACCGCATCGCGCGTCCCGAGGGCGGGGGCGGGCAGGGCAACGGTAACGGGGCGTCGCAGGACGGCCAGGGCGAGGACGACTTCGTCTTTCGCATCACGCGCGAAGAGTTCATGAACTACTTCTTCGACGACCTCGCGCTGCCGCACCTGATCCGCACGCAGTTGATCGCCGACGCGCCCGAATGGAAGTCCCGCCGCGCCGGTTTCATCTCCGAAGGCAACCCCACGAGCCTGCACGTGGTGCGTTCCATGCGCATCGCGCTGGGCCGGCGGATCGCGATGGGCGGGGACGCGCGGCTGGAGTTGCGCGATGCGCTGGCCAAGCTCGAACAGCTGCGGCAGGCCGATGCCTCGGGCAACGTGATCGCCGCGCTGGAAGCGGAGATCGAGGAGCTCAAGGCGCGGCTCAAGCGCGTGCCATTCCTGGACCCGTTCGACCTGCGCTACCGCAACCGCGTCCGCGAACCCGTGCCGACGAGCAAGGCCGTGATGTTCTGCCTGATGGACGTCTCCGGCTCGATGGACGAGGCGCGCAAGGACCTCGCCAAGCGCTTCTTCATCCTGCTCTACCTCTTTCTTTCGCGGCATTACGAACGCACGGACGTGATCTTCATCCGCCACCACACGCAGGCGGCGGAGGTGACGGAGGACGAGTTCTTCCATGCGACCGAAAGCGGCGGCACCGTGGTGTCGAGCGCGCTCACGCTGATGCACGACATCATCCGCGAGCGCTACATGGGCTCGGACTGGAACATCTACGGCGCGCAGGCCTCCGACGGCGACAACTGGCAGCAGGATTCCTCGAAGTGCCGGGAGCTGCTGGACAGCAAGCTGCTGCCGCTCTGCCGCTACTTCGCCTACGTGCAGGTGGCGGACGAGGACCAGAATCTCTGGGAGGAATACACCCGTGTGCGGGACGCCAATGCGCACTTCGCGATGCAGAAGATCGTGACGCCCGCGCAGATTTTCCCGGTGTTCCGCGACCTGTTCAAGAAAGCGACGGCGGCATCATGAGTGCGATCCTGGACAACAACGACGTGAAATCGAAGCGGCTGCCCAGCCCCTCGGACTGGACCTTCGAGCTGATCGAGGAATACTTCGACGCGATCCGGAAGACGGCGCACAAGTTCGGGCTGGACACCTACCCGACGCAGTTGGAGCTGATCTCCGCGGAGCAGATGCTCGATGCCTATGCGTCGGTGGGCATGCCGGTGAACTATCGCCACTGGTCCTTCGGCAAGCAGTTCATCGCGAGCGAGAAGAACTACCGCCGCGGCCACATGGGGCTCGCCTACGAGATCGTGATCAATTCCGATCCGTGCATCGCCTACCTCATGGAGGAGAACACGATGCCGATGCAGGCGCTCGTGATGGCGCATGCGTGCTTCGGCCACAACAGCTTCTTCAAGGGCAACTACCTGTTCCGGATGTGGACGGACGCGAGCTCCATCGTGGACTACCTGGTCTACGCGAAGTCCTACATCGGCGAGTGCGAGGAGCGCCATGGCATCGACGCGGTCGAGGAAGTGCTGGACGCATGCCATGCCCTGATGCACCATGGCGTGGACCGCTACCGCCGGCCGCAGAAGATTTCCATGGTCGAAGAGGAGATGCGCCGCAAGGACCGCGAGGCCTACCTGCAGCAGCAGGTCAACGACATGTGGCGCACGCTGCCCAAGTCCGCCGGCAAGCAATCGCGCAAGGAGCAGCGCCGCTTCCCGGACGAGCCGCAGGAGAACATCCTGTACTTCATCGAGAAGAACGCGCCGCTGCTCGAGCCGTGGCAGCGCGAGATCGTGCGCATCGTGCGCAAGGTGGCGCAGTATTTCTATCCGCAGCGCCAGACGCAGGTGATGAACGAGGGCTGGGCGACGTTCTGGCACTACACCCTGCTCAACGACATGTACGACCAGGGCCTGCTGACCGAAGGCTACATGATGGAGATCCTGAGCTCGCACACCAACGTGGTGTTCCAGCCGCCCGTCACGCACCCGGGCTACAGCGGCATCAATCCCTATGCGCTGGGCTTCAACATGTTCGTGGACCTGCGCCGCATGTGCGAGAACCCGACGGACGAGGACCGGGCGTGGTTCCCGGAGATCGCCGGCTCAGACTGGAAGAAGACGCTCGACTATGCGATGCGCCACTTCAAGGACGAAAGCTTCATCGGCCAGTACCTGTCGCCGCGCGTCATGCGGGAGTTCCGGCTCTTCTCCATCGTGGACGACGCGACCGAGAAGGAACTGGAAGTCTCCGCCATCCACGACGACGCCGGCTATCGCCGCGTGCGCGAGGCGCTGTCGCGCCAGCATGACCTCAACTGGCGCGAACCCAACATCCAGGTGTGGAACGTCAACCTGCGCGGCGACCGCTCATTGACCCTGCGCCACACGCGCCACAACGACCGCCCGCTGGACAACGGCGCCGAGGAGGTGGTGAAGCACGTCGCCCGTCTCTGGGGTTTCCGTGTGCGGCTGGAGAGCGTCGACGCCCACGACCGCGTGCTGCAGCACTGGGAAGTGACGCCCCCGCAGGCGCATCACTGAAGGCCCGCGCCGCGACTCAGCGGCGCGAACCGATCGACAGCGTGAGCTGAGAGGCGCTGTTCTCGCCGCTGTCGTAGGCCTTGCCCGTCGCCGTCACGTCCGTCACCGTGAAGACGCTCGTCGGCATGACGGTCGGAATCGCCGGACTCGAGATCACGCACTGGCCTTTGTTGTTGGTGGTGCATGAGCTGGTGCCTCCGGGTGCGAAGCTGCCCGTCACGACGGCATTGGGAACGAGCGTCGTCGATCCGACGTTGCGGATCACCACGGTCACCTGGCCGACCCAGGTGGTGCGCGACTTGGCTGTCTTGCCGGCCAGGGACTTCACGGCGATCCCGGGCACCGGCGGTTCGGTCGGGGTCCCGTCCGCCAGCGAGTACAGCAGCAGGTTGGGCGAGCCGGAGTTGAGCGAGGCGAGACGGTTGGGCGTGGCCTGGGAGGTCAGGTAGAGCGTCACGGCAGCGGGCGTCGAGTCGGGACTGGCCTCCAGTGCGAGGGCGGCGGCGCCGGTGACGTGGGGCGTGGCCATCGAAGTGCCGCTGATCGTGTTGGTCGCCGAATCGCTGGTGTTCCACGACGAGGTGATGCCGGAGCCCGGCGCGAAGATGTCCACGCAGGTGCCGTAATTGGAATAGGACGCGCGGGCGTCGGTGCTCGTGGTCGCGCCGACCGTGATGGCCGTCGGTTCGCTCGCGGGCGAGCTCTTGCAGGCATTGGTGTTTTCGTTGCCCGCGGCCACCACCATGACCACGCCCTTGGCGACGGCGTTGGCGACGGCCGCATTGACGGAGGCCGAGAAGCCGCCGCCCAGCGACATGTTGGCGACGGCCGGGCGCAGGGGGCTGTTGGCGACCCAGTCGATGCCCGCGATCACGCCGCTCCAGGTGCCGGAGCCGCTGCAATCCAGCACGCGCACGGGGATCAGGGTGACGGCTTTCGCGACGCCCCAGGTGGTGCCGCCTACCGTGCCGGACACGTGCGTGCCGTGCCCGTCGCAGTCGTTGGTGCCGTTGCCGTCCTGCACGGCATCGAAGCCGGCGAGCATCCGGCCGGAAAACTCGGAATGCGTGGAGCGGATGCCGGTGTCGATGATGAAGGCGTAGACGCCGGCGCCGGTGCGCGTGTAGTGGTAGATCGTGTCCAGCGGACGGTCCGCCTGGTCGATGCGGTCCAGGCCCCAGGTGGCGGGCGTTTCCACGGCCGCCAGCGAAATCGCCTGGTCCTGCTCGATGTAGGCCACGTTGGGGTTGTAGCGCAGGTCCTGCACGGCGGCATCGGACATCGACGCGGAGAAGCCCTTGATGGCCTTGGAGTACGTGTGGTGGCGGCGTCCGCCGGCCCGGCGCACCGCCTTGTCGGTCTCACCGGCGACGTCTCTCACGCCGTCCTTGAACACCACGATGTACTGGCCGGGAATGGGCTGCGAGCGGAAGGGATGGCGGGCCGCGGGGTCGGCGCCCTGCGCGGAGGCGCCGAAAGCGCCAAGCAACGCGAGGGCCGCGAAGGCCAGGCGCATGAATCGGTGACGGATGCTGGAAACAACGGGCATGGGACGGGCTCATCAATACAGGCCCGCCGATGAGACTACAGATTCCCCGCCCGCGCAATCACAACTCCATCACAATTGCGCCCCAACCGGGAATACGTCACCCTCAAGCCGTGCGGATCACCGTGATGTGCTCCGTCCCGCTCTCCGGCAGCCAGATCTCGCCCGGGCGTCCCAGGATCTGCCGGACATTGGCGCCGTCGCGCGGGAGGGCGTGGCGCTCGAACTTTTCGGTGCGCAGATCGAAGCTCAGGATGGCGTTGCTGCCCCAGTCGCTCACCCACGGCGTGTCGTGTTCGTCCACATAGACGGCGTAGATGCGGGGACTCGCGCCCGGCGCTTTCCACTGGCGCCACGCGCCCGATTGCGAGTCGTGCATGGAAAGCTGCCCGCTGTTCCACTCGCTCACCCAGATGCGCCCCTTGCCGTCGCTCCACACCCGCCGCGCGCCCTGGTTGCGGGTGGGCGGATCCACGACGTGGGCCTCGCCGGTGCGCCGGTCGATGCGCGCGATGTAGGAGCTGGCGAGCGAGCAGAACCAGACGTCGCCCGCCGGCGTGGCGCAGATGCCGTACGCGCCGTGGCCGCGCGGCGCTTGCGTCGCGCTCACCTGGCCGGTCTTGACCGACACCTTGCCGTACCAGCCGTTCTGGCCGGTGTACCAGAGGTCGCCGTCACCGTCGAAGGCGCAGGTATTGAGGTTGGCATTCGGCGTGCCGGCCGGCAGGCGCATGACCCGGACCTGACGGTCCGGCCAGCCGACCCGGACGATGGCGTTCTGGCCGCCGTCGGTGATCCAGGCGGCGTGGTCGGGGCCCTGGATGACGCCGTGCGGGGCCGAGCCGCCGCCCAGCGCCACGAGTTCCGTCTTGCCCGACTTGGGGTCGAACCAGCCGAGGTGCCCGCTGGCCTGCGCGGTGAACCAGACGCCGCCGTCGGGCGCGGGCGCGACATCGTGGATGCCGGTGCGGCGCGGTGTGCCCAGTGCCCAGGATTGCATGCGGGCCGGGGTTTGCGCCAGGGCGGGCAGGGTGCGCGACAGCAGCATCGCGGTGCCGGCGGCGAGGACGCCGCGCCTGGTGATTGCCTGCATCTCGACCTCCTGGGGTGCGGGGGAGGCGCAGATTGTCGCGCGTTCCGGCGCGACGCGGGGGGCGTTTGCGCCCGCTTCAGTGGACCGTCGGTTCCACCGAGGGCACGGCCATCTCGCGGCCCACCATCGCCTTGGCGAAGAAGTAGTTGTTGCGCGCCCGCTCGCTCAGCGCGTCCAGGTCGACGCGGCCCATGGGGTCGCAGGGGAAGGCGTAGCCGCGGCCGCTGTTGAAGAGGGAGCGGAAGCAGAGGCGGTAGGGGGAGTGGGGCTGCTCGGTCATGGATGTACTCCTGTCGGCCCCGCGACTGCGCGAAGACCGTGGAGCCATCTTGGTTCACGCGCCCGCGTTTCGCCTCGGCCCGAAGGCCGCGCCTGCCTCGGCCGGAGGGCCTACATCAGGCGCCGCCCCACATCTCCTGCGCGGTTTCCACCACCAGCCGCAGCTTGGCGCGCTGCGCCTCCACCGCGATGTTGTTGCCGTGGACCGTGCTGGAGAAGCCGCATTGCGGCGACAGCGCGAGCTGCTCCATGGGCGCGTACTTCGCGGCTTCCTCGATGCGGCGCTTGAGCGAGTCCTTGGACTCCATCTCGCCGAACTTGGTCGTCACGAGGCCGAGGACGACGGTCTTGCCCTTGGGCAGGTAGCGCAGCGGGCGGAAGTCGCCCGAGCGGTCGTCGTCGTATTCGAGGAAGTATGCATCGAGGTCCATCTCCTTGAGCAGCGCCTCGGCGACGGGCTCGTAGTTGCCGGCAGCCGCATGCGTGCTCTTGAAGTTGCCGCGGCACAGGTGCATGGCCAGCAGCATGCCGGCGGGCTTCTGCGCCACGACCTTGTTGATGAACTTCGCGTAGCGGTGCGGCAGCTCGTTGGGGTCGTCGCCGCGCTGGCGGGCGGCTTCGCGCATCTTTTCGTCGCACAGGTAGGCCATGTTGGTGTCGTCCATCTGCACGTAGGTGCAGCCGGCCGCCGCGAGCGAGCGCAGTTCGTCCCCGTAGGCCTTTGCGACGTCGTCGTAGAACACGGGATCGAGTTCCGGGTACGCCTCCTTGCTGATGCCCGCGCGGCCGCCGCGGAAATGCAGCATGGTCGGCGAGGGGATGCAGACCTTGGGCGTGCGGCCCGCGCTCACCTGGCCCTTGAGGTACTGGAAGTCCGCGAGCTGGATGTCCTTCGCGTGGCGCACCTTGTCGATGACGCGCATGACCGGCGGCGCGAGTTCCTCTGTGCCGTCGGGCTTGCGGATCGTGACCGGGATGTCCGTCTTCACGCCGCCCAGCTGCTCCAGGAAATCGATGTGGAAGTAAGTGCGGCGGAACTCGCCGTCGGTGATGCTTTTGAGGCCCACGTCCTCCTGGAACTTCACGATCTCCGCGATCGCCTTGTCCTCGACCTCGCGCAGCTGCGCCGGCGTGATCTCGCCCCTGGCCTTGCGCTCCCGCGCCTCCAGCAGGTATTTCGGTCGCAGGAAGCTGCCGACGTGGTCGTAGCGTGCAGGCAATTGCGTCATGGGTGTCTCCTTGGGTTGAATGCGGGTGGCGCGTCAGAGGTCCAGCACCAGCAGCCTGCTTCGCGCGCGCGAGCAGCAGGGCGTGAACTGGTCGTTCGCGGCCTTCTCCTCGTCGGTGAAATACAGGTCGCGATGGTCGGGCTCGCCTTCGAGCACGCGCGTGATGCAGGTGCCGCACACGCCCTGCTCGCAGGAGGTGAGGATGTCCACGCCCCGGGCCTGCAGGGCCTGGACCACGGTCTGGTCCTTCGCGACGTCGTAGGTCTTTCCGGTGCTCGCGATCTTGACCTGGAAGGCGCCGTCGGCGGCGTGGTCCTGCGGTGCCGCGGTGAAGTATTCGAGGTGGAGCTGCGACGCGGGCCAGCCCATGCCTTGCGCCACCTGCAGCACATGGTTGATGAAGCCGGCGGGGCCGCAGATGTAGGCATGGGTGCCCGGGTCGGGCGGGCCCAGGTCCTGCGGCACATTGAGGATCTGCTGCGGGCCCGCGTCGTCGAAATGGAAGCGGACCTTGTCCGCGAATGCGGAGGCGGCGATCTCTTCGAGGAATGCCGTGCGTTCCTTCGAGCGCGCGCTGTAGTGCAGGGTGAAGTCCGCATCGATCGCCGCGAGACGCTGCGCCATGCACAGGAGAGGCGTGACACCGATGCCACCCGCGAACAGCAGGGTGCGTTGCGCGTGCACGAGGGGAAAGTGGTTGCGCGGCTCGCTGATGCGGATCACGTCGCCCTCGTTCACGGCGTCGTGCATGCCTTTCGAGCCGCCGCGCGTCGCAGGGTCGCGCAACACCGCGATGCGATAGCGGTGCTGTTCGCCCGAGTCGTTGCACAGCGAATACTGCCGCGTGAGCCCGCCGGGCACCTGCACGTCGATGTGGGAGCCCGCGCTGAACGAGGGCAACGGGGCGCCGTCGGCACGTTCGAGCTCGAAGCTCGCGATGCCCTCCGCTTCGCGGCGCTTGCGCAGCACCTTCACTTCGAGAGGTTCCATGGTCAGGCCGCCTGTGCCTGCGGCTGTTCGAGCGCGATGAGCCGGTCGAGGATGCGCCGCGACTGCACCCCGCCGGCGTCGATATTGAGCATCAGCAGCTTGCGTCCGGGATGCAGCGAGAGGTTGCGCTGCTGCGCCTCGAGGACCACCGTGTCCTCGGCGAACACCCTGGCCTGGCCGTCGCGGATCTGCGCCGTGAGGGCCTTGTCCTTCGGCGCGAAATTGCGCGCCATGCCCCAGAAGTACCACATCGAGGTTTCCGTCTCCGGCGTGAGGAAGTCCACCACGATGCTGGAGACCTTGTCCTTCGGATCGGCGTCGTAGCCGCCCTTGCCGGCGTGCGCCACGCCCACTTCGATCATCACGTGGCTGGGCGGCGTGAAATGGCACACCTGCCAGCGGTCCACCGGCACGTCGTCGGCGAGCTGGTTGCCGCGCAGGTTGGCGCGCCAGAAAGGCGGGGGCATGACGTTGTTCATGAAGCGGCGGGTCACCACGTGGTCGCCCTCCGCCTTCGTCGTCACCGGCGCTTCATCGATCTCCTTCTGCCCGATGCTCGTGGTGTGCACGTAGGTCTCGTGGGTGAGGTCCATCAGGTTGTCGATCATGAGGCGGTAGTCGCACTTCACGTGGTACATGCCGCCGCCGTACGCCCAGTCGGGACTCTCGGCCCACTCGAGGTGATGGATGGTCGACGCGTCCGCGAGCTGCGCGTCGCCGGGCCATACCCAGATGAAGCCGTAGCGCTCGACCGCGGGATAGCTGCGGATGCGCGGGAAGCCCTGCACGCGCTGGCCGGGCATGGACACCGTCTTGCCGTCGCAGCCCATGGTGAGGCCGTGGTAGCCGCACACGAGCTGGCCTTCGCAAACCTGGCCGAACGAGAGCGCCGCACCGCGGTGCGGGCAGAAGTCTTCCAGCGCGGCGACCTTGCCTTCGGCACCGCGATAAAAGACGATTTTTTCGCCGCAGATGGTGCGGCCGAGCGGCTTGTCGTCGATTTCGGTGGGCGTGCAGGCCACGTACCAGGCGTTCTTGGGAAACATGTCGTCCTTCGCTTGCGTCGCGGAAATTATGCGAGCAAAATCGCTCGCTGTATACATCCACCCCGTTGCTTTGCGTGTGAATTGCAAAATTAGAGGTATTTGGCATTAACAAGATCGCTTCCGTGTATACCGACGAGCCTGCCGAGGCTGGTGCGTCCCAAGCGGTGCGGGCGCAGTTGCGCCTGCGCGAGATGATCCTCGCGGGGGAACTTCCCGGGGGCGCGCGCATCGCGGAACTGGCGCTGGTCGACCTGCTCGGCGTGTCGCGCACACCCATCCGCGCGGCCCTCGTGCGGCTCGAGCAGGAGGGCCTGCTGGAGTCGCTGCGCAACGGCGGCTTCGCGGTGCGGACTTTCTCCGAAAACGATGCGTCCGATGCGATCGAGCTGCGCGGCACGGTCGAGGGCATGGCCGCGCGGCTGGCGGCGGAGCGCGGGGCGCCTGCTGCGGTCCTGGCCGGCGCGTCCGCTTGTCTCGCCCGCATCGACGACGTCCTCGCCCGGCCCGCGCTGGACGACGACGCCTTCCTCGCCTACGTGACGCTCAACCGCGAGTTCCACCAGCTCCTCAGCGAGATGTCGGGCAGCGCGGTGGTGCAGCGCGAGATCGAGCGGGTGGTCAACCTTCCCTTCGCATCGCCTTCCGCGTTCGTCGTGCTCCAGGCCAACGCGCCGCGCGCGCGCGACATGCTCGTCGTCGCGCAGGACCAGCATCGCCAGGTGCTCGAGGCGATCACGCGGCGCGAAGGCTCGCGCGCGGAAGCGCTGATGCGGGAGCACTCCCGCATCGCCCGGCGCAACCTCGGCGAGGTGATGCGCCAGCGCGCGGAAGACCTGGCGCGGATGCCCGCGGCGCGGCTGATCCGCAAGCGGTCCCCATGAAGTTCGCATGAAGAACAACTGTCCTCGATACGAACAATCGCTATACTCGCCGCCGTCAGGCGAGAGATGAATTCCCACCTACCGGAGACAACGATGCAACGACGTACCTTCACCGCCCTCGGCCTGGCCGTGGCCGCCTTCGCCGCGAGCCCGCCGGCCCTTGCGCAGTCCACCCCCTTCAAGATCGGCCTGATCCTGCCCATGACGGGGCAGCAGGCGACGACCGGCCGGCAGATCGAAGCGGCCGCGCGCCTGTACATGGCGCAGAACGGCGATACCGTGAATGGACGCAAGATCGAACTGATCCTGAAGGACGACACCAGCCTGCCGGACACGACGCGCCGGCTCGCGCAGGAACTCGTGGTGAACGACAAGGTGGACGTGCTCGCCGGCTTCGGCATCACGCCCTCGGCCCTGGCCACCGCGCCGATCGCCACGCAGTCGAAGACGCCGGAAGTCGTGATGGCCGCGGCGACGTCGAGCATCACGGAAGCCTCGCCCTACATCGTGCGCACCAGCTTCACGCTGCCGCAGGTGTCGGTCGCGCTCGCGGACTGGGCGCCGAAGAACGGCATCAAGAAGGTCGTGAGCCTCGTGAGCGACTACGGTCCCGGCATCGACGCCGAGAAGTTCTTCAAGGACCGCCTCACCTTCAACGGCGGCCAGGTCACCGAGTCGCTGCGCGTGCCGCTGCGCAACCCGGACTTCGCCCCCTTCCTGCAGAAGGTGCGCGACCTGAAGCCGGACGCGCTGTTCGTGTTCGTGCCGTCCGGCGCGGGCGCGGCGGTGATGAAGCAGTTCCTGGAACGCGGCATGGACAAGGCCGGCATCAAGCTGATCGCCACCGGCGACGTGACCGACGACGACCAGCTCAACGACATGGGCGATGGCGCGCTGGGCGTCGTCACGTCGCATCACTATTCGGCGGCGCACCCTTCGGCCGCGAACAAGAAATTCGTCGAGGCGTTCAGCAAGGCCAACAAGGGCCTGCGTCCGAACTTCATGGCAGTCGGCGGCTATGACGGCATGCGCGTCATCTACGAAGCGCTGAAGAAGACCGGCGGCAAGGGCGGCGGCGATGCGTTGCTCGCCGCGATGAAGGGCCAGATCTTCGAGAGCCCGCGCGGCCCCGTGTTCATCGATGCGCAAACGCGCGACATCGTGCAGAACGTGTACCTGCGCAAGGTCGAGAAGAAGGACGGCCAGCTCTACAACGTCGAGTTCGACGTGATCAAGGACGTGAAGGATCCGGGCAAGACGAAGTGATGGATTGCGCAGCGCGTCCGCAATGACGGGAGCCCGATGCTGACCATCCTCTTCGACGGCATCGCCTACGGGATGCTGCTGTTCATCCTCGCCGTCGGGCTGGCGGTGACGATGGGGCTGATGAATTTCATCAACCTCGCCCACGGCGCCTTCGCGATGGTCGGGGGCTACATCACGGTGCTGCTGATGCAGCGCCTGGATGTTCCCTTCCTCCTGTGCCTGCCGCTCGCCTTCGCAGGGGCGGCGTTGCTGGGCGCCGTGCTCGAGCGCACGCTCTACCGCCCGCTGTATGGGAAGCCCCACCTGGACCAGGTGCTGTTTTCCATCGGCCTCGTGTTCATGGCGGTCGCCGCCTTCGACTACTTCGTCGGTTCCACGCAGCAGATCGTGCAGTTGCCCGCATGGCTCAAGGGCCGCACCGAGATCGGCAGCGGCGCCTGGACGCTGGGCATGGGGCATTACCGGTTGTTCATCATCGCCATCTGCGCGGCGCTCACCGTGGGGCTGCAGTTCATCCTCGCGCGCACGCGCTTCGGCAGCCGCCTGCGGGCATCCGTCGACGACCAGCGCGTCGCGGCGGGCATGGGGATCAACGTCAACGTGGTGTTCCTCTCGACCTTCGCGTTCGGCTCGGGCCTGGCGGGCCTGGGCGGCGCGCTCGGCGCGGAAGTGCTGGGGCTCGACCCGAGCTTCCCGCTGAAGTTCATGATCTATTTCCTCATCGTCGTCGCGGTCGGCGGCACGTCGTCCATCACCGGTCCGCTGCTGGCCGCGCTGCTGCTCGGCATCGCCGACGTGGCGGGCAAGTACTACATCCCCAAGATGGGCGCCTTCATCGTGTACAGCCTGATGATCGTGATCCTGATCTGGCGGCCGCAGGGCCTTTTCGTGCGGCGTGGCGGACGGGCATGAGCGCATCGCAAACCTCCCTGCGCCGCAGTGCGCGCATCCGCCCCTGGGAGCCGGTGCTGTGGCTGCTCGCCTTCGCGGCGCCGGTGGTGTTGCCATCGCATGCCGCGCTGGTGAACGAGATCGCGATCGTCGCGCTCTTCGCGGTGTCGCTCGACCTCGTCCTCGGCTACACCGGCATCGTGTCGCTGGGGCATGCGGCTTTCTTCGGCATCGGTGCCTACACCGCGGCATTGCTGGCCAAGCACGTGAACGCCGACCCCTTGCTCGGCCTCGCGGCCGCGGCGGGCGTCGCCACGCTCCTCGGCGCGGCGGCGAGCCTCACGATCATGCGCGGCAGCGACCTCACGCGGCTGATGGTGACGCTCGGCTTCGCGCTCATCCTGCTGGAACTCGCCAACAAGCTCGATTGGCTCACGGGCGGCGCCGATGGCCTGCAGGGGGTCGTAATGAATCCGCTGCTCGGGCGCTTCGAGTTCGACCTGGGGGGACGTACCGCCGCGTTCTACTCGCTGACCGTGTTGCTGGTGCTGTTCCTGCTCGCGCGCCGCCTCGTGCATTCGCCCTTCGGCGCGACGCTCAAGGCGATCCGCGACAACCGGCTGCGGGCGATGGCCATCGGGATCCCGGTGCGTTCTCGCCTGGCGGTGATCTACACGGTCGCCGCGGGCGTCGCGGGGATCGCCGGCGCGCTTCTCGCACAGACGACGGGCTTCGCGTCGCTGGACGTGTTCGAGTTCCACCGCTCGGCCGACGTGATGCTGGTGCTGGTCGTCGGAGGCGCGGGTTGGCTCTACGGAGGCGTCGCGGGAGCCATCGTGTTCAAGCTGATGCAGGACGCGCTCTCGGCCGTCACGCCGCAGTACTGGACATTCTGGATCGGCCTGTTCCTCGTGGTGCTGGTGCTCGCCGGACGCGAACGACTGCTGCGCCCGTGGACGTGGTGGAAGCGGGCACGGCCGTGAGCGAGGTCGTGCTTTCCGCGCAGGGGCTGGTGATGCGCTTCGGCGGCATCGTCGCGACGAACGACGTGACGCTGGAAGTACGGCGCGGCGCACGCCATGCGCTGATCGGGCCGAACGGCGCCGGCAAGACCACCCTCGTGAACCTGCTCACGGGCGTGCTGGAACCCACGGCGGGCCGCATCGTGCTGGAAGGCGAAGACATCACACGGCTTGCACCGCACCAGCGCGTGCGCCGGGGCATGGTGCGCACCTTCCAGATCAACCAGCTGTTCAACTCGATGACGCCGCGCGAGACGCTGGCGCTGGTCGTGTCGCAGCAGCGCGGGCTGGGCGGACGCTGGTGGCAGGGCCTGGGCGCGAACGCGCAGGTGGGCGAGCGCTGCGACCAGCTGCTCGGGCAGTTCCGCCTCGCCGAGGTGGCCGACCAGCGCGTCGAGTTGCTCGCCTACGGCAAGCGCAGGCTGCTGGAGATCGCAATCGCGCTCGCCTGCGAGCCGCGCTTGCTGCTTCTGGACGAACCCGTCGCGGGCGTGCCCGCCGGCGAGCGCGAGGAGTTGCTGCAGACCGTCGCCGCGCTGCCGGCCGATGTCTCGGTGCTGCTGATCGAGCACGACATGGACCTCGTCTTCAGCTTCGCGAACCGCATGACGGTGCTGGTCAATGGGACGGTGCTGACCGAGGGCGACCCGGACCAGATCGCCAATGACCCGCAGGTGAAGGCGGTGTACCTCGGGCATGGGGAAGAGGCGGCGCATGGCTGAGTTGCTCGCCATCGACAAGCTGAGCGCCGGTTACGGCGAGGCGGTGGTGCTGCACGACGTGTCGCTGCGCCTCGACCAGGGCCACACGCTCGCGCTCCTCGGCCGCAACGGCACGGGCAAGACGACGCTCATCAACACGCTCGCCGGGGCCACGCGGCAGCATGGAGGGACGCTCTTGCTCGGTGGTGTTGCGCTGCACAAGCTGGCGCCGCACCAGCGGGCCGCGGCCGGCATCGGCTGGGTCCCGCAGGAGCGCAACATCTTCAAGTCGCTCACCGTGCACGAGAACCTGACCGCCGTGGCGCGGCCGGGCAAGTGGACGCCCGAGGGTGTCTACGCCATGTTTCCGCGCCTGGCCGAGCGCAAGGGCAACCTCGGCACGCAGTTGTCGGGCGGGGAGCAACAGATGCTCGCCGTCGGCCGGGCGCTGGTGGTCAACCCGAAGCTGCTGCTGCTGGACGAACCGCTGGAAGGCCTCGCGCCCATCATCGTGGAAGAGCTGCTGCGGGCCATTCGCCGCATCACGCGCGAGGAGGGGCTGTCCGCGATCATCGTCGAGCAGCATCCGCAGGCCATCCTGGCGATTTCCGACAGCGCCGTGGTGCTCGATCGCGGCACGATCGCGCACGCGGGGAGCGCGAAGGAATTGCGCGAGCAGCCGCAGCTGCTCGACCGGCTGCTGGGCGTGTCGCGCTAGAGCGTTTCGATACATACGACGGCGTTGGGGGAATCGCCACGTGCGCGGATGGCGCTGCGATACTGGCCGCGGGGCGATGTGTTTCGCCCCAGGGGGAATTGCCCATGGGCCAAGTCATCCGGAAAGACGCGGAACCCGAGTTCCAGCACAGCAGCTTCGTGCAGTCGTGCGCCTACTGCGGAGCACGGTTCGCGGTGTTCGTTTCGCGCGAGCGCGGCGGCGACGCCGAAGAAGGCTACGCCTGCCCCGAATGCGACAAGTCCTATCACACGCATGCGGCGCTCGAGCCGATGGTCAGCCTGCTCGCCGCGCGCAGCGACGGCAAGAAGGACAGGTACCAGGAGACGATGTTCTAGGCTCCATGAAAAAAGCCGGATCGCTCCGGCTTTTTTCATGTGCGGCAACCGGGAGTCACAGCGTGTCGATGAACGAGCGCAGCTTGTCCGAGCGGCTCGGGTGCTTCAGCTTGCGCAGGGCCTTGGCCTCGATCTGGCGGATGCGCTCGCGGGTCACGTCGAACTGCTTGCCGACTTCTTCCAGCGTGTGGTCCGTGCTCATCTCGATGCCGAAGCGCATGCGCAGCACCTTGGCTTCGCGCGGCGTCAGCGAGTCGAGGATGTCCTTGACCACATCGCGCAGGCCCGCCTGCATCGCGGCCTCGATCGGCGCGGTGTTGGCCTGGTCCTCGATGAAGTCGCCCAGGTGGGAATCGTCGTCGTCGCCGATCGGCGTCTCCATGGAGATCGGCTCCTTGGCGATCTTCATGATCTTGCGGATCTTGTCTTCCGGGATCTCCATCTTGGCGGCCAGGATGCCGGCGTCCGGCTCGAAGCCGAATTCCTGCAAGTGCTGGCGCGAGATGCGGTTCATCTTGTTGATCGTCTCGATCATGTGCACCGGGATGCGGATCGTGCGGGCCTGGTCCGCGATGGAACGCGTGATGGCCTGGCGGATCCACCAGGTCGCATACGTGGAGAACTTGTAGCCGCGGCGGTATTCGAACTTGTCCACCGCCTTCATCAGGCCGATGTTGCCTTCCTGGATCAGGTCCAGGAACTGCAGGCCGCGGTTGGTGTACTTCTTGGCGATGGAGATCACGAGGCGCAGGTTGGCCTCGATCATTTCCTTCTTCGCTTCGCGGGACGATGCCTCGCCCTCGTTCATGCGCTTGTTGATGTCCTTCAGCTGCGCGAGGGGCACGACCACCTTCGATTGCAGGTCGGCGAGTTTTTGCTGCAGTTCCTGGATCGGCGGGATGTTGCGCGCGATCACGGTGGACCACGGCTTGCCCGCGGCGGCCTGCTTCTCGACCCACTTCTGGTTCAGCAGGTTGGGCGGGAACTCCTTGATGAAGGTTTCCTGCGGCATGCCGCACTTGTCCACGATGATGCGGCGCAGCTCGCGCTCCTTCTTGCGCACGTCGTCCACCTGGCCGCGCACCATGTCGCACAGCTTCTCGATGGTCTTGGCCGTGAAGCGGATGGTCATCAGCTCCTCGGACAGGGCGTGCTGCGCCTTCACGTAGGCGGGCGTGCCCCAGCCTTCCTTGTCGTAGATGCGGTGCACCTTCTCGAAGAGGCCGTGGATGCGGTCGAAGCGCTCGAGCGCCTGCGACTTGAGCTCCTCGAGCTTCTTGGTCAGCGCCTTGGAGCCGCCGTTGCCGTCGTCGTCGTCATCGGCGTCGAATTCGTCGAAGTCCTCTTCGGCAACGTAGTCGTCGGCCTCGTTCGGGTTGGAGAAGCCGTCCACCACCGTGGAGATGACGATCTTGCCTTCGCGGATCTCGTGCGCCAGGCGCAGGATTTCGGCGATGGTCGCGGGGGAGGCGGAGATCGCCTCCATCATCGCCATCAGGCCGCCTTCGATACGCTTGGCGATCTCGATTTCGCCTTCGCGCGTGAGCAGCTCCACCGTGCCCATCTCGCGCATGTACATGCGCACGGGGTCGGTCGTGCGGCCGAACTCGCTGTCCACGGTGGACAGGGCGGCTTCGGCTTCC
Organism: Caenimonas aquaedulcis; assembly: GCF_015831345.1. NCBI lineage: Bacteria > Pseudomonadati > Pseudomonadota > Betaproteobacteria > Burkholderiales > Comamonadaceae > Caenimonas > Caenimonas aquaedulcis. The sequence continues at coordinate 1,039,252 of NZ_JADWYS010000001.1, read as the reverse complement.
TCTTCCGCTTCTTCCACGGTCGCCGCGGTGGGCGTCGTGTTGTTCAGCAGCAGCATCTCGGCGTCGGGCGTCTGCTCGTACACCGCCACGCCCAGGTCGTTGAGCATGGTCACCACCACTTCGAGCGTTTCCGCGTCGATCAGCTTGTCGGGCAGGTGGTCGGAGATTTCGGAGTGCGTGAGGTAGCCGCGCGTCTTGCCGAGGGTGATCAGGGTCTTCAGGCGCTGGCGGCGCTTGGCCATGTCCTCTTCGGACAGGACGGTTTCGTCCAGGCCGAATTCCTTCATCAGGGCGCGTTCCTTTGCCTTGCTGATCTTCATGCGCAGCGGCTTGACCTTCTCGGTCGCCGCTTCGACGACGGGCTCGCCCTGCAGGTCGTCCTCGATGTCCGACATGTCCGCGTCATCGCCGCCCGGTTTGCCGTCGGCGTCCTTGGGCTTGCGGCCGCGCTTGGCACCGGTGGCCTTGCCCGCGGCTTCAGGCGCCGCGGAGGCTGCCTTGGGCGGGCGGCCCGGTTTCTTCTTCACCACCTCTTCGGTGGCGGCTTTCAGAGGCTTTTTCACCTCGTCCTTGGCGGCGGCTTTCTCGGTGGTCTTGGCGGGGGTCTTCGTTGCGGACACTGGCGGTGCTTTCGTTGCGGCCTTGGCGGCTGGCTTGGGCTTCGGTTTCGGCTCGGTCTTCACGACCTTGAGCTTGACCTTGGCCGGGGGCGGTTTGATCACTTTTTTCGCGACAGGTTTCGCGGCTTGCTTGACGAGCTTTCCGGACTTTTGAGCGGGCATGAACTAATACCTCGGGTCATCAAAAAAACAGAAACACAAAAAGCGCCACGACGGCCCGGCGCGGGTGGAAGGGACGGCGTGGGCCGGGGAACGGCTCAGCTGTCCTTTGCGGGGCAAGATGGGTGGGCGAACATTTGGGGTGCAGTCCTTGCGGTAGGTAGGCCGGTCGGGAAGCTGTGTCCGCGGTGGGCCGGGTCCGGAGGTGCTGCTGTCGCTCTTGCCGCTAGCAACCTTACATTATACCGCCAACGCGTAAATTCAAGGGCTGCCGGTGCGCTCGCCGGCCAGGAGGCGCTTGAGCTCCTCGTAGGCGGCCGGGTCGCTGCGGGCGCGCTCGACGAGCGCCGTGCGCCGTTCCGCATCGAGGCGGGCGCGTTCCTTCGCGAGGATCTGCCGCAGTTCGCTCAGGTCGTGCTCGATGTCCGGCAGCATCTTTTCCACCTGGTCGACCAGGAAAGGCTCGAATTCGTGGCCCGACAGCGCCGCCCGCAAGGCCTCCCAGGGTTGGGGGCCGTGTTCGTGCACCTGGCTGTCGAGCCAGGCGAAGAGGGGGCCGTGGGGCGGGGCGAGCTCGCACAGCAGGTGGTGGTCGTCATGGCTGAGCGCGTCCCAGGCCATGGCGTCCATGAAGACGATCTGCAGGGCGCGGTCGGCCCGGCCGGGCGGCAGCGTGCGTCCCGGCCTCCTTGGGCGGTAGGGTTCGCGCCGGCGGACGGGCTGCGCGGGCGCGGCGTCGCCCCACAGGCTGGAGAGCTCGCGCGACTCCAGCTGGGCGAGCGCCGCGATCTCACCCAGCAGCTGGCGCTTGAGCGCGCCGTCGGGCAGCGCCGTCCACAGCGGCTTCGCGTTGGCGGCCATGTGCGCGCGTCCTTCCGCGGTGGCGAGGTCGCAGCCCTCGCGCGCTGCGTCGATCAGGAAGCGGCTGAGGGGGATGGCGTCGCTGACATAGCGGGAAAACGCGTCGCGGCCGAACTCGCGGATGTAGCTGTCCGGGTCATGCTCGGAGGGCAGGAACAGGAACTTGACGGTGCGCACGTCGGTCGCATAGGGCAGGGCGCCGTCGAGCGCCTTGCGCGCCGCGCGCCGCCCGGCGTCGTCGCCATCGAAGCTGAACACCACGGAGTCGGTGAAGCGAAAGAGCTTCTGCACGTGCTCCGTGGTGCAGGCCGTGCCCAGCGTCGCCACCGCGTTCGGAAAGCCCAGCTGCGCCAGGGCCACGACGTCCATGTAGCCCTCGGTCACCAGCACGAAGCCCTGTTCGCGCAGCGCCTGCCGCGCCTCGAACAGGCCGTACAGCTCGCGCCCCTTGCTGAAGACGGGCGTCTCGGGCGAGTTGAGGTACTTCGGTTTGTCGTCGCCCAGCACGCGGCCGCCGAAGCCGATGCATTCGCCCTTGACGTTGCGGATGGGGAACATCACGCGGTCGCGGAAGCGGTCGTAGCGCTTGTCCTCGTCCTCGTTGACGATGACGAGGCCGCTTTCCACGAGCAGCGGGTCGTCGTAATTGGGAAATACGCTCGCGAGGCTGCGCCATCCTTCGGGCGCGTAACCCAGGCCGAACTGTTTCGCGATCTCGCCGGACAGGCCGCGGCCCTTGAAGTAGTCGATCGCGCGCGGCGATGCCCGCAGGTGCTTGCGGTACGCCTCGCCGGCCTTCTCCAGCACGTCGGTGAGTGTGGCCTGCTTCTCGCGCTGCTGCGCGGCGCGCGCGCGGTCCTGCGGCGACGCGTCTTCCTCGGGCACCTGCATGCCGTACTGGCCCGCGAGGTCCTTTACCGCCTCGACGAAGTTCATGCCCGCGTGTTCCATGAGGAAGCCGATGGCGTTGCCGTTCTTGCCGCAGCCGAAGCAGTGATAGAACTGCTTAGTGGGGCTCACGGTGAAGGACGGCGATTTTTCGGCGTGGAAGGGGCACAGGCCGGAATAGTTGGCGCCGGTCTTTTTGAGCTGGACGTAGCGCCCGACGATTTCCACCACATCGGCACGCGCCACCAACTCCTGGATGAAACTCTGAGGGATCGCCATCGTTTGCGTATTCTTACCTAATGCCACGGGGCACCGAAAAGCCTTAACCTCTGCGCACACCGGGAAGCGACCCGGGAGCCACCGGAGACACAGCATGCCGAACATTTTCGACCAGGGGCTGGCGCGCAACGGCGCGAACTTCGCGCCGATCTCGCCGTTGTCGTTCATCGAGCGGACCGCGGAGGTTTATCCGGAGCGCCTGGCCGTGGTGCACGGCGACCTGCGGCGCAACTGGGCGCAAGTCTACGACCGCTGCCGCCGCCTCGCGAGCGCGCTGGCAAGGCGTGGCGTCGGCAAGGGAGACACCGTCGCCGTCATGCTGCCGAACACGCCGCCCATGGTGGAGGCGCACTTCGGCATCCCGATGGCGGGCGCGGTGCTCAATGCGCTCAACACGCGGCTGGACGCCGAGACGATCGCGTTCATGCTGGACCACGGCGAGGCGAAGGTCGTCATCGTGGACCCGGAATTCGCACCTGTGATGAAGCGCGCGATCGCGCTGCGGCAATCGAAGGCGCCGCTCGCCGTGATCGACGTGGAGGACGAGGTCTACACCGGGCCCGTCGAGCGGATCGGCGCGCTCACCTACGAACAGCTGCTGGCCGAAGGCGATGCGCAATACGCGTGGCAATTGCCCGGCGACGAGTGGGATGCCATCGCGCTGAATTACACGAGCGGCACCACGGGCAATCCCAAGGGCGTGGTCTATCACCACCGCGGCGCGGCGGTCAACGCGGTCTCGAACATCCTCGAGTGGGACATGGCGCGGCATCCCGTCTACCTGTGGACCCTGCCCATGTTCCACTGCAACGGCTGGTGCTTCCCCTGGACCGTCGCCGCGCGGGCGGGGGTGAACGTGTGCCTGCGCAAGGTCGAGGCCAAGGCGATGATCGATGCGATCGCGGCGCACGGCGTCACCCATTACTGCGGCGCGCCCATCGTGCACGGCATGCTGGTCAATGCCCCTGACGAGATGAAGCGCGGGCTTCCCACCGGCGTGAAGGCCATGGTGGCCGGCGCGGCGCCGCCCGCCTCGATGATCGAAGGCATGGAGCGCATGGGCTTCGACCTCACGCACGTCTACGGCCTCACCGAGGTGTACGGCCCCGCGACGGTGTGCCCGAAGCACGACGAGTGGAACGAGGTCGACATCGGCGAGCGGGCGAGGCTCAATGCGCGGCAGGGCGTGCGCTACCACCTGCAGCGCGATGCGCGCGTGATCGACCCCGCGACCATGCAGCCCGTCCCGCTGGACGGCGAGACCATGGGCGAGATCATGTTCCGCGGCAACATCACGATGAAGGGCTACCTGAAAAATCCCGCAGCCACGGCGGAAGCCTTCGCCGGCGGCTGGTTCCACACCGGCGACCTCGCGGTGCAATATCCCGACGGCTACATCAAGATCAAGGACCGCAGCAAGGACATCATCATCTCGGGCGGCGAGAACATTTCGTCGATCGAGGTGGAGGATGTGCTCTACCGCCACCCGGATGTGCTCGCCGCCGCGGTCGTCGCCAGGCCGGACGCGCGCTGGGGCGAGACGCCATGTGCCTTCGTCGAGCTGAAGGCGGGCGCGTCGCTGAAGGCCGAGGACATCGTCGCGCACTGCAAGAAGCACCTCGCGGGCTTCAAGGTGCCCCGCGCCGTGGTCTTCGGCGAGCTGCCGAAGACCTCCACCGGCAAGATCCAGAAGTTCGAGCTGCGCAAGCAGGCAGGCTCGGCGGCGGCGATCGACGTCTGACCCCACGGCGGGCCGCGCGCGCGGCATACTGGGCCTTGCCATGTCCCTGCTCAGTCCCGCCGTCGCCCACATCCTCAAGAGTCCCGGCGCCTTCGCCTGGCGCGTGCTGAAGGCTTTCAAGAAGAACCAGGGCCTGCTGCTCGCAGGCGCCGTCGCCTATTACGCGCTGCTGTCGGTCGTGCCGCTGCTCATCCTCGCGGTGATCGCGCTGTCGCATGTGATCGACCAGCAGGAGCTGCTCGTCACCCTGGGCCGCTATCTCGAATGGCTGATCCCGGGGCAGTCCAAGGCCATGGTGGGCGAATTGCGCAACTTCCTGGACCACAAGGAAGTCATCGGCTGGCTGCTGCTCGTCACGATGCTGTTTTTCAGCTCGCTCGCCTTCACCGTCCTGGAGAACGCGATGACGGTGATCTTCCTGCACCGCATCGCGGTGCGCAAGCGCCGCTACATCGTGTCCGCGCTGCTGCCCTACATCTACATCCTGTGCCTGGGGTTCGGGCTGCTCGTGATGACGCTGGTATCGGGCAGCCTGCAGGCGATGGGGCAGGAGAGCGTGGAGTTCCTCGGCTACGAGTGGTCGCTCAAGGGTGTGTCCGGCGTGCTGCTCTACGTGCTGGGCCTCACGGGGGAGATCTTCGTGCTGAGCTCGGTGTACATGGTGATGCCGGTGGGCCGCCTGTCGTGGCGCCACGCGCTGATCGGCGGCGCGACGGCGGCACTGCTGTGGGAGATCACGCGCCATATCCTGGTCTGGTATTTCAACACCCTGTCGCAGGTGAACGTGGTGTACGGCTCGCTCACGACGGCCATCGTCGTGCTGTTCAGCCTGGAGATCGGCGCGACTCTGCTGTTGCTCGGCGCGCAGGTGATCTCCGAGTTCGAGCGGGTGGAACTTCCGGAGGAACCGCCCAAGCGCAATCCACTGCGCGTCGGCGGCGGCGAGGCCGAGCGGCCGATCGTCAATCGCCCCTGACCACGCCCTCGCGGCGCGGGTCGGCGCCGCCGAACCAGCCGCGTTCGGCGCGCTGGATCGCCTGCAAGCCGCTCGTGAGCGTTTCTTCGCGCACTTCCGCGCCGCGTGCGCGCAGGGCATCGACGGTGGCCGGCGGGAAGCGCCCGGCTTCGAGGACGCTCGGCCCGTTGAGGGAGCCGAAGTTCGGCAGGTCGATGGCGCGCTGCGCGTCCAGGCCCCAGTCGAGCACACCGTAGATCGTCTTCGCGGTGAAGTGGATGAGGAACGCGCCGCCGGGGCTGCCCACGCTCATCTCGAAACGGCCGCTCGCCTTGTCGAACACCAGCGTGGGCGACATCGAGGAGCGCGGCCGCTTGCCGGGCTGTACGCGATTGGCGATAGGCAGGCCCTGCGCATCTGCGGGCGTGAAGCTGAAATCGGTGAGCTCGTTGTTCAGCAGGAAGCCGCCGGCGCCACCGTGCACGCTCACCATCTGCCGCGCGCCGAACTGGCCTTCCACGGTGGTCGTCATCGCGATAGCGTTGCCGTAGCTGTCGACGATGCTGATGTGCGAGGTGCCCTGCTCGACCTGCTGGGGCATCGGCGCGAGCGATGTTGTCCCGGGTGCCGGTGTTCCGGCCACCGCGCGGCGCATGCTCTTGCCGGCGGGCGAGGTGTCGATGAGCTTCGCGCGCTGCGCGAGGTAGGCCGGGGCGAGCAGCGTGGACCAGTTCCCGCCGGGCGCCTGCACGAAGGCGGGGTCGGCCACGTAACGGTCGCGGTCCGCGAAGGCGAGACGCGAGGCTTCGGTGTAGAGGTGCAGCCAGGGTGCGGACGGCGCGGGCGCGCTCGTCCCGGCCACGCCGCCGAACCCGGTTTCGAGCGGCATTCCCGAAGCCGGTGTGTTCTCCAGGATGCCGAGGATCTGGCCGATCGCGATCGTGCCGGAGGAGGGGGGCGGGAATCCGCAGAGGCGCCAGTCGCGGCCACGCGCACGATGATCGTGGCAGATCGGCTCGCGCCTCTTCGCTTCGTAGCCGGCGAGGTCCGCGAGGCTCAGGCGGCCGGGGTTCGTGGGGTGCGAACGTACCTTGTCGACGATCGCCTGCGCCACCTCGCCTTCGAGCAACCCCTTCGATCCCTGCGCCGCGATCTTTCGCAGCACCTCGGCGAGTTCAGGATTGCGCAGCAGGTCGCCCGCGTCGCGGGCGTGGCCATCGGGTCGATAGAGATACGCGGCCGCGACGGGGTCCTTGCGCAGGTACGTATCCGATTCCGCGAGCATGTGCAGCCGGGGGCCGATGTGAAAGCCCTGCTCGGCCAGCGTGATCGCAGGCTGGAACAGGGTGGCCCAAGGCAGCTTGCCGTATTGCCGGTGCGCCATCTCCAGCATGCGGACCGCGCCCGGGACGCCGACCGAACGGCCGCCGACGACGGCTTCGTAGAACGAGAGCGGCTTGCCGTCGGCCGCGAGGAACATGCGTTCGTCCGCGGCAGCCGGCGCGGTTTCGCGTCCGTCGAATGCTTCGACTTCCTTTCCGTCGAAGTGAAGCAGCAGCGCGCCGCCGCCGATGCCGCTGGATTGCGGCTCGACGAGCGCGAGGACCATCTGGACCGCGATCGCGGCGTCCACGGCCGAGCCGCCGGCCTTGAGGACCTGGTAGCCCGCGTCCGTCGCAAGCGGATTGGCGGCGGCGACGGAAAACCGGCTCGTCGCCCATCCGGGCTTCGGCGTGTAGCCCGACCCGCTCTCGGGCTGGTTGGGGATGGCGTAGTCGAATCGCGCCGGCGCCGTGCATGCCGCGACGCCAAGCGCGGCGGCGCAGAGCGCGAGGCGGAACCTCACCTCGGCGCGAGGCGGATCGCGCCGTCGAGGCGGATCACCTCGCCGTTGAGCATGTCGTTTTCGAAGATGTGCTTCGCGAGCTTCGCGTAGTCCTCGGGGGTGCCGAGGCGGGAGGGGAAGGGCACGCTGGCGGCGAGCGCGTCCTGCACGTCCTTGGGCATGCCGAACAGCATCGGCGTGCCGAAGATGCCCGGTGCGATCGTCATGTTGCGGATGCCGTTGCGCGACAGGTCACGCGCGATCGGCAAGGTCATGCCGACGACGCCGCCCTTGGACGCGCTGTAGGCGGCCTGGCCGATCTGGCCGTCGTACGCGGCGACGGAAGCGGTGGAGATCATGCAGCCGCGCTCGCCCGTCGATTCCGGCTCGTTCTTGCACATCGCGTCGGCGGCGAGGCGGATCATGTTGAAGCTGCCCACGAGGTTCACCATGATGGTCTTCGTGTAGACGGCCAGCGAATGCGCGCCGTTCTTGCCCACGGTCTTTTCCGCCGGCGCGATGCCCGCGCAGTTCACGAGCCCCATTAGCTTGCCCATCGACACCGCCTTGGCCACCACGGCTTGGCCGTCGGCCTCCTGGCTCACGTCGCACTTGACGAAAGCGCCGCCGATGTCCTTCGCGACTGCCTCGCCCTTGTCGGCCTGCATGTCCGCGATGACGACCTTGCCGCCGGCCGCGGCGAGCATGCGCGCCGTGCCTTCGCCGAGCCCGGAGGCCCCGCCGGTGACGATGAAGACCTTGCCGCTGATGTCCATGGAAACTCCTGGGTGCGTGTGGAAGTTGACGTTGACGTAAACGTCAATTATGTCCGATCCGCCTCACTTGAATCCGACGCGGTCCAGCATCTGCTGCACCTTGACCTGGTTCGCGCCGACCGCCGCGAGCGGGATGGTCTCGCTCTTGAAGTGTCCGCCGCTCATCGCCTTGAGCGCCGGATTGCTCACCTGCACACCTTTTGCGATGGGCCATTCGTTGTTGCCGTTGGCGAAGTAGTTCTGAGCGTCCGGGCTCGCGAGGTATTCGAGGAACTTCACCGCGGCATCCGGATGCTTGGCGTACTTCGCGACGGCGCCGCCCGCGATGTTGACGTGCGTGCCCCAGGACGACTGATTCGGGAAGACGACGCCCACACGCTCCATGAGCGCGCGGTCGTCCGGGTTGTTGGAGCGGATCAGGCGCGCGATGTAGTAGGTGTTGCTCACCGCCACCTGGCATTCGCCCGCGCCCACGGCCTTGATCTGGTCGACGTCGCCGCCCTTGGGGTCGCGCGCGAGGTTCGCGACCACGCCCTTGAGCCAGGCCTCCGCCTTCTGCTCGCCCATGTGTTCGGTGATCGCGCCGAAGAGCGACAGGTTATAGGGGTGGGAGCCCGAGCGGATGCAGATGCGGCCCTTGTTCTTCGGGTCGGCGAGTTCCTCGTAGGTGTCGACGTCCTCGCGCTTCACCTTCAGCTTGTCGTAGGCGATGACGCGGGCGCGCATGGAGAACCCGAACCAGGGTGTGCCCTCGGGCGTGGCCTTGCCGCGGTATTGCGCCGGGATCGCGTCGTCCAGCGCCCTGGACTTGACGGGCTGGAACATGCCCTCGACCTCGCCCTTGTAGAGGCGCGCTGCGTCGACCAGCAGGATCACGTCGGCGGGCGATGCGGCGCCTTCGGACTTCAGGCGCGCGATGATGCCGGCGTCGTCGGCGTCCACGCGGTTGATCCTGATGCCCGTGGCCTTCGTGAAGTTCGTATAGAGCGCTTCGTCGGTCGAATAGTGGCGCGCGGAATAGAGGTTCAGCACCTGGTCCTGGGCGTGGGCGCCGGTGGTGGCGGCCAGCAGGGTGAAAGCCAGCGCCGCAGTCTTGTGAGCCATGTAAATCCTTGGGAAATGCCTTGTGGAAGAATGGCACGATGATAAGTCAAACGCGAATCATTCTCAGTTGGAGGGCTGTGACAAGGACCAAGGCGGCCCTGGCCGCCGCCTGCCTTGGCCTGCTGGCGGCCTGCACGAGCGCGCCCGTCGTGCCCGAGCCGGTGGTGCCGCCGCAACCGGTCGCCAAGCGCGCGCCGCGCATCGGGCTCGCACTGGGCGGGGGCGCGGCGCGCGGATTCGCGCACGTGGGCGTGATCCAGGCGCTGGAGGAGGCCGGCATCCGGCCGGACTACGTGGTGGGCACTTCCGCCGGCAGCCTGGTCGCGTCGCTCTACGCGAGCGGGCGCAGCGGCAAGCAGCTGCGGCAGCTTGCCGAGTCGATGGAGGAGGCCGCCTTCACCGACTGGACGCTGCCGATTTTCAGCCGCGGCGTGCTGCGTGGCGAGGCGCTTGCGCGCTACGTCAACGGGGAAGTCGGCCACAAGCTGATCGAGCAGATGCCGCTGCCGCTGGGCATCGTCGCGACCGATCTCAACTCCGGGCAGGGCGTGCTCTTCCAGCGCGGCGACACGGGGACGGCGGTACGCGCCTCCAGCGCGGTGCCCGCGGTGTTCCTGCCGGTGAAGATCGGCACCCACGAATACGTGGACGGCGGACTGGTCGCGCCGGTGCCGGTGCGGTACGCGAAGCAGATGGGCGCCGAACTGGTGATCGCCGTCGACATTTCCAGCGCGCCCGAAGGAAACCCGGCCGGCGACACGATGCAGATCCTGCTGCAGACCTTCGCGATCATGGGCCAGTCCATCAACCACTTCGGCCTGCGCGAAGCGGACGTCGTGGTGCGTCCGGCGCTGGCGGGCGTGGGCGGTGCGGACTTCACCGCCCGCCGCCGCTCGATCGATGCGGGCCGCGCCGCCATGCAGCGGCTGCTGCCGCAGCTCAGGTCGGCGATCGAAGCGAAGACGAAGTGAGCGCCGCGGCGGACCGGAAATAAAAAAAGGGCAGACCTTGCGATCTGCCCTTGAAGGATCCCTGAACCCGTGAGGGTGTCGAAAGGACCCGAGGAGACAACTTGTGCTGTTTAGCGCTTCTTGGACGTGGTCGTCTTGGCAGCGTTGACGGCCTGGTTGGCGACCGCGTTGAAATTGGCTTCGGCGACGTCGGAAGCTTGCTTCACGGCCTTCTGCACGGATTCCAGGGCGTTGTTGCCGGCGGCAACGGCGCTCTTGAACACGGCGACGGCGGTTTCGCTGCCGGCCGGAGCGTTCTTGGCGGCGTTGTCGACGACGGCCAGGAACTTCTTCTGGGCTTCAGCGGCTTGCACTTCGAAAGCCTTGCCGAATTCGGCGCCGGTGCCCGAAGCGATGTCGTACAGGTGACGGCTGTAAGCGGCGGTCTTCTCGGCCAGGGGCTGGAAGAGGGCGGCTTGCAGGGCCAGCAGCTCTTGCGCGTCCTTGACGCCCATGATGGCTTGCGTGGTGCCGGCGGCTTCGGCCAGTGCGGCCTTGGAAGCGGTGACGTTCAGTTCGACCAGCTTCTCGACGCCTTCGAAGGCCTTGGTGGTCAGGCCGAAGAGGGTTTCGACGGAAGCTTTTTGCGAGGCGAGGACTTGTTCAGCGGTCAGCATGGAGATCTCCAATAAAAAGTGGGGTGTGGAACTCGGGGCCTGCGCTGAACACCGGTCTGTCGGGTCTATGTTGCAGTGCAGCATGGATTGAATTATAGGGACGGTGCGCCGGATGGCAAGCGGTTTTTGTTGCATTGCAGCAATCTAGGAACGCCCCCCTAAAACGCCGGCCGGGGAGCCCGCTTCACAATGACAGCGATGCAGGTTTTCTACGCCACGCAGTTCGTGCTGCCGCTGCCGCCCGGCCACCGCTTCCCGATGGCCAAATACCAGCTCCTGCGCGACCGGCTGGCGGATGAGCTGCCGTCCGTCCGCTTGGGGCAGGCGCTGCCGGCGACCGACGGCGAACTCGCGCTGGTCCATACCCCGGCCTACATCCAGTCGATCGCGGACGGGACGCTCGACCCCAGGGCGATGCGGGAAATCGGGTTTCCGTGGAGCGAAGCGATGGCGGAGCGGGCCCGGCGTTCCGTCGGCGCGACCATCTCGGCTTGCCGTGCCTCCCTGCGCGAGGGCGTGTCCGCGAACATCGCGGGCGGCACCCACCATTCGTATGCGGACAAGGGCGGCGGCTTCTGCGTCTTCAACGACGCCGCGGTGGCGTCGCGCCTGATGCAGGCCGAGTGGGCGCGCTCGCACGCCCGCCCCCTGCGCGTGGCCATCGTGGACCTCGACGTGCACCAGGGTAACGGGACCGCGCGCATCTTCCGGGGCGACCCCAGCGTCTTCACGCTGTCGATGCACGGGCAGAAGAACTTCCCCTTCCGCAAGGAGGAGAGCGACCTGGACGTGGACCTGCCCGACGGCTGCGGCGACGAGGAGTACCTGCACGCGCTCGACCTCGCGCTCGACGAACTCGACCGGCGCTTCGATCCCGGCCTCGTGATCTACCTTGCGGGCGCGGACCCGCACGAAGGCGATCGCCTCGGCCGCCTCAAGCTCACCTGGGACGGGCTCGAGGCCCGCGACCGCCGCGTCTTCGACTGGGCGTGGCAGCGGCGCGTGCCGCTGGCCTTCGCGATGGCCGGCGGCTACGGCACACGCATCGAGGACACGGTGCAGGTCCAGGTCAACACCTTCCGCGTCGCGGCGCGGTACCACGAGCGCTGGCAGAATCGCAGCCGATGAGTCCTTCCGCCGCGCCCAAGCCCCAACCTGAACCGCGCAGCGCTTATCGCGCGTTCCGCACCATCGGCACCCGGTGGGCCGACAACGACGCCTACGGCCACGTCAACAACGTCGTCTACTACAGCTGGTTCGACACAGTGGTCAACGCCCACCTCATCGAGGCCGGCGCGCTGGATATCCACCGCGGCGAGACCATCGGCCTCGTCATCGAGACGCAGTGCAACTATTTTTCCGCGATCGAATTCCCCCAGACCGTCGAGGCGGGCTTGCGCGTCGCGCACATGGGCAAGTCGAGCGTGCGCTACGAAGTGGGCCTCTTCGTGCAGGGCGAGCCCATGACCGCCGCGCGCGGGCACTTCATCCACGTCTACGTCGACCGGGCGACGCGCCGGCCGGTGTCCCTTCCCGAGAAACTCAGGTCCGTCCTGGAGGCGCTTCAATGAATGACCAACCGGGCACCGCGCAGGTGTCGACCGTCGTGCAGGACATGGCGAGCGTGGACGCGGCGATCGAGAGCCGCTTTTCGTGCCGTGCGTTCCTGCCGACTCCGGTGGCGCGCGACACGATCGCCGACATCCTTCGTGTCGCAAGCCGCGCGCCCTCGGGCACCAATTGCCAGCCCTGGAAGGTCTACGTGCTGCAGGGCGCGAGCCGCGACGCCCTGGTCGGGAAAGTCTGTGCCGCGCACGATGCGATCTACGCCGACCCGTCGCTCGCCGCTTCGTACAAGGAAGAGTACGACTACTACCCGGAGAAATGGGTGTCGCCCTACATCGACCGCCGCCGGGAAAACGGCTGGGGCCTCTATGGCCTGCTGGGCATCGCGAAAGGCGAGAAGGACAAGATGCACGCGCAGCACCATCGCAACTTCAGGTTTTTCGACGCACCCGTCGGGCTCATGTTCACGCTCGACCGCGTGATGGGCCGGGGGTCCCTGGTGGACTACGGCATGTTCATGGAAAACATCATGGTGGCGGCGCGGGCGCGCGGACTGCACACCTGCCCGCAGGCTGCGTGGAACGGCTTCGGAAGGATCATCCTGCCGCACATCGGCGCCGGCGAGGACGAGATGCTCGTGTGCGGCATGGCGCTCGGCCACGCCGACGAATCGCACAAGGTGAACGCCTTCCACACGCCGCGCGTGCCGGTGGAAGCGTTCACGCACTGGCTCGACTGAACGCCCGCCGAGCCGCGCTCAGGACTTCTCGAACTTGAAGTCCGGGTTGCGGCGCTCGAAGGTGTCGACCTGCTGCTCGGCCTCTTCCTTCGCGAAGCCGTGACGCTGCTGGATGCGGCCGAGCAGCTGGTCGCGCTTGCCCGCGATGACGTCCAGGTCGTCCTCCGTGAGCTTGCCCCACTGCTCCCTGATTTTTCCCTTGACCTGTTTCCAGCGTCCTTCGATCCGATCGTGGTTCATTTGGCGCTCCCGCGAAGTGAGGCCTCGTCTCAGAGGCGATAAACCACTGTAGATTCCGGGTCCGGGGCGCGCGGTAGGAGGAGGGAGGCTCCTGCCAGTCGCCGGGCGCCTACAGTCGAGCGTCCATAATGCAGCGTCCCTTTCCCACCCAGAAAAATTCTCGGAGACCGGCTTGTCGTTCGCGGGCGTCCCCATCGATTTCATCCTCTTCGCGCTCACGCTGGCCGGCGTGGCTCTTTTCCACCACCACACGCTGGCGGTCGCACTGACCGGCCTCGCCGCCATCGCGCTCTTCAAGCTCGGCTTCGGCGATTTCGGCGGCGTCGCCGGCGTGCCGGGCCTGTGGAAGCTGCTGGGGCACGAATGGGTCACGGTCGCCAACCTGCTGGGCCTGTTGCTGGGCTTCGCGCTGCTGTCGGATCACTTCGAGCGCAGCGGGCTGCCGGCCTTGTTGCCGCGCTTCCTGCCGGACGACTGGAAGGGGGGTTTTTGCCTGCTCCTGCTGGTCTTCGTGTTGTCGAGCTTCCTGGACAACATCGCCGCCGCGATGATCGGGGGCTCGATGGCTGCCGTGCTGTACCGCAGGCGGGTTCACATCGGTTTTCTCGCAGGCATCGTCGCGGCGAGCAATGCAGGCGGCTCCGGCAGCGTGGTGGGCGACACCACGACGACGATGATGTGGATCGCCGGCGTGCGGCCGGGCCAGGTGTTCGAAGCGTATGCCGCCGCCGTCACCGCGATGCTGATCTTCGGCGTGTTCGCGGCGCGCCAGCAGCACGCGCTGCAGCCCATCATGAAGGACAACCCGGAGGGCGCGAGCGTCGATTCCGCGCGGCTCGGCATCGTGGCAGTCATCCTGCTGGCCGCGATGGGAGCGAACATCTTCTTCAACCTGCGCGACGCCTCGGTGCTCGACCGGGTCCCCGTGATCGGGATTGCGGTCTGGCTCGCCATCGGCCTCACGAGCGCGTGGCGCCGCCCGACGTGGAGCCTGCTCCCGGGCGCCTTCCGCGGCTCCATGTTTCTCCTCGCGCTCGTGATGTGCGCGGCGATGATGCCGGTGCAGAAGCTGCCCGCCGCTTCCTGGCAGACGGCGCTCGGGCTCGGATTCGTGAGCGCCATCTTCGACAACATCCCGCTCACCGCCCTGGCCTTGCGGCAGGGTGGGTACGACTGGGGCTTCCTCGCCTACGCCGTCGGCTTCGGCGGCTCGATGGTCTGGTTCGGCTCGTCGGCGGGCGTGGCGCTGGCCAACATGTACCCCGAAGCCCGGTCCGTGGGTGCGTGGCTCAAGGCGGGCTGGCACATCGCACTGGCCTACGTCATCGGCTTTTTCGTCCTCCTGGCCGTCCTCGGCTGGCACCCCGATGCGCCGGTCGCGCCTTCGGCTCCTTCACACACCACATCACCATGAACAAGCCCAGGATCCTGATGGCCCGCGCGGTCTTCCCCGAAGTGATTGCCAGGCTCGGCCAGCACTTCGAGGTCGAGACCAATCGGTCCGACGAACCTTTCAGCAAGGCGGAGCTGGCGAGGCGCCTGCAGGACAAGGTCGGCGCATTCACCACCGGCGGGGATCGCATCGACGATGAAACCATGGCGGGCGCGCCGCTGCTCAAGATCTGCGCGAACATGGCGGTCGGCTACAACAACTTCGACGTGCCTGCCATGACCGCGCGCCGCGTCCTGGGGACCAACACGCCCGACGTGCTCACCGAGACCACCGCGGATTTCGGCTTCGCGCTTCTGATGGCCACCGCGCGGCGCATGGCGGAAAGCGAGCATTTCCTGCGCGCCGGGAAATGGAACCGCTGGAGCTACGACATGTTCGCCGGCTCCGACGTGCACGGCAGCACGCTGGGCATCCTGGGCATGGGACGCATCGGGCAGGGCATCGCGCGCCGCGGCGCGCACGGCTTCGGCATGAACGTGATCTATCACAACCGCTCGCGGCTCACCCCCGACCTCGAAGCGCAGTGCAAGGCGCGCTACGTGACCAAGGACGAACTGCTGGCGACAGCCGACCACCTGGTGCTCGTGCTGCCTTATTCCGCGTCGTCGCACCATGCGATCGGCGCGGCGGAGCTTGCGAAGATGAAGCCGACGGCCACGCTCGTCAACATCGCGCGCGGCGGGATCGTGGATGATGCCGCGCTGGCCGCGGCCTTGCGCGCGCGCACGATCGCCGCCGCGGGCCTGGACGTGTTCGAGGGAGAACCGAAGGTCCATCCGGACCTGCTCACCGTGCCCAACGTCGTCCTGACGCCCCATATCGCGAGCGCGACGGTGCCCACGCGCCTGGCGATGGCGAACCTGGCCGCCGACAACCTGATCGGCTTCCTCGTGCACGGCAAGCCTCTGAACCCGCTGAACCCCGAAGTCCTGAACTGAGAGCCCGAGTGGAAATCTGGATCATCATCGCCCTGGCCGTCGCGAACCTCGTCGTCGCCTTCATCGTCCTCACGCGCAAGCCCCCGGTCAACGAAGGCGCGAAATCGGAATTGCTGGCCGCGAACGAGCGGATGGAGCGTGAGCTGCGGCGCGAGATCAGCGAATCGTCCCGCGGCGCTCGAACCGAGCTCACGCACACGCTCGCCACCTTCCAGGACGCGCTGGTGAAGCAGGGCGCCGAGGCCACGCGCACGCAGAACGTCCAGATCGACGCCTTCGGGCAGCAGCTTGCGCTCCTGCAGAAGTCGCTCTCGGACACGCTCGCGATGCAGCTGCAGGGGCTCGGCGATTCGAATGCGAGGCGCATGGCCGAGGTGCGCACGACCCTCGAGTCGCAGCTCGCGCTGCTGCAGCAGACGAACGCCGCGAAGCTCGACGAGATGCGCAGGACCGTGGACGAGAAGCTGCAGACCACGCTGGAGACGCGCTTGGGCGAGAGCTTCAAGCAGGTCGCGGACCGCCTCGAGCAGGTGCACAAGGGCCTGGGCGAGATGCAGTCCCTGGCGCAGGGCGTGGGCGACCTGCAGCGCGTGCTGACGAACGTGAAGACGCGCGGCATGTTCGGCGAGGTGCAGCTCGAGGCGCTGCTCGAGCAGGTGCTCACGAACGAGCAATACGGCAAGCAGGTGGAGACCAAGCCGAACAGCAACCAGCGCGTGGACTTCGCGATCCGCTTCCCCGGCCGCAGCGGCGACGGCACGCCGGTGTGGCTGCCGGTCGACGCGAAGTTTCCGCGCGACGATTACGAGCGCCTGCTCGACGCGCACGACCGCGCCGACCCGGCCGCGGCGGACATCGCGGCGCGCGCGCTCGAGTCGCGCATCCGGATTGAAGCCAAGTCGATCAGCGCGAGCTACCTGTGCCCGCCCCACACGACGGACTTCGCGATCCTGTTCCTGCCGATCGAGAGCCTGTACGCGGAAGTGCTCCGCCGGCCCGGGCTCATGGACAGCCTGCAGCGCGACTATCGCGTGACGCTCGCCGGCCCGACGACCTTGCTGGCGATGCTCAACAGCCTGCACATGGGATTTCGCACGCTCGCGCTGGAGCAGCAGGCGTCGGAGGTCTGGAAGGTGCTCGGGGCCGTCAAGACGGAATTCGAGCGCTACGGCACCTGGGTCGAGAAGATCCGCGACCAGGTGCGCAAGGCCTCCGACACGCTCGACACCGCGAGCACGCGCACGAACCAGATGCGCCGCGCACTGAAAGTGGTGGAGGCGCTGCCCGAGGCGCAGGCGCAGGCGCTGCTGCCGCCCGCCGCGGAAGGGGACGAGCCGTCGCCATGAGCGGCGGCCTCAAGCCCGAACTCGCACGGCTCATCGCCGCGCAGATCTGCGTGCATGCGTGCATGGCCGGCACGCGGCTGGCGGCGCCGCTCCTCGCCCTCAAGCAGGGCTACAGCGAGGCTGCCGTGGGCGTGTTGCTGGCCCTGTTCGCGCTCACGCAGGTGTTTCTCGCGCTGCCCTCCGGGCGCTATGCGGACCGCCACGGGTTGAAGCGACCCATCGGCCTCGCGGTGATCGCCGCGACCCTGGGCGCGGGCCTCGCGGTCGCATTCCCGATCTTTCCGGTGCTGTGCGTCGCGGCGCTCCTGACGGGCGGGGCGACCGGTACCGCGTCGATCGCGCTTCAGCGGCACGTGGGGCGCGCGGCCTCCAGCCCGACGGAGCTCAAGCAGGTGTTCTCGTGGCTTGCGATCGGCCCCGCGGTCTCCAACTTCGTGGGGCCGTTCGCCGCCGGATTGATGATCGACAACGCGGGCTTTCGCGGCGCCTTCCTCCTGATGGCGCTGCTGCCGATGTTCGCGTGGTACTGGGTGCGTACCGCCCAGGAGTTGCCGCCGGTGATCCGTGCGGAAGGCGAGCAGCACGGGCCCACATGGAACCTGCTGCGCGAGCCCATGTTCCGGCGGCTGCTGTTGATCAACTGGCTGCTGTCGTCCTGCTGGGACGTCCATACCTTCGTCGTGCCGGTGCTCGGCCACGAGCGCGGCATCTCGGCTTCGGTGATCGGCACGATCCTCGGTTGTTTCGCGATCGCCGCCGCGCTCGTGCGCGTCGCCATCCCGCTGCTGGCCTCGCAGGTGAAGGAGTCGCAGATGCTGATGTGGGCCATGGCCGCGACGGCCCTCGTCTTCGGCATCTACCCGTTCATGCACGCTTCGCTGTTCATGGGCCTGTGCTCCGTCGCGCTGGGCATCGCGCTCGGGTCGGTGCAGCCGATGATCATGAGCACCCTGCACCAGATCACGCCCGAGTCCCGGCACGGGGAGGCGGTGGCGCTGCGCATCATGCTGATCAACGCATCGAGCGTCGGCATGCCCATGCTGTTCGGGGCAGCCGGCGCGGTCATCGGAATCTCCGGCGTGTTCTGGGTGGTCGGCGCGGCCGTGGGCGCGGGCACGCACCTCACGCGCGGACTCAAATCCGGTAGAACGTCCTGATCAGCTCCCAGGCGGTTTCCGCGTCGTCCGCGTACTGGAAGAGGTCCAGGTCGGCCGGCGAAATGACGCCTTCCTCGATCAGCACGTCGAAGTTGATGAGGCGCTTCCAGTAGTCGGTGCCGAACAGCACGATGGGCACCTGCTTGGCCTTGCGGGTCTGCACGAGCGTGATCACCTCGAAGAGTTCGTCGAGCGTGCCGAAGCCGCCCGGGAATGCGACGAGCGCTTTCGCGCGCATCATGAAGTGCATCTTGCGCAGCGCGAAGTAGTGGAACTTGAACGAGAGCTCGGGCGTGACGTACGGGTTCGCCGCTTCCTCCATCGGCAGGGCGATCGCCAGGCCCACGCTCACGCCGTCGGCTTCATGCGCGCCGCGATTGGCCGCCTGCATGATGCCCGGGCCGCCGCCGGTGCAGATGAACAGCATGTCGCGCGGGTCCTTGCCCGCGCTGTACTTCGCGACCAGGCTGCCGAACGCGCGCGCCTTCTCGTAGTAATGCGCATTGCGCGCGAGCGCCCGCGCGCGAAACACGAGCGCCTCGTCGCCGGACGCTTCGGCTTCCGCGACGAGGGCCGCGGCATCGTCCGCGCTGCGAAAGCGCGCGCTGCCGAACACGACGATGGTGTTCTCGATGCCGTGCGCCTGCTGCTCCAGGTCGGGCTTGAGCAGCTCGAGCTGGAATCGGATGCCGCGCGTCTCGCGCCGCAGGAGGAATTCGGGGTCCGCGAAGGCGAGGCGGCTCGCGTCGGGGTCCAGCGGCAGGCCGGCATCGGAATGGGCCTTGAGTGTCGCCCAGGCGTCGGCGAGGCGCCTGTCGTGGATGTTGCGTGTAGAGGAAGGCATGGCCTCATTTTGATGCCAATCCGCCGGCTTCTCCGTTATCCTTTCGCCCTACAAGAATCGGGGGCACGAGGTGGAAGAGGCTCAATATCACGTCGTACTGGACGGTCGCAAGATCGGCCCGTACGACCGGCGCACGATCGTCGGCATGCGCATCAAGAAGGCGCTGACCAGCGACCACGTGCTCATCGGGACGGACGGGTCGCAGTCCACGGTCGCGCGGCTGATCGGCACGCGCCCGCCCGGGCAGTTCAACGCGGACCGCAGCCAGAGCTTCTCGGTGGTGCAGGCCACGTTCGCCGCCGGGCTGGTCGAGGCCGAAGGCAGGGAATTGCAGATCCCCGCCTTCGCGGGCGAAGTCGAGGTGCGCGTGCAGGGGCCCGTGCTGCGCATTGCCGGTACGTTCCGCAAGGGATTCGGCTGGAGGCAGGACAGGGTGAAGCTGCAAGTGGGCGACATCGTGCACGCGCGCATCCGCGCGACACAGGTCGACCTGTGGCTGCGCACCGGCGAGGCAGCCGCCGCGCCTCTGCGCCGCGTCACGCTGGAACTCTTCACGCCGGAGTCGGCCGGTGAACTCGTCGAATGGTTTCCGGCCGCCACACCCTGGCCCGGCGGCAACGATCAGGCGGGCGCCCGGGTGAAGGGCGACAAGCAGGTGCTGTGGGCCGCCGGCGCGGCCGTCGGCGCCGCGGCGGTGGTGCTCCTGGTGTTCGTGGCGCTTGCGGGCCGGAGGATCTTCTAGCGCGCGCCGGCGAGCCAACGCAGCAGCCGCTCGCGCGCCGGCGCGAGGCCCTTGTAGTGCAGGACGGCCTCGGACATCGATGCCAGCGAGTCATGCAGGCGGGCTGCACGCTGCGCGTTCCCGACGGCCTGCACCAGCGGCTCGAGCGTCACGCGTATCGTGAAGACCGCCTGGCGCGTGCCTTGCCCGACGGGAAAGAACACCTGCCGTTCCGTGCGCAGCCAGCAGCGCCGCGCGAATTCCGCGGCGTCCGGTGTTTCGGGCCAGGGCTCGCGGGCGTGGCGGCCGGGATGCTGGTCGTAGCGGTCGGAAGGGCTGATCGTCCACACGAAGCGCTCCCAGCAGTCCCCGTTGGTAGCCAGCGCCACGAGTTGCCGCGATGCGGCGACCAGTGCGGCGTTGTCCGCCACGGGCGCGTGCAGGGTCGCGAAGTCGAGGCCGAGCTTTTCCTCGGGAGCCCAATGGGACGGCACGCAGACGCAGAGGAACGGAAGGGTCGCGGTGGCGCCGTCCAGGACGGCAAAGTCCTCTTCGAAGTGCAGCTCGGGCTGGAAGCTCGTGGGGTCCGCGTCGATACCGGCACGGCTGGCGATGGCGCGCAGCGCAGGGAGGGGGTCGAACCCCGGTACCAGCAAGCGGGAGCGGCCCGCCTGGACGACGGCGAGTTTTTCCGCATGAAGATGCCCCGCCGGGTCCAGCGGCGTGAGCCGCAGGGACGGCCCGTCCACGCGCTGCAGCCCCGGCTGCATGCGAAACGGAACGGCGATGCGATTGAAGTCGAACATGGAAAGAGGCGCTGCGGGCGAAAAAAAGGCTCCTTGCGGAGCCTGCATCGTAGAGCCTGCGGGCTCAGACGCGCCTGCGGTACTCGCCGGTGCGCGTGTCGACTTCGACCTTGTCGCCCTGGGCGACGAAGATCGGCACGCCGATTTCGAAGCCCGTGCCGAGCTTGGCGGGCTTCAGCACCTTGCCCGAGGTGTCGCCCTTGACGGCCGGCTCGGTCCAGGTGATTTCGCGCTCGACGCTGGTCGGCAGCTCGACGGAGATCGCCTTGCCTTCGTAGAACACCACTTCGGCGGGCATGCCCTCTTCGAGGTAGTTGAGCGCGTCGCCCATGTTTTCCGCCTCGACTTCGTACTGGTTGTAGTCGGCGTCCATCCAGACATACATGGGGTCGGCGAAGTAGGAGTACGTGCAGTCCTTCTTGTCGAGCACGATCTGGTCCATCTTGTCGTCGGCCTTGAACACGACTTCGGTGTTGAAGTTGGCGATCAGGCTCTTGAGCTTCATGCGCACGGTGGCGGAATTGCGGCCGCCGCGGCTGTATTCGGTCTTGAGGACGACCATCGGGTCCTTGCCGTGCATGATGACGTTGCCGGCGCGGATTTCTTGAGCGATTTTCATGGCGCGTGTTTCGTTGCGTTGAGCGAGAGGGTAGGCCGGCCGTGGCGCAAGGCGCGTGACTGCGGCGGGGCGCAGGCGTCCGGTCCGCGGCCGCGCTGCACAAAGCCCCCTATTTTAGCTGTTTTTGCCGGGGCGGTCCGGCCGTACCGCTCACGCTGCTCAGCGGGCCTTAAGTCAATGCCGTCATACTCGCCCGCAATGAAAAATTCACACCTGGGCGGGGGCGGCCTGCCGCGGCCGGCCGTGCACGTCGAAACCCTGCTCCTCGCGGGCGCGGTTTTCCTGATGGTCGCCGGGAATGGCCCGTTCTGGCGGGCGCTCCTGGCCGGCCGGAGCCTGGCCGAACCGGCGACGTGGGGCTTTGCCGCGGCCGTCTTCTGCGCCTTCACGGCGTTCTACGTCGCGGTGGCGGCGCTGTTTTCCACGCGGATGACGGTTCGGCCGCTCCTGGCGCTGCTGTTCATCGTCACGGCCAGCGCCTCCTACTACATGGAGCGCTACTCCGTGTACATGGACCGGGCGATGGTCGCCAACGTCCTGGCCACGCAGTACAAGGAAGCGCGCGAACTCATCAGTGTCGCGATGGCCGCGCACGTGCTGGCCTTCGGCATCCTGCCTGCCGCGCTGCTGTGGTGGCCGCGCCTCAAAGACCGATCTTGGGGACGTGCGGCTGCCGTCCGCACGGCGTGGATCGCCGGCGGCATCGTGATCGGCGTGGCCAGCCTGCTGCTGGTGTTCGCCGATTTCTCTTCGCTGATGCGCAACCACAAGGAGATCCGCCATCTCCTGACGCCGGGCAACGTGGTCGCCTCCCTGGCGGGCAACGTGTGGGGGCGCGCCAAGCGGCCCAACCAGCCGAAGATCCAGGTCGGTGCGGATGCGAGGCCCGGCGCCGGCTGGGAGCAGCGGCGACCCCGCCTGTTCGTGGTGGTGATAGGGGAGACGGCGCGCGCACAGAATTTCTCCCTGAACGGCTACGCACGCGACACCAACCCCGAACTCGCCAGGCGCGGCGTCATCAACTTTTCCCGGGCCACGGCCTGCGGCACGTCCACCGAAGTGTCCTTGCCCTGCATGTTCTCGCCCTTCGGCCGGGCCCAGTACGACGAGGAGAAGATCCTCACCCACGAATCCTTGCTGCACGTGCTGGCGCGGGCGGGCGTGCAGGTGCTCTGGCGCGACAACCAGTCGGGCTGCAAGGCCGTGTGCGCGGGCCTGCCGGAGCAGCAGCTGGACCACGAGAAGGTGCCCGCCCTCTGTTCGGACGGCCAATGCCTCGACGAAATCCTGGTCGAGGGGATGGACGGCGTGCTCAAGGACGCGAAGGGCAACCTCTTCGTCGTCATGCACCAGCTCGGCAGCCACGGCCCGGCGTACTTCAAGCGCTACCCGCCGGCCCTCGCGCGCTTCAAGCCCGCCTGCGAGACCGAGGAGTTGAGGCGCTGCACCGCCGCGGAAATCGTCAACGCCTACGACAACTCCCTGCTGTACACGGACTTCTTCCTGGGCCGCGTGATCGACTTCCTGGACAAGGCGCAGCGAACGCACGACACCGCGATGCTCTACGTGTCGGACCACGGCGAGTCGCTGGGCGAAGGCGGGCTGTACCTGCACGGCATGCCGTACGCGATCGCGCCCGACACGCAAAAGCACGTGCCTTTCGTGGTGTGGATGTCGCCGGCGTTCAGGCAGGGGGCGGGCGTCGACGAGACCTGCATGCGTGGCCGCTCGGCCCAGCCGGTGAGTCACGACAACCTGTTCCACACCATGATCGGCGTGATGGACGTCAGGACGTCCGCCTACGACGCGCGCATGGACATCTTCGCGGGCTGCAGGCCCGCTACGGGCGCGCGCTGAGGCGCCTGGCGATGCCCCGCGACCATACCCAGTCCAGCGCCAGCGCGATCGTCCAGCAGACCCAGGCCGACCACAGGGTGTGGCTCATGAAATGCGCGCCGCGAAGCTGCTGGTTCAACCCGAAGACGATTCCCAGGAGCAGGGCGCCGAGGAACCACGCGCGGGCGGCGCGTGGATGGCTCCGGCGAAATGCGAAGTAGCCTGCGAAGTACACGAAGCCCGAAGAGGCGTGCCCCGAAGGGAAGCAGTGCCCGACGCCGCCATCGGACTGCAGGGTCCAATGCGACAGCTGGTGCGCGAAACGGCCGAACGCCGCCATGTCCCAGGGGCAGCTGGTCGCGCTCACGGATTTGATGGCGACGATGGCCAGCGCGGCGAGGCCCGCCGTCACGGCGAACTGCAGGCGCCGGGAGGCCTCGAGGCGCTTCCAGGGGCCGAACGGCCAGCGGACCGCGACGCAGGAAGCTACCCACACGATCAGCGAAAGCTTGCGCGCCGCGTCGTGCAGGACCTCGGTCATCCACCAGTTGTCCCGGAGCGCAAAGCCCTTGGGCGTGCCGGACCAGCCGGCAATCACCATGTCGAAGGGGGTCAGGTCCCACGCCAGGAAGGCAAGCGCAGCGGCAAATGTCAACGCCAGCTGGGCGCGTGGGGTCAGGGTCATGCAGGGGAAGATTGTGCCGCCTGGAAAGACATCAACTGCGTGACGAGGTCTTTTTGTGCAAGCAACCTGTCGCGCGCCAGGAGGGCGCACGGCGACCAGGTGTCCGCGTCCAGGGGCGGCAATGCCGCGCCGATCCCGTTCCAGCCCCTGTGAAACTGACGCAATGAGTCAGGTGCGGCCATCCATTCGAGGAAGGCCTCCAGTTTCGCGTGGTGGGCGTCGTCGTCCTGCGGATAGATCTGCCAGGCGAAAGGCTTGCCCGCCCAGAGCGCGCGCACGAGGGAGTCTTCGCCGCGCACGAAGTTGAAGTCGCAGGCCCAGAGCAGGCGGTCGAATTCGGCTTGCGTCATCAGCGGCAGGAAGGTGACCGCCAGGGAGCCGCCCACGAGCGACAGGCGTTCGCGCACCGCCGTGCCCGCGCGTCCGTGTGTCACCAGCAGATGCCAGGGCTGCGTGCCTGCGGAGAGTCCCGCGAGGAGCGCGTCGAGCGCCGGAGGCTCGTAGCAGAAGAGGCTGGCGAGCCGGGCGTTCGCGGCCTCGATGCCGCGCGCGCGCAGCCATCCGGCGCGATCGAACGCTGCCTGCCGGGCCAGCAGGTCCGGCTCGCGCAGCAACCCGCCCGTGCCCTGCGTGAAGCCCGGATAGAAGAAGTGCTTGGTCAGTCCTGCCGCCGGGCCGGACAACACCGGCGAGGGCAGGCCGTGGCAACGCGCCGCGAAGGATTCGGCCGTGAGGTATTCGAGGTTGATCCATGCAGCCTGCGTGCCGCGCTCCCGGGCTTGCGACGCCATCGCCGCCTGGAACTGCGCCGGCAGTTCGCACCCGAAAGCCTCCACAACCACCTCCCCGGGTGCGACCCCGGGAGCAGCCAGCGGCCATTCGCGCACTTCGACGCCTGCTGCTCCTTCCGGCGCCATCCAGCGCAGCGCGGAGGCGTCGTCGATCCACAGCCGCACGCGCTCGCCGCGCGACGCGAGGCCGCGCGCGAGCCGCCAGCACACGCCGATGTCGCCGTGGTTGTCGATAACCTTGCAGAAGATGTCCCAGAGCATGCCGCGATGTTCCCCCGCCGGATTGTCCACAATACGGCCTGTATGCCAGAGGTCCATTCCGAACAATTGCTTGCCGAGGTCGCGGCGCTTCCCGCGCTCCCCGGCGTCTACCGCTATTTCGACGCCGACGGCGGCGTGCTCTACGTCGGCAAGGCGCGCAACCTCAAGAAGCGCGTCTCCAGCTACTTCCAGAAGAACCACGGCGGCACGCGCATCGGCCACATGATCGGCAAGATCGTGCGCATGGAGACGACGGTGGTTCGCTCGGAAGCCGAAGCCCTGCTGCTGGAAAACAACCTCATCAAGACGCTCAACCCGCGCTACAACATCCTGTTTCGCGACGACAAGAGCTATCCCTACCTGAAGATCGCCGGCACCGAGCGCCCGGCCGCAACCGGCGCGGCACCCGGCCCCTCCGCGTTTCCGCGGGTCGCGTACTACCGCGGGGCGGTGGATCGCAAGCATCGCTATTTCGGGCCCTATCCCAGCGCGTGGGCGGTCAAGGAATCGATCCAGCTCCTGCAGAAGGTGTTCCGGCTGCGCACCTGCGAGGACACGGTGTTCGCGAACCGCACCCGGCCCTGCCTGCTCTACCAGATCAAGCGCTGTTCCGGCCCGTGCGTGAACCTCATCGCGCCGCAGGACTACCAGCACGACGTGGACAACGCCGAGGCCTTCCTGCGCGGCGACACGCAGCAAGTGCTCGCGACCCTGGAGACACGCATGATGAAGCATGCGGAGAACCTGGAGTTCGAGCAGGCGGCGGAGCTGCGCAACCAGATGGGCGCGCTGTCGAAAGTGCTTCACCAGCAATCGGTGGAAACGATCTCCGACAAGGATGTCGATATCCTGGCCGTGAAGGTCCACGGCGGCAAGGCCTGCGTCAACCTCGCCATGGTGCGGGGCGGCAGGCACCTCGGGGACCGGCCGTATTTCCCGAGCCACATCGAGGACGGGGCGGCCCTGCAGCAGTTTGACTCGAATGCGGATGACGACGCCCCCGCCGACGCATCGACCCCCGTGGAAGTGCAGGTGCTGGAGGCCTTCATCGCGCAGCACTACATCGGCGTGCCGGTGCCGCCCGCGCTCATCACGAGCGAGCCGGTGGGCCGCGAGCTGATCGAGGCGCTGTCGCTGCAGTCGGGCGTGCGGATCGCCGCCGTGCACAACCCGCGGGAGCAGCGGCGCCTGTGGCTGGAGATGGCGCAGAAAAACGCCGACATCCAGCTCGCCCGGCTGCTCGCCGAGGAAGGGTCGCAGCAGGCCCGCACGCGCGCGCTGGTCGAAGCGCTGGATCTCTCGCCGGACGACCTCGAAGGTTTCCGGATCGAATGCTTCGACATCTCGCACACCGCGGGCGAGTCGACGCAGGCCTCCTGCGTGGTGTTCCACCACCACAAGATGCAGAACAGCGAGTACCGGCGCTACAACATCGACGGCATCACGCCGGGCGACGACTACGCCGCCATGCGGCAGGTGCTGATGCGCCGCTACAGCAAGCTGGCAGAAGCCGGGCGCGATCCGCCGGACGCGACGCCCCCGCGCGGGGCCGGCGGCTCCGCGGGGCGTTTGCCCGACCTCGTGCTCGTCGATGGCGGCAAGGGCCAGGTGAGCATGGCGCGCGAAGTCTTCGCCAACCTGGGCCTGGACCTCACCGTCATCGTCGGGGTGGAGAAGGGCGAGGGGCGCAAGGTGGGCCTCGAAGAACTCGTGTTCGCCGACGGCCGCGAGAAGGTGTACCTGGGGCGCGATTCCGCCGCGCTGATGCTCGTCGCGCAGATCCGGGACGAAGCCCACCGCTTCGCGATCACCGGCATGCGCGCGCGCCGGGCGAAGGTGCGCGTGGGCGGCAGCCAGCTGGAGGACATCCCCGGCATCGGCGCCAAGAAGCGCGCCCGGCTGCTCCAGCGCTTCGGCGGCGTGCGTGGGGTCGCGTCCGCGGGCGTGGACGATATCGCGAGCGTGGAAGGCATCTCGCGCGAGCTCGCCGAGGAAATCTACCGGGCCCTGCACTAGGCTTTTCCGCGCGCCACCTAGAATGCGTGCATGTTCTTCAACATCCCCACGCTCTTCACCTGGACCCGCATCGTCGCGATTCCGCTGATCGTCGGGGTGTTCTACCTGGGGCTGAAGCCGGAGCTGCAGAACCTGATCGCCACGGTGATGTTCGTGGTGTTCGCGCTGACGGACTGGCTGGACGGCTTCCTCGCGCGCAAGTTGAACCAGACTTCTGCCTTCGGCGCGTTCCTCGACCCCGTGGCCGACAAGATCCTCGTGTGCGCCTCGTTGCTGGTGCTGGTGCACCTGGGCCGTGCGAACGTGTTCGTGGCGCTCATCATCATCGGCCGCGAGATCGCGATCTCGGCGCTGCGCGAATGGATGGCGCAGATCGGCGCGTCCAAGAGCGTGGCGGTGCACATGCTGGGCAAAGTCAAGACCACCGTGCAGATGATCGCCATCCCGTTCCTGCTGTACGACGGCCTGCTGTTCGGGCTCATCGACACCGGCACCTGGGGCACCTGGCTGATCTGGCTGGCCGCCATCCTGACCGTGTGGTCCATGGTGTATTACCTTCAGAAGGCCTTGCCCGAGATCCGCAAGCGGGTGAAGTAGGGCGCCCATGGACTCCGATTCGCGGCGCGATGCGCTGGTGCGGGCGATGCCCGCGGTCTTCGTCTTGATCTGGAGCACCGGCTTCATCGTCGCGCGCTTCGGCATGCCGCACGCGCCGCCGATGAAGTTCCTCGCCTGGCGCTATTTCTTCTCCGTCACCTGCTTCGTGGTGTGGGCCGTGCTCGCCCGCGCTGCCTGGCCCCGGGATCGTTCGCAAGTCCGGCACCTGGCGGTGACGGGCGTGTTGATGCATGCGGGCTACCTGGGCGGCGTCTGGGCCGCGGTCAAGCTCGGCATGGGCGCGGGCCTGGTCGCGCTGCTCGTCGGGCTGCAGCCGGTCCTGACGGCCATCTGGGTTTCGTCGCGCGGTGGCGCGGTGGCCGCGCGGCAGTGGGCGGGCCTGGCGCTCGGCTTCGCCGGCCTCGCGCTGGTGGTGTGGCAAAAGCTCGGGCTGGGCGAAATCCACGCCGTCAACCTGGCGCTGGCTGCGGGTGCGCTCCTCAGCATCACCGCCGGCACCCTGTACCAGAAGCGCTTCGTCGCGCCCTGCGACGTGCGCACCGCAAGCCTCGTGCAACTGTGCGCGGCGTTCGCCGTGACGCTCCCGCTGACATTGCTGGAGTCCGAGGCCGTGCAGTGGAGCGGGCAGCTCGCCGCCGCGATGGCCTGGTCCGTCCTCGCGCTGACGCTCGGCGGCAGCTCGCTGCTGTACCTGCTGATCCAGCGCGGCGCGGCGACCGCGGTCACGAGCCTGCTCTATCTCGTGCCCCCCTGCACCGCGGTGATGGCGTGGCTCCTCTTCGGCGAAGCGATCACGGTGTTCACCATCGCGGGCATGGCACTCACGGCGCTAGGCGTGAGCCTCGTGGTGCGTTCGCCCTCGCGGCCGTCCTGACCGCGGGCTTGAGCTTCCAGGGCTCGCCGCGAAAACGCTCGGCGAGGAAGTCGATCAGCAGGCGCACGCGCTTGGGCGTCTGCGCGCGGTGCGGCGCGAGCCAGTGGATGTCCGCGTCCCACATCGCCCAGGCCGGCAACACGCGCACCAGTTGCCCGGAGGCGAGTTGCGGCGCGATATCCCACAGGCTGCGCAGCATGATCCCGCGTCCGGCGATGCACCAGTCGCGCACCAGCTCGCCGGAGTTGCTGCTGAGCGGCCCCTGCACGCGCACGCGCGATTCCGACTTGTCGCGTTCGCGGCGCAGCGGCCAGGTGTCGAATCGCTGGTCGTTTTCCCGCACGAGCAGGCAGGCGTGGTGCTCCAGGTCCGCGACCGATTGCGGCGCCGCGTGCCGCCGCAGGTACGACGGCGCCGCGACGAGCACGCGCTGGTTGCGGGCCAGGCGCCGGCCCACCCATTCGGAGGCGCGGCGGCCCTGCACCGACCACAGCCACACGGCGCCGTCGTAGCCGTCCACCGCGAGGTTGGGCAATTGCTCCGTCAGTTGAAGCTGCACGTTCAGGCCGGGGTGAAGGGTCTGGAAGTCCGCCAGCGCCGGGCCGAGCCACAGGCGGCCGAAACCGAAGGTGGCAGCGAGGCGGATGGTGCCAGTGGGTTCGGTGCGCCCCTCCTGCAGGTCGGCCTCGAGCTGGGTGAAGGACTGGAGCAGCGGCGCAGCCCGTTCGCAGAGCGCTTCGCATTCGGCCGTGGCCACGACGCGGCGGGTGGTGCGCTGGAAGAGCGGCAGGCCCAGGCGGGCTTCGATCGCCGCGAGCTTCTTCGTGACCACCGAGGCCACGACGCCGGCAGCCGCGGCGGTCGCCGACAGGCTGCCGTGCGCACGCACGGCAAGCAGCAATTCCAGGTCCTCACGGTCGAGCAAGCCGGGCAACTCTTTCCCCTGCGGAAACAATCGATTGCCGGATTATTGCTTGTCCGTACGGCGCGCCGCGTCCAGAATCGCCGCATGCTGGAGCAGTTCGAAGACTTTCACGTGGAGCGGGGCGGCGTGCGCCTGCGCTGCCGTGCGGGTGGCCGGGGCGCGCCGCTGCTGCTGCTCCACGGGCATCCGCAAACCCATGCGATGTGGCATCGGGTGGCGCCGGTCTTGGCGCGGCAGCACAGCGTGGTAATGATGGACTTGCGCGGCTATGGCGACTCCGGGCGGCCGCCGGCCGGGGAGGACAGTGCCGCCTATGCCAAGCGGGAAATGGCACTGGATGCGCTTCAGGTCATGCGCGCGCGCGGATTCGCCGAATTCCAGGTGCTTGCGCACGACCGGGGCGCGCGTGTCGCGCATCGCCTGGCAGCGGACCATCCCGCTGCCGTCTCGCGGCTGATGCTGCTCGACGTTGCCCCCACGCTCGGCATGTACGAGCACACCTCGCTCGAGTTCGCGACGGCTTACTGGCACTGGTTCTTCCTGGTGCAGCCGCCGCCCCTGCCGGAAGCGCTGATCGAATCCGACCCGGTGCGCTACCTGCGCAGTGTCATGGGCAAGCGGCACGCCGGCCTCGGTGCATTCGCGCCCGAGGCGCTCGCCGAATACGAACGCTGCATCGTCCTTCCAGGCACGGCGCAGGGGATCTGCGCGGACTATCGCGCGAGCGCGGGCATCGATCTCGTGCACGACCGCGCCGACCTCGCGGCGCAGCGCCTGCTGGCGCAACCGCTGCGCGTGCTCTGGGGCGAGCACGGCGCCGTGGGCCGATGCTTCGACGTGCCGGCGCTCTGGCGCGAGCGCGCGCAACAATTCACCGGACGCGCGTTGCCGTGCGGCCATTACATCGCCGAGGAGGCGCCGGCGCTGTTGCTGGACGAAGCCTTGGAATTTTTCAGGAGTTGAAGATGAGCAGGAAACGAATCGCAGTCATCGCCGGCGACGGCATCGGCAAGGAAACCATGCCCGAGGGCGTGCGCGTGATGGAGGCGGCGGCGAGCAAGTTCGGCATCGACCTGCACTTCGACCACTTCGACTTCTCGAGCTGGGACTACTACGAGAAACACGGCAAGATGATGCCGGACAACTGGAAGGACCTGGTGGGCGGGCACGACGCGATCTACTTCGGCGCGGTGGGCTGGCCCGAGAAGATCGCCGACCACGTGTCGCTGTGGGGCTCGCTCCTGCTGTTCCGGCGCGAGTTCGACCAGTACGTCAACCTGCGCCCCGCGCGCCTCATGCCCGGCATCATCGCGCCGGTGGTCCGGCGCGACGGCAGCGCGCGCCAGCCCGGCGAGATCGACATGTACATCGTGCGCGAGAACACCGAGGGCGAATACTCCGCCGTCGGCGGGCGGATGTACCCCGGCACGGAGCGCGAAATCGTCATGCAGGAGACCATCATGTCGCGCGTGGGCGTCGACCGCGTGCTGAAATTCGCTTTCGAGCTTGCGAAGGCGCGCCCGAAGAAGCATTTGACGTCGGCCACCAAGTCCAACGGCATCGCGATCACGATGCCCTACTGGGACGAACGCGTGGCCGAGATGGCCAAGGCGTATCCCGGCGTGAACGTGGACAAGTTCCACATCGACATCCTCACCGCGCACTTCGTGCAGCGGCCCGACTTCTTCGACGTCGTGGTGGCGAGCAACCTCTTCGGCGACATCCTGAGCGATCTCGGGCCCGCGTGCACGGGCACCATCGGCATCGCGCCGAGCGCGAACCTGAACCCGGACCGAAAGTTTCCCTCGCTGTTCGAACCGGTGCACGGCTCCGCGCCGGACATCGCGGGAAAGAACATCGCCAACCCCATCGGGCAGATCTGGTGCGGCGCGATGATGCTGGAATTCCTCGGGCGCAAGGACGCGCACGATGCCGTGCTCGCCGCGATCGAAAAGGTGCTCGCGCCCGGAAGCGGGGCGCCGCGCACCGGCGACCTGGGCGGCAAGGCGAGCACCACGGACGTCGGCCGCGCGATCGCGCAAGCGCTGTAGGGCCGCGCCGGGCGCGCGCATTTCTGCTCGTGAAAATTGGCGCAGCGCCGCACGGAAATCGGCCCGCAGGCCGCATGGAATCTCGCCAAAAGCGTCTAGAATCCGCCTCCGCGCTGTTGTAAAGCCGCTCGTCGTATTGACACCGTGGGGTGCCGTCGCTTTAATGAGCCGGTGGCTTTCGAGCCGCGAAATGAGTCTCCCGCATCACTGCCTGGAACCGCAAAGCGGCCGCAGGGATGGGGAGACAATAATTTTTGAAGAGACAACCTGATCAACTCCATTTAGTACGAGGGGCCCCTTGTGAACAAGACAGAACTCATCGAGCACATCGCAAAGCATGCCGACATCTCCAAGGCCGCAGCCACGCGCGCGCTGGAATCGATGATCGGCGCCGTCAAGACCACACTAAAAAAAGGCGGCTCGGTCTCGCTCGTGGGTTTCGGCACCTTCGCCGTGGGTAAACGCGCAGCCCGTAGCGGCCGCAATCCCCGCACCGGCGCAGCGATTAAAATCAAGGCAGCCAAGGTGCCGAAGTTCCGTCCCGGCAAGGCGCTGAAGGATGCGCTGAACTGACCGGGCCGCGATAGCGGGTGCTTAGCTCAGCTGGTAGAGCAGCGCCCTTACACGGCGTAGGTCGGCGGTTCGAGCCCGTCAGCACCCACCAACCCAAGCGAAGGCGAACAGATGTTCGCCTTTTGCTTTTGATAGCAATGTGAGAGTCAAGCGATGTTCGATTTCGTCCGCAAGCACACCAAGATCATGCAGTTCCTGCTGTTCCTGCTGATCTTCCCTTCGTTCGTGCTGGTGGGGATCAACGGGTACAACCGCATGCAGGAAAAGGGCGAGGCCGTCGCCAAGGTGGACGGCCATGAGATCCGACAGGGCGATTGGGATGCCGCGCACAAGCAGCAGGTCGACCGGCTGCGACAGAAGATGCCCGACCTGGATGCGAAGGTGCTGGAGTCCCCGGCCGCGCGCTATTCGACGCTCGAGCAGTTGATCCATGACCGCGTGCTGGCTGCGGCGGCGGAAAAGATGCACCTGCAGGTGTCGGACCAGCGCTTCAAGCGCATCCTCGCGGCGGACAAGAGCCTGGACGCGTTCTACAACGCGGAAGGCAAGCTCGACTCGCAGCGCTTCATGGCCGCCACCGGCATGAGCCCTGAGCAGTTCCGCGCCAACCTCATGAACGACATGGCCGCGCGCCAGGTGCTGGCGGGCGCGGGCGGCACGGCTTTCGCCACGGCTGCACAGACGAATGCAGTACTGGACGCCTACTTCGAGAAGCGCGAGGCGCAGTTCGCCCGTTTCGCCGCCGCGGACTACGCCTCACGCGTCAACCCGACGGATGCCGAACTCGAGGCCTACTACAAGGCGAACACCGCGCAGTTCCAGTCGGCCGAACACGCCGCGATCGAGTACATCGTGCTCGACATCGAGACCATCCGGAAATCCATCGCGGTCAACGAGCAGGACTTGAAGACCTACTTCGAGCAGAACCAGGCGCGCCTCGCGGGACCGGAAGAGCGCCGTGCGAGCCACATCCTGGTCAAGTCGAAGCAGAAGGCCGAGGAATTGCTTGCCGCGGTGAAGAAGGCGCCGGACAGCTTCGCCGACCTCGCCAGGAAGAACTCGGAAGACCCCGGCACGAAGGACAGGGGCGGTGACCTGGACTTCTTCACGCGCGGCGCGATGGCCAAGCCTTTCGAGGACGCGGTGTTCGGCATGAAGAAAGGCGACATCGCCGGGCCGGTGGAAACCCAGTTCGGCTGGCACGTCATCAAGCTCACGGACCTGAAGGTGCCCAAGGTCCGTACCTTCGAGGAGATGAAGCCCGAGCTCGAGGCGGAGCTGCGCAAGCAGCAGGCGCCGCGCAAGTTCTCCGAAGCGGCCGAGGCCTTCACGGACACCGTGTACCAGCAGCCCGACAGCCTCAAGCCCGCCGCCGACAAGCTCAAGCTCGACATCCAGAAGGCGGACGTGCGCCGCACGCCCACGCCGGGGGCGACCGGCGCCTTGTCGAATGCGAAATTCCTGGCGGCGCTGTTCTCGCCGGACAGCCTGGAGAAAAAGCACAACACCGAATCCATCGAGGTCGCGCCCAGCACGCTGGTGTCCGGGCGCGTGGTGCAGTACTCGCCCGCGCGCACCGTCGCGTTCGCCGAAGTGAAGGACCAGGTTCGGGAGCGCGTGGTCGCCGCCCGCTCGGCGGAACTGGCGAAAAAGGACGGCATGGAGAAGCTCGCTGCGTGGAAGGCCAACCCTGCCTCGGCGACGCTGCCGCCAGCGGTCACGGTCTCGCGCCAGGACATGCAGAAGCAACCCGCCCCCCTGGTCGATGCCGCCATGCGCGCCGACCCGACGGCACTCCCAGCGCTGTCGGGGGTCGATCTCGGCGAGAACGGCTATGCCATCGTGAAGGTGAACAAGGTGCTGCCGCGCGAGGCGCCACCGGCCAACAAGGCGGCGCAGGAACGCGCGCAGTTCGCGCAGGCACTGGGCACCGCCGAAAATGCGGTGTACTACAACGTCCTGAAAGAGCGCCTGAAGGTGCAGATGAAGGTGCCCAAGCCCCCGATGGCGCCGGACCTGCAGTGAAGGGCGCGAATGAAAAAGCCGGCGGAAGCCGGCTTTTTCACGAGGTGTTTCTGGGGTGGCTGATGGGGCTCGAACCCACGACAACAGGAATCACAATCCTGGACTCTACCAACTGAGCTACAGCCACCGTCGAGTCGAGGATTATACGGCCTTCGCAGTGATCCCTCAGTTGACCATCACGAGCTTGCCCTTCACGCCGCGCGAACCCATGTGCGCATAGGCGGCCTTGAGCTCGGCCATGGGCATGGTGCGGTCGATCACGGGCTTGATCTTGCCCTGCGCATACCACTTCGCGAGTTCCATCATCATCGCGCCGTTGGCCTGCGGCTCGCGCTTCGCGAAATCGCCCCAGAACACGCCGACCAGCGACGCGCCCTTGAGCAGCGCCAGGTTCAGCGGGAGCGAGGGAATCGGCCCGGAGGCGAAGCCGACGACGAGGTAGCGCCCGCGCCAGGCGATCGAGCGGAACGCGGGCTCCGCGAAGTCGCCGCCCACCGGGTCGTAGATGACGTCCGGACCCTTCCCGTCCGTGAGCGCCTTGATGGCATCGCGCAGGTTCTCGCGGGTGTAGTTGATCGTCGCGTCCGCGCCGATGGACTTGCACAGTTCGCATTTCTCGTCGGTCGAGGCCGCGGCGATGACCCGCGCGCCCATCGTCTTCGCGATCTGGATCGCGGAGGTGCCGACGCCACCCGCGGCGCCCAGCACGAGCACCGTTTCGCCCGCCTTCAGTTGCGCGCGGTCGACCAGTGCGTGGTAGGACGTCGCATAGATCATGATGAAGGCTGCGGCATCGACGTGCGGGAATCCCGGCGGCAGCGGCATGCACAGTGCCGCGGGGGCGATCGTATGCGTGCCGAACCCTCCGGTTCCCGAGAGGCAGGCGACGGCCTGGCCGACCTTCAGGTGCGTGACGCCTTCGCCGACCGCCACGATGTTGCCTGCGTATTCCGATCCCGGCACGAAGGGCAGCGGCGGCTTGATCTGGTACTTGTTCTGGACGATGAGCAGGTCGGGGAAGTTGAGGCTTGCCGCCTTGATCTCGATCAGCACCTGTCCCGCTTTCGGCTGCGGGGTCGGCATCTCTTTCCATTGCAGCGCATCGACGCCGACGGGGTTTTCGCATAGCCAGGCATGCATGATCGCGGTCTCCGGTGGGTGATGGCGCGATGATAGGCGCAGACCGGCGGGCGGATTGTCCCTGGCGCGACGGCGCGCGCACCTACAATCTTTCAACCCCCGCACACCATGAAAATCCTGCTTTCCAACGACGACGGCTACCAGGCGCCCGGCCTCGTCGCGCTCTACGAGGCGATCAAGGATCTCGGCGATGTCGAGGTCGTCGCGCCCGAGCACAACAACAGCGCGAAGTCCAATGCGCTCACCTTGCACTCGCCGCTGTACGTGCACCAGGGCGCCAACGGCTTTCGCTACGTCAACGGCACGCCGGCCGACTGCGTGCACGTCGCGCTCACCGGCCTGCTCGGCTACCGGCCCGACATCGTGGTGAGCGGCATCAACAACGGCGCGAACATGGGCGACGACACCATCTATTCCGGTACCGTCGGCGCTGCGATGGAGGGATATCTCTTCGGCATTCCGGCGATCGCGTTCTCGCAGACCGAGAAGGGATGGGCGCATGTCGATGCCGCTGCGCGCAAGGCGCGCGACCTCGTGCAGCAGGTGATCGCGGACGACAACGCCGCGGGCAAGCTGTGGCTGCTGAACGTGAACATCCCGAACCGGCCCTACGAAGAGCTGAAGCCCTTTCGCATCTGCCGTC
Source organism: Caenimonas aquaedulcis (assembly GCF_015831345.1). Classification (NCBI taxonomy): domain Bacteria; kingdom Pseudomonadati; phylum Pseudomonadota; class Betaproteobacteria; order Burkholderiales; family Comamonadaceae; genus Caenimonas; species Caenimonas aquaedulcis. The sequence goes on along the minus strand of NZ_JADWYS010000001.1, from coordinate 1,003,550 downwards.
TCGGCCGCCGTCATGCGGCGGAGAAGGTGATCTCGCAGCCCAGCCCGCACGGCGAGACGATGTACTGGATCGGCGGCGCCGGCGCGGCGAAGGATGGCGCCGACGGCACGGACTTCCATGCGACGGCGCAAGGCCATGTCTCGGTGACGCCGCTGAAGGTGGACCTCACCGACCACGATGCGCTCGCCCAATGGAACTGGTTGTCTCGCGAGCAGGCGGGCAGCCGATGACGCGGCGCCCCGGGTTTCCGGCGAAGCTGGACTCCGGTCCCTCGCGCGGTGCCGCACCGCGCCCCAACGCGCCGCAGCCTTCGCGCAGTGCGTTGGACCGAACCCTGCCTCCAGGCGGCCTCGGCCTCGACTCGCAGGCGGTGCGCACGCGCATGGTCGAGAAGCTCGCGGCGCAGGGCATCTCCGACGCGCGCGTTCTCGGCGCCATGGGCGCGGTGGAGCGGCATCGCTTCGTCGACACGGCGCTCATCACGCAGGCCTACGAAGACACCAGCCTGCCCATCGGCCTGGGCCAGACGATCTCCAAGCCGAACGTCGTCGCGCGGATGATCGAATTGCTGCTCGGCGGGCGCACGGATGCGCAGGGCCGGCTCGGTCGCGTGCTGGAGATCGGCACGGGTTGCGGCTACCAGGCGGCGGTGCTCGCACGCGTGGCGAGCGAGGTGTACAGCATCGAGCGCCTGCGGGGCCTGCACGACAAGGCGCGCGAGAACCTGCGCACGTTTCGCCTCGCCAATGTCCACCTGCTCTTCGGTGACGGCATGGTGGGGTATGCGAAGGGCGCGCCTTATGCGGGCATCATCGCCGCGGCGGGCGGGCAGTCGGTGCCCCAGGCGTGGATCGACCAGTTGGCGGTCGGGGGACGCATCGTTGCGCCGACGGTGATGGCGGATGGCAAGCAGGCGCTCGTCGTGCTCGAGAAAACGCCGCATGAAATGAAACAATGTGTTCTTGAGGCCGTGCACTTTGTCCCCCTAAAATCAGGCATCGCTTGAAGGAAACATGAAGATGCTGGAGATGCGCAACAGGGGTTGGATGTGGACGGCGGCACTCGCGGCGGCATGGCTCGCGGGGTGTGCCTCCAGCTCCCGCGCGCCTGCACCGGTGGAAGACCGCAGCGCCGGGGTGCGCCCCGCCCCCGCGATCGTGGAGCCCGCCAAAGGCGCGCCCGGTTCGGAGAATGCAGGCAAGCCTGGTTACTACACCGTGCGTCCCGGCGATACGCTGATCCGCATCGCGCTCGACAGCGGGCAGAACTGGCGCGATGTCGCGCGCTGGAACAGCATCGACAACCCCAACGTGATCGAAGTGGGGCAGGTGCTTCGCGTCATCCCGCCCGCTGCTGCCGCCGAAGTCGCGGTGTCGAGGCCGGTCGCGAGCAACACCTTGCCGAGCGCATCGATTCCCGTGCCGCCCGCCACCGGTTCCAGCGCCCCGCGCACGGGCGCATCCGCGGCCGTGGCGCCGCCGGTTGCCGCGCCGGCGTCCTCGACCGTCGCGAGCGTTCCGCCCGTGGTGCCCACGCCCGCGCCGGCGGGCGAGGAGGACGTGCCTTGGGCCTGGCCGACGCCCGCGGGCGGCGCCGTGCTGGCGGGCTTCGACGAGCAGCGCAACAAGGGCCTCGACATCGCGGGCAAAACGGGCGACCCCGTACTGGCCTCGGCGGATGGGCGCGTGGTGTATGCCGGCGCAGGGTTGCGCGGATACGGCAACCTCATCATCCTCAAGCACAACAACACTTACCTGTCCGCCTACGCGCACAACCAGACGCTGCTGGTCAAGGAAGACCAGACCGTGCGCAAGGGCCAGAAGATCGCGGAGATGGGCAACAGCGACGCCGACCGCGTGAAGCTGCACTTCGAGATCCGGCGGCAAGGCAAGCCGGTCGACCCGGCCCGGTACCTACCGGCGAGGTAGCCATGACGAAGCGCAACGGCAGCACCAAACCGGCGGCTCCGCTTGCGACGAATGGAAGCGCGGGTGCGTTGCCCGAGGCGCCGCCCGACGGTGTGCCCGTCGAGACGGATGCGCAGGCGGACCTCAACCCGCGGGACATCCCGGCGGAGATCGCCGGCGAGTCCAGCGACACGCTGACGCTGTACCTGCGCGAGGTGCGCCGCACCGAGCTCTTCACGCCCGACGAGGAATTCCAGACGGCGACGCGCGCGCGCGCCGGCGACTTCGCCGCGCGGCAGTCCATGATCGAACACAACCTGCGCCTCGTGGTGAGCATCGCCAAGGGCTACCTCGGACGTGGCGTGCCGCTCTCGGACCTGATCGAGGAAGGCAACCTCGGCCTGATGCATGCGATCGACAAGTTCGAACCGGAGCGCGGTTTCCGCTTTTCCACCTATGCGACCTGGTGGATCCGCCAGTCGGTCGAGCGCGCGGTCATGAACCAGGGCCGCGTGATCCGCTTGCCCGTTCACGTCGTGCGCGAGTTGCAGCAGGTGCTGCGCGCGCGCCGCACGCTGGAGAACGACCCCGCATTCGCCGCGGCGCGCAATGGGTTCGAGGGTGAGGGCGTGCGCGTGGAAGACGTGGCGGCGCTGCTGGGCCGCGACGTGCACGAGGTCGCGCAGCTGCTGGCGATGGCGGAGACGCCGAAGTCGCTCGACGCCACCGTGGATCGGTCCGAGGACGAGCACACGCTCGGCGACTCGATGGCCGACGAGCTGGCGGTCGACCCCACGGGCGTCACGCAGAACCACGAGGTGGAGAAGCTCCTGGCCAACTGGATCGATGCCCTGTCGGGCCGCGAGAAGGAAGTGCTGGAAGGCCGCTTCGGCCTGCACGACCGCGAGCCTGAGACGCTGGAAGTGCTGAGCGACCGCCTGGGCCTCACGCGCGAACGCGTACGGCAGATCCAGAACGAGGCGCTGTCGAAGCTGAAGCGCCACATGGCGCGCAACGGCGTGACCAAGGAGGCTCTTTTCTAGGAGCGTGCACCCTCCCCATCAGGGGGAGGGCCGGGGTTGGGGGTCTCCTGAAACGGCCGAAGGCCGACTCATGGAGGCGGCTGGTACAGTCGCTTCAATGAGTTGGCCTGTCCTTGTTTTTGACATCGAATCCATTCCGGACATCGCGGGGCTGCGCGCGTTGAGGGGCGATCCGCAGGAGTCGACGGACGCGCAGGTCTACGCGCGCTGGGTCGAAGAACGCAAGGAAAAGGGGCAGGGCGATTTCATGCCCCACTACCTGCAGCGCGTGCTCGTCATCAGCTGCGTGTTCCGCAATGCCGAGGGCTTGCGCGTCCATTCCTTTGTCGACCGCGACAACGCGAGCGAGGCGAAGGTGATCCAGACCTTCTTCAACACGCTGGAAAAGCACGTGCCGCAGCTCGTGAGCTGGAACGGCGGCGGGTTCGACCTGCCCGTGCTGCACTACCGCGGGCTGCGCCACGGCGTGGTCGCCGACAAGTACTGGGACATGGGCGACGACGACCGCGAGTTCAAATGGAACAACTACATCTCGCGCTACCACATGCGCCACCTGGACCTGATGGACCTGCTGGCGATGTACCAGCCGCGCGCCAATGCGCCGCTCGATGCGATGGCCAAGCTGTGCGGCTTTCCGGGCAAGCTGGGCATGGACGGTTCGCAGGTCTATTCGGCCTTCCTGGACGGCAAGCTCGAAGAGATCCGCCGCTACTGCGAGACCGACGTGATGAACACCTACCTCGTGTACTGCCGCTTCCAGAAGATGCGCGGCGGCCTCACCGAGGCGGAATATGACCAGGAAGTCGCGCTCGTGAAGGAGAGCCTCGGCAACCTGGCGCCCACGGAGCCGCACTGGCAGGAATACCTCGCGGCGTGGCGCTGACGCCTGAGACAATCGGGGGATGACAGACGAAGTGGAAAACAAGCCCGCCCTGCCCGAGGGCTGGCTGGCGGTCGATGCCCTCGACATGGATGCGCAGGGCGTCGCCCGGCGCCCGGACGGCAAGGTGGTGTTCATCGACGGTGCGCTGCCGTTCGAGCTGGTGTCGGCCAACGTGCACCGCAAGAAGAACAACTGGGAGCAGGGCTCGCTCACCCAGATCCACAAGGAATCCTCTCAGCGCGTGCGGCCGCGCTGCCCGCACTTCGGCCTGCACGAAGGCGCCTGCGGCGGCTGCAAGATGCAGCACCTGCACGAAGGCGCGCAGGTCGCCATCAAGCAGCGCGTGCTGGAAGACAACCTGTGGCACCTCGGCAAGGTGAAGGCAGACACGGTGCTGCGCCCCATCGAAGGGCCGACCTGGGGCTATCGCTGGCGGGCGCGCTTCTCCGTTCGGCACGTGCGCAAGAAGGGCGCGGTGCTGGTGGGCTTCCACGAGCGCAAGAGCCGCTACGTGGCCGACATCAAGGAATGCCATGTCGTGCCGGCCAATGTCAGCGACCTGCTGCTGCCGCTGCGCGCATTGATCGGCTCGATGGACGCGATCGAGACCTGCCCCCAGATCGAGCTGGCGTGCGGCGATGACGTCATCGCGCTGGTGCTGCGGCACCTCGAGCCGCTCAGCGAGGGCGACCTGTCGAAGCTGCGCGCCTTCGCGTCGGCGCACCCGGGCGTCCAGTGGTGGCTGCAGCCCAAGGGGCCGGATACGGTCAAGCTGCTCGACGACGACGGTCCGCAGCTTTCCTACGCGCTCCCGGAATTCGGCATCACCATGCCCTTCAGGCCCACCGATTTCACGCAGGTCAATCCGCACATCAATCGCGTGCTCGTCTCGCGGGCCTTGCGCCTGCTCGACGTGCAGCGCAGCGAGCGCGTGATCGACTGGTTCTGCGGCCTCGGCAACTTCACGCTGCCGCTCGCGACGCGGGCCGGCGAGGTTCTGGGGATCGAGGGCAGTGAATCGCTCGTCGCGCGCTCGCGGGAAAACTACGCGAAGAATGCCGCATCCCGCACAGGGCCGGCGCTTGCGCCCACCACTTTCGCCGCGCGCAACCTCTTCGAGATCACGCCGGAACAGCTCGTGAAGGATGGACGCGCACAGCGCTGGCTGGTGGATCCCCCGCGGGAAGGCGCTTTTGCGCTGACCAAGGCGCTGGTCGACCTGCACCAGCAGCCCGGACTGCGCGGCGACTGGGAGCCGCCGCAGCGGATTGTCTATGTGAGCTGCAACCCGGCGACGCTGGCGCGCGATGCCGGCCTACTCGTGCACCAGGCAGGCTACCGATGCACCTTCGCGGGGGTGGTCAACATGTTCCCGCATACGGCGCACGTGGAGAGCATCGCCGTGTTTGACCTGGGAAGTTGAAAACCAAAAGGACAAGGGGCCCACGGGCCCCTTGTTCCGTGTTGGAGCGAAGCGGGCTAGTCGTCGCCGCCCACGATCCCCAGCAGTGCCAGCAGGCTCTGGAACACGTTGAAGATGTCCAGGTAGAGCGCGAGCGTCGCGGAGATGTAGTTGGTCTCGCCGCCATCGACGATGCGCTTCAGGTCGTACAGCATGTAGGCGCTGAAGATGCCGATTGCCATCACGCTGATCACCAGCATGCCGGTGGACGAGCCGACGAACACGTTGATGATGCCGCCGATCAGGATGGCGAGCGCGCCGACGAAGAGCCACTTGCCCATGCCGGAGAGGTCGCGCTTGATCACGCTGGAGAGCGTGGCCATCACGAAGAAGACGCCGGCGGTGCCGCCGAACGCCGTCATGATCAGGCCGGAGCCGTTCTTGAAGTGCAGCACCGCGATGAGCAGGCGCGACAGCATCAGACCCATGAAGAACGTGAAGGCGAGCAGCACGGGCACGCCGGCGGCGGAGTTCTTGGTCTTTTCGATCGCGAACATGAAGCCGAAGGCGCCCGCGAGGAAAACGACGAGGCCGATGCCGCCGCCGAGGCCCGACACGATGCCGGTGGCCACGCCGAGCCAGGCGCCGAGCACGGTGGGAACCAGGCTGAGCGCGAGCAGCCAATAGGTGTTGCGCAGGACGCGGTTACGCTCGGCCGTGGACGGCAGCGCATAGCCGGAGTCGATGGTCTGGACTTGATCGTTCATGGACGGTTTCCTTTGCCTGTGAGGCGTTAGATGGGCGCATTCTAGGTTGGTTCAACCCTTTGGCACCCCCCGGCGAACCGTTATGCTTGCCCTTTTCCGCCAAAGCAACACCTCCGCCCATGAAAACCCGTTCCGCCCTCGAACTGTCCGACCTGAAGGCCATCGCCGCCGCCGCCGAAGCCGAGGCGTTGAAGAACCACTGGGCGGTGAGCATCGCGATCGTCGACGACGGGGGCCACCTCCTCTGGCTGCAGCGCCTGGACGGCGCCCCGCCGATCTCCGCGCACATCGCCCCGGCGAAAGCCAACACGGCCGCCGTGGGGCGGCGCGAAAGCAAGGTCTACGAGGACATGATCAACGGCGGGCGCGTCTCGTTCCTGAGCGCCCCGGACCTGAAGGGCCTGCTCGAAGGCGGCGTTCCCATCATGAAGGACGGCAATTGCATCGGTGCCGTCGGCGTGAGCGGGGTCAAGTCGACCGAAGACGCGCAGATCGCCCGCGCCGGCATCGCGGCGATCGGCCTTTGATCAGTTCGCCGGCTTCGGCTCGGTGATGAAGCCGATCTTGCGCAGTCCGGCCTGCTGCGCGGCCGACATGGCCTGCGCCACGCGTTCATAGCGCACGTCCTTGTCGCCGCGGATGTGCAGCTCCGGCTGCGGATCGCGCGCCGCCTCCGCCTTCAGAAGGCCCGGCAGGTCCTTGTCCTGCACGCGGCCCTCGTTCCAGTAATACGCGCCCTGCGCATCGACCGACAGGCGGATGGTCTGGGGTTTCACGTCCTGGGGTTTGGCCGTCGCGCGCGGCAGGTCGATGTTCACCGCGTGTTTCATCACCGGCACCGTGATGATGAAGATGATCAGCAGCACCAGCATGACGTCCACGAGCGGCGTCATGTTGATCTCGTTCATGACCTCGTCGGTCTCGTCCTGCGTCCCGAAAGCCATGGCCTCAGCTCCGCTTCATCGGGACGACCTTCGGGTCCTCGCCGCTCGCGACGCGGGCGCCGGTCAGCAGGTAGGCGTGGAGGTCGTGCGCGAACCGGTTGAGCTTGTTCAGGATGGCCTTGTTGCCGCGCACGAGCGCGTTGTAGGCGAGCACCGCCGGAATGGCGACCGCGAGCCCGAGGGCCGTCATGATCAGCGCCTCGCCGATCGGCCCGGCGACCTTGTCGATGGTCGCCTGGCCCGCCGCGCTGATCGAAATCAGCGCGTGATAGATGCCCCACACGGTGCCGAAGAGGCCGATGAACGGGGCGGTCGAGCCCACCGACGCCAGCACGGCCAGGCCGGACTGCAGGCGGGCGGTCGATTCGTCGATGGAGTTGCGCAGGGAGCGCGTCAGCCATTCGCTGGCGCCCAAGGCATCGTGGAGCTGGGGCTGCGCGTGGTGGTGCGCGGTGGCTTCGCGGCCTTCCATCGCCAGTGAGCGGAACGGGTTGCCGGCGTCGCTGCCCAGTTTGCCGAGCCCGTCCGCGAAGTCCGCCGCGTGCCAGAAGCTTTCGGTGGAGCGCGACTGGACGGCGAACTTGCGAAGGTCCAGCGCCTTGACGATGAGGACGATCCAGGTGGAGAGGGACATGCCCAGCAGCAGGATGGCCACCACGCGGGTGACGATGTCGCCTTGGCTCCACAGGTTGTAAAGGCCGAACTCGGAATTCATGTCGTTCACTCCAGGACGAAATTGATAGGGACTTGCCACCACCCGGCTTCCGCCACGCCGCCGCGCTTGCCGGGGACGAAGCGCCACGTCATGACGGTGTTGATGCCGGCCTGGTCGAGCCGGTCGAAGCCGCTGGACTTCGCGACCTCGGCTTTCTGCGGGACGCCGTCGGCGCCGATGTACACGCGCACCATGACGACGCCTTGTTCGCCCAGGCGTTTGGACAGGGGCGGGTACGCTGGCTTGGGATTGTTGAGATAGTCCGCCTGGCTCGACGGGGGCTCGTATCTGGCGGGGGCGGCCGGCGCCGGCTCGGCAGGCGCCGCGGCGACCGGTGCGGGCGCAGGGACTGGCTGCGAAGTCCCGGTCGCGGCATTCGGCGCCGGTCGGCTGTCGGGAATCGCTGCCGGCAACGGCGCCGGGGCGGGCGCCCGGACGGCCTTCTTGACGGGCTGCGCCACGGTCTCCGGCGGGACGGGACGCGGTTCGACCTTGGGGGCGGGCGGCGTGAACAGCTCGCTGATCATCTCCACCGGCACGACTACCTCGACGGCGCGCCGCAGCAAGCCGGTCTGCAGCGCCCACAGGGCCGCCACATGGAAGAGCACCACGCTCCCCGTGATGACGACATTGCGATCGAGCGTGCGCACGGCGGGCCGGGGCGCGGGCGTTCAGGCCTGCGCGGCGGACTGCGTGGAGCGGTTGAGGCTGTCCTGCAAGGAGGCCGCGAGCTGGATCGCGGCCACCGGATGGCGCGCATTGCATTGCGCCACCACTTCGCGCGCACAGCCTTCGCATTGGCCGCATTGCGTCGCGACGCCCAGCTCGAACTGGATGTCCTCGAAATCCATCCCGGCATGCGCATGGCGGGCGATTTCCCGGTCGGAGACGCGATGGCAGACGCAAACGATCATGGCAGGCAGGCGGGTGGGATGGCTGAAGTGGTGGGCTGATTATAAATACGAATCGCTCGCATTTGCAATACCCATCGGGCGGGCCGGCATTTGGCTAGTCCGGGGGTCTGGGCTCAGACCTCCGCCCACATTCGAAGGAGGTTGTGATAGCAGCCGGTCAGCTTCACCGTTTCCGCGGTGTCGCCGCCTGCGCGGCGCAGCGCCAGGATCGCCATGTCCATCTCGTACAGCAGGCGCCTCTGGTCGTCCCGCCGGACCATGCTTTCGATCCAGAAGAAGCAGGCCAGCCGCTCCCCGCGGGTGACGGGCTCGACCCGGTGGACCGAGGTGCCCGGGTACATCACGAGGTCGCCGGCGTCGAATTTGATGCGTTGCTCACCGTAGGTGTCCTGCACCACGAGCTCGCCGCCGTCATAGCTCGAGGGATCGCTCAGGAACAGCGTGCAGGAGATGTCCGTGCGGACGTGACGCGCGGTGGCCGCGTGGGTGCGCACCGCGTTGTCGATGTGGTCGCCGAAGGCGTTCGCCTTCGCGGCGTAGCGGTTGAACAGGGGCGGGTAGACCGTCTTGGGCAGCGCGCCCGTCACGAACATGGGATTGCGCGCCAGCGCCACCGACACGATGTGGCGCGCCTCCTGCGCCGCGGGCAGCTCTTCGGGCAGCTGCTCGTTGTTCTTCACGCGCGCGCTCTGGTCGCCGGCGGTGGCGCGCCCGTCGCCCCAAGCTGCCCCGGTGACGAGCTGACGCACGTGCGCCAGCTCTTCGGGATTCAGCGCCTGGGGGATGCGAAGCAGCATGGCGGGGGCCCTAGAACTTCCCGGTCCAGGTTGCGCGGACGGTACGCAGCGGCGCCTGGCTCGGCCACTGCTGGTACAGCGAGCTGTAGTAGACCTTGTTCGTCATGTTGTCGATGTTGAGCTTGAACGTGTGGTTCTCGTTGTACACGTACTCGAGCATCGAGTCCCAGCGCGTATAAGCCGGCGCGCGGTTCGCGAGCAGCAGGGCGTTCGCTGACGCGGGGCCGTTCTCGCTCACGTGCGTGAAGCCCCCGCCGATGCGCCACTTGTCGGTGAGTTTGTAGGTCGTCCAGAGGTTGGCCTGGCGCCTGGGCGTCAGGCCCGGGTTGAGGCCCACCGTCGCCTGCGAGGCCGGCGACGAGCCTGCCTGGTCGATCACACCGTGCATGAAGACGAGGCCCGTGAAGACGTCCCACTTCGGGTTGATGCGGCCGGCGACTTCGAACTCCAGCGAGTTGGTGTGACGGCGTCCCGACAGGAGGTACTCGCCGGTTGCCTGGTTGACGTCCGTGTTGCGCTCGTTGAACTTGTCCGTCCTGGCAAGGGCCGTGCGCACCGAGAGATCGCCTTCGTACAGCTCCCACTTCGCGCCCACTTCCAGGTTGCGGCTGCTTTCCGGCGGTGTTTTCGCCGAGTTGGCGTCGTACTGGTACAAGTCGCCGGAGGTGTTGAACGAGGTGCCGTAGGACGCGTAGTAGCTCACTTCCTCCGTGGGCTGGTAGAGGATGCCGGCGCGCTTGCTCAGCACGCCGTCGCTGCGCGAGAGGGGCGTGTTGTTCGGCGCGGCGTTGCCCGAGCGGTCGAAGTCGCCTGAGAACCTGTCCCAGCGCAGGCCGCCGACGAGCTTCCAGTGGGGCGCGATCGTGATCGTGTCCTGCACATACACACCCAGCGCGGTGGAGTCGAATGAGGTGGCGAGGTTGCGCACGCGCGTGTCGGGAAGGGGGCTGTTGGATGCGAGCGCCACGGTGGTGGCGGGCCGCAGCGCAATGCCGGTATAGGCATCGCGGTCGGAGCGTTCGCGCGCGAGGTCCGCGCCAACCAGCAATTCGTTCTTGCGGCCGAACCACTGGGTCTTCGTGAGGAAGTCGCTTTGCAGGAAGGTGTGGTGTTCCTGCCCGGCGCGCGTCTGCGTGCCCCGGTTGACGATGGTGGACGGGCCGAAGTTGGCCTGCGTCGTGCCCGTCGGGAACGCGGTGATTTGCGTCGCCCACAGGTCGCGCTTGAAGTGGCCGTCGCGCAGGGTCGTCTTCAGCGTGCTGCCGTCGGTCCAGCGATGGGTCCACGTGAGGGTGGCGATGTCCGCGCTGTCCTTCTGGTAGTCCGAATCCGCGCCGTACCACTTGTCCGCCGGAAAGGGCGCGGGGCGGCCTTCGAGCCAGCGGCCGCCGAGGTCGGGCTTGTCGTTGTAATTGAGGTGGTACAGGCTGAAGAGGAACTCGTTGGTTGTGCCGATGCCGATGCGGTAGTCCGCGGCCAGGCCGCGCCGTTGGGTGGATGCCTTGTCCGCGCGGCCATCCCAGTCCGTCGTCATGGTGCCGATGCGCAGCGCAGAGTCTTCGCCCATGCGGAAGTTGAAGTCGCCCGTGGTGCGCAGGTACTTGCCGTCGCCGACGGTGACGTTCACCTCGTGCTCGGTGAGGAGGCGGGGCGTCCGGCTGACCTGGTTCACCACGCCGCCAGTGGATCCGCGGCCGAACAGCATGGACGCCGAGCCGCGCAGCACCTCGATGCGGTCGTAGTTGAAGGTGTCGCGGTTGTATTGCGCGATGTCGCGGATCCCGTCCAGGTAGATGTCGCCCGAAACACTGAAGCCGCGCAGGCGGATGCTGTCGCCGATGCGGCCGCCTTCGCCGGCCTCGAAGGTGATGCCGGGAACGTTCTGCAGCGCTTCCTTGAAGGTGTCCTTGCCTTGGTCGTGGATCAGCTTTTCATTGACCACCGTGAGCGATTGGGGAACATCCTTGGCCGCGGCGGGCGTCTTGGCCGTGCTGGTCACGCCGCTCTGGTAAGTCTGCTCGGCGCGGTCGTATTTGTCCTTGACGATGACCGGCTTGAGCGTCGATGCCTCCTGGGCCCAGCTGCCGACCGACGCCGCGAGCATCAGGGCGCCCAGGGGAAGGAGGGGCAGGGGAGCGTGGGGGACTGTCGCTGGGCTGGGGGGCTTCTTTGCCGACTTCTTCGCCAAGATGGAACTCCGGGGTAATGCGTTGTGGTCGTAAAAATTCTAACGCAAATGCGAATCGATCTCATTTATAATCGTGGCATCGTGGTGAAGTTGCCACGCCAGACCGAGGTCCGTCCATGCTTCAAACCTTGCTCATTGCCTTCCGTGAAGGCCTGGAAGCGCTGCTGATCGTCGCGATCGCCGCGCTCTACCTGCGAAAGACCGGGAGGCCGCAACTCGTCTCCGCCATCCGCGCGGGCGTGGTCACGGCTTTGGTGTTCTCCGCCGTCGTGGGCGTGATCCTCGCCCAGGTCGGTGCGATGTCGCCCGCGTGGGAAGGCCTGCTGGCGCTGGTCGCAGCGGCCGCGGTGATCAGCTGCACGGTCCACATGCTGCGCATGGGACGGCACATGAAAAAGCACATCGACACGCAGCTTTCGCAAGCCACCGCGCAGCCGGGCGGTGCGGGCTGGTGGGCGGTGTTCGCATTCGCCTTGTTCATGGTCGGCCGCGAAGGCGTCGAAACCGCGACGATGATCGCGTCGCTCGCCGGCAGCGCCGAACTGGGCCACATGGCGTGGGGTGGGGCGATCGGCTTCGCCCTGGCCGCGTGGATTTCCTGGCTCTGGACGCGCCATGGCCACAAAGTCAACCTGAGCCGCTTCTTCCAGGTCACCGCCGTTTTCATGGTGGTGTTCTCGCTGCAGCTCGTCCTGCACGGTTTCCACGAGTTCACCGAAGCTGCGCTGGTCCCGGGCATCGACAACGCCTGGTGGCACGCGGCGACGGAAGACCTGGCGGAGGGCAACGTCGCGCAGCTGATCTCGGTGCTGATGGTCGGGCTGCCCTCGATCTGGCTCGTGGGCGCGTTCTGGAAAGACAGGCGCGATTCGCGCGCGACGGCAGGCTAGCTCGCTTCGCTTTCGCCGAGCTGGGACTGCAGGTAGTTCTGCAGTCCCACCTTCGCGAGCACGTCGATCTGGGTCTCCAGGAAGTCGATGTGCTCCTCGGTGTCCTTCAGGATGTCCTCGAGGATTTCGCGGGACACGTAGTCCCGCACCGTTTCGCAGTGGGCGATTCCTTCCTTGACGGCCGCCTGCGCGCCGCGCTCGCTGCGCAGGTCGCAGTCGAGGATCTCCGGTACGTCCTCGCCGACGAGCAGCTTGCCGAGGTCCTGCAGGTTCGGCAGGCCGTCCAGCATCAGGATGCGTTCCATCAGGCGGTCCGCGTGCTTCATCTCGCCGATCGACTCCTCGTATTCCTTCTTCGCCAGCCGCTCGAAGCCCCAGTGCTTGAGGATGCGGTAGTGCAGGAAATACTGGTTGGTCGCGGTGAGCTCGTTGCGCAGTTGCGCCTGGAGGTGCTGGATGACTTGCGGATCGCCTTGCATGGAAATTCCCGGGGATGTGTTCCCCGGGATTGTGGACCAAGTCTCAGGCGCGCACGAGGTGCTCGAAGGCGCCCAGCGCGGCCTTCGCGCCATCGCCCGCCGCGATGATGATCTGCTTGAAGGGAACGGTCGTCGCGTCGCCCGCGGCGAAGACGCCGGGCAGGGAGGTCTGTCCCTTCGCATCCACGATGATCTCCCCGTGCCGCGACAGCTCGAGCGTGCCCTTGAGCCACTCCGTGTTGGGCACTAGGCCGATCTGGACGAAGACGCCCTCGAGGTCGACGCGCGACGTCTCGCCGCTCGCGCGGTCGCGCCAGGTCAGCCCCGACACGCGCTGGCCGTCGCCGAGGATTTCGGTCGTCTGCGCATTGAGCAGCGTGGTCACGTTGGGCAGCGACGCCAGCTTGCGCTGCAGGACGGCGTCCGCCCGGAGTTGCGTGTCGAACTCGATCAGCGTCACGTGGCCCACGATGCCCGCGAGATCGATCGCGGCTTCGACGCCCGAGTTACCCCCGCCGATCACCGCGACGCGCTTGCCCTTGAAGAGCGGGCCGTCGCAGTGTGGGCAGTAGGCGACACCCTTGTTGCGGTATTCCTGCTCGCCGGGCACGTTCACGTTCTTCCAGCGGGCGCCGGTCGTGACGATGACCGTCCGCGCTTTCAGCGCCGCACCGCTCTCGAGTTCCACCCGGATACCGCCGTCCACCGGGGCCAGCGCCCTGGCGCGCTGAAGGTTCATGATGTCCACGTCGTAGTGGCGCACGTGTTCTTCCAGCGCGAGCGCGAATTTCGGCCCTTCCGTTTCCTTCACCGACACGAAGTTCTCGATGCCCAGCGTGTCCATCACCTGGCCGCCGAAGCGTTCGGATGCGACGCCGGTGCGCACGCCCTTGCGAGCCGCATAGACGGCGGCCGCGGCGCCCGCGGGGCCGCCACCGACGATCAGCACGTCGAAGGGATCCTTCTGCGCGAGCTTTTCGGCTTCGCGTTTGGCGGCGCCCGTGTCGATCTTCGACAGGATTTCCTCCAGCGTCATGCGGCCCTGGCCGAAGCGCGTGCCGTTCAGGAAGATGGTGGGCACCGCCATGATTTCGCGCGCCTTGACCTCGTCCTGGAACAGGGCGCCGTCGATCATCGTCGCGCGGATGCGCGGGTTCTGGATCGCCATGAGGTTCAAGGCCTGCACGACGTCCGGGCAGTTGTGGCAGGTGAGCGAGATGTAGATCTCGAATTCGAAATCGCCGTCCAGGTCGCGCACTTGTTGCAGGACGGCTTCGTCCACCTTGGGCGGATAGCCCCCCACCTGCAGCAGCGCGAGCACCAGCGACGTGAATTCATGGCCCATCGGCAGGCCCGCGAAGCGCGGCCCGTTCGACTGGCCGGGCCGGTTCACGGAGAAGGACGGCGTGCGCTGTCCCTGGGCCTGCGTTTCCGTCACGCGAACGAGCGGCGAGGCGTGCGCGATGTCGGCCAGCAGTTCGCGCAATTGCCCGGACGCCGCGCTGTCGTCCAGGGATGCGGCGATCTCGACGGGAGTCGAGATGCGCTGCATGTAGGCGCCGAGTTGCGCCTTGAGGTTGGCGTCGAGCATCGCGTCCTCAGATCTTGCCGACGAGGTCCAACGACGGCGACAGGGTCTGCGCGCCTTCGCTCCACTTGGCGGGGCACACCTCGCCGGGGTGGGCGGCGATGTACTGCGCGGCCTTCACGCGGCGCAGCGTTTCCGTCGCATCGCGGCCGATGCCGTTGTCGTGCACCTCGATCGTCCTGATGCGGCCTTCGGGGTCGATCACGAACGTGCCGCGCAGCGCCAGCCCGGCGTCCTCGCCTTCGGTGATCAGGACCTGGAAGAAGCGCGCCAGCTGGTGGTTGGGGTCACCCACGAGCGGGTACTGAACCTTGCGGATGGTGTCCGACGTGTCGTGCCAGGCCTTGTGCGTGAAGTGCGTGTCCGTGGACACACCGTAGACCTCGACGCCCAGGCGCTTGAACTCGTCGTAGTGATCGGCCAGGTCGCCCAGTTCGGTGGGGCACACAAAGGTGAAGTCGGCGGGGTAGAACACCACGACGGACCACTTTCCCTTGAAGTTTTCCTCGGTCACCGGGACGAACTTGCCCTGGTGGTAGGCGGTTGCCTGGAAGGGAGCGACGGCGGTATTGATGAGTGACATAGATTTCCTCTCTTGGGGAGTTGTGGTTGATTGCGTATGGCTATGATCATAGGGACGCCGGCGCCGCGGAGCCAATTCATTGGCCCAATGGGCCCTTTAGGCCCTGCCTATGAGGGGGCCTCAGTACTCCAGCCGCTCGGGCCGGATCTCCTGAAGGATCGTGGTCGCAATCTCTTCGATCGACTTGGTGGTCGTGCTCAGCCAGCGGATGCCGGCGCGCCGCATCATGGCCTCGGCTTCGGCGACTTCCATTCGGCAGTTGTCCAGCGCGGCATACCTGGAGTCGGGCCGCCGCTCGTTGCGGATCTCCCTCAGCCGTTCCGGCTGGATGGTGAGGCCGAAGATCTTCTTGCGATGCGGCACCAGGGCCGGCGGCAGCTGCTGGCGTTCGAAGTCGTCGGGGATGAGCGGATAGTTCGCTGCCTTGAGGCCGTGCTGCATGGCGAGGTAGAGCGACGTCGGCGTCTTGCCGCTGCGGCTCACGCCGACCAGGATCACGTCGGCCTGCTCCAGGTCGCGGTTGGACTGGCCGTCGTCGTGCGCCAGGCTGTAGTTGATCGCCTCGATCCGGTCGTGGTACTCCTTGCTCTTGCTCACGTCCGAGAAGCGCCCGATGCGATGCGACGACTTCATGCCGAGTTCGATTTCGAGCGGCCGCACGAAGGTGCCGAACATGTCCAGCAACATGCCCTTGCAGCCTTCCTCGATGACCTTGAGGATTTCCACGTTCACCAGCGTGGTGAAGACCACGGGCTTGCGTCCCTCCAGCTCGGCGGTGTGGTTGACCTGCCGCACCACCTGGTGGGCCTTGTCCACGCTGTCGATGAAGGGCATGCGCACGTGGCGGGGTTTGAATTCGAACTGCGCGAGGATGGCGTTGCCGAAAGTCTCGGCCGTGATGCCGGTGCCGTCGGAGACGAAAAACACGGTGCGGGTGTGCAGGGTGGTCACATGATGCTTTCAGACTAATCACGGCCGCGGCGACGCGTGCGCGGCCTACAATTGCGCCAATTATCCGATTCCCATCCCCATGCCGCGCCACCGCCCATTCGAACAAGCACAAAGCCTGTCGCGCCCGCATGGGAAGACGCTCCGCTCGAGCGCAGACCCGGTTTCAACTTCTGGAGTTTTCCCATGTCTGCACTGTTCAGCGCGACCGCCCTGGTCGTTCCGTTTGAGAACCTGAGAATGACCGACGTCGAGGCGGTGGGCGGCAAGAACGCAAGCCTCGGCGAGATGATCTCCCAGCTGCCCCAGGGCGTGCGCGTGCCGACCGGCTTCGCCACCACGGCGCATGCGTTCCGCGAGTTCCTCGCGCACGACGGCCTCGCCCAGCGAATCAATGCCAAGCTGACCGAACTCGACACCGAGGACGTGCGCGCTCTCGCCGCCGCGGGCGCCGAGATTCGCGGCTGGGTGGAGGCGCAGCCATTTCCCGCAAACCTGCAGCAGGCGATCACCGAAGCATTCGCCAGGTTGTCGGAAGGCAACCCGCAGGCGAGTTTCGCCGTGCGGTCCTCAGCGACGGCCGAGGACCTTCCCGACGCCTCCTTCGCCGGGCAGCAGGAGACCTTCCTCAATGTGGTCGGCATCGAGTCGGTGCTGCACAAGATGAAGGAAGTCTTCGCGTCGCTGTATAACGACCGCGCGATCAGCTATCGCGTGCACAAGGGCTTTTCGCATTCCGAGGTCGCGCTTTCCGCGGGCGTGCAGCGCATGGTTCGAAGCGACCTCGGCGCGGCCGGCGTCATGTTCACGATCGACACCGAATCGGGATTCGACCAGGTCGTCTTCATCACCTCCAGCTACGGCCTGGGCGAAACGGTGGTGCAGGGCGCCGTCAACCCGGACGAGTTCTACGTGCACAAGCCGATGCTCGAAGCGGGCAAGCGTGCGGTGATCCGCCGCAACCTCGGGTCCAAGCTGCTGCAGATGGTGTTCGCGGGCAGCGAGGAGAAGGCCGCCTCCGGCAAGCTCGTGAAGACCGTCGATGTGCCGCTCGAGCAGCGCAATCGCTTCTCGCTCACCGACGCGGACGTCGAGCAGCTCGCGCGCTACGCGCTCGTGATCGAGAAGCACTACGGCCGCGCCATGGACATCGAGTGGGGCAAGGACGGCAACGACGGCCAGCTCTACATCCTGCAGGCTCGACCCGAGACCGTGAAGAGCCAGCAGCAGGGCAAGGCGGAGCTGCGCTACAAGCTCAAGGGCAAGAGCAGCGTGCTCGCCGAGGGCCGCGCCATCGGCCAGAAGATCGGGACCGGGCCGGTCCGGCTCGTGCACAGCATCAGCGAGATGGACAAGGTGCAGGCGGGCGATGTGCTGGTCACGGACATGACCGACCCCAACTGGGAACCCGTCATGAAGCGCGCGAGCGCGATCGTCACGAACCGCGGCGGTCGCACCTGCCACGCCGCCATCATCGCGCGCGAACTCGGCATCCCGGCGGTGGTGGGATGCGGCGATGCGACGGACAAGCTCAAGGACGGCACGCTCGTCACCGTGAGCTGCGCCGAGGGCGATACGGGCTTCATCTACGACGGCCTGCTCGAGACCGAGGTGACGGAGGTGCAGCGGGGCGTGATGCCCGAGATCGCTGTGAAGATGACGATGAACGTGGGCAACCCGCAGCTTGCGTTCGATTTCGCGCAGCTGCCCAACGACGGCGTGGGCCTGGCCCGGCTGGAATTCATCATCAACAACAACATCGGCGTGCACCCGAAGGCCATCCTCGACTACCCGAACGTCGACGCGGACCTGAAGAAGGCGGTCGAGTCGGTGGCGCGCGGGCATGCGTCGCCGCGGGCCTTCTATGTCGACAAGGTGGCCGAAGGCATTGCCACCATCGCCGCGGCCTTCTGGCCGAAGCCGGTGATCGTTCGGCTGTCGGACTTCAAGTCGAACGAATACCGCAAGCTGATCGGCGGTTCGCGCTACGAGCCGGAGGAGGAGAACCCGATGCTCGGCTTCCGGGGCGCCGCACGCTACATCAGCAACGAATTCCGCGAGGCATTCGCGATGGAATGCGAGGCGCTGGTGCGCGTGCGCCGCGACATGGGCCTGTCGAACGTGCAGGTGATGGTGCCGTTCGTGCGCACGCTCGGCCAGGCCGACCGCGTCACCCAGCTGCTCGCGCAGCAGGGCCTCAAGCGCGGCCAGGATGACCTCAAGGTGATCATGATGTGCGAGGTACCGAGCAACGCGATCCTTGCCGATGAATTCCTCGAATACTTCGACGGCTTCTCGATCGGCTCCAACGACCTCACGCAGCTGACACTCGGGCTGGACCGCGACTCCGGGCTGGAACTGCTGGCCGCCGACTTCGACGAGCGCGACCCCGCGGTCAAGGCGATGCTGTCCAGGGCCATCACGGCCTGCGTGTCCAAGGGCAAGTACGTGGGCATCTGCGGGCAGGGGCCGAGCGACCATCCGGACTTCGCCCAGTGGCTCGCCGACCAGGGCATCACGTCGATCTCGCTGAATCCCGACAGCGTCATCGCGACCTGGCAGCAACTGGCAAGGCGCTCCTAGCAAATACCTAGGGGCTCGCCGTGCCGGCGGTGCGATGATCGCGCGATGGGCGACCCCGAGGTACAGGAAAAGCACGACCCCCGCGTCCTTGCGCTGAAGGCCGGCCTGCTGCTCCTTTGGGCGTTGGTGGCCTTCGGCTTCCCCTTCTTCGCGCGCGACCTGCAGTTCGTCGTCGCGGGCTGGCCCTTCGAATACTGGATGGCGGCGCAGGGCGCGGTGCTGGTCTTCCTGGCCATCATCGTCCTCTACGCGGCGGTGATGAAGCGGCTCGCGCCGCAGGACGCCGAACTGCCCGGCGACGGGGCCGTCGATGGCTGACTCCGCCTTCTACCAGGCCTACAAACGCCGCCTGCATCGCACCGTCGGCGTCTACGTGGTGTGCCTGCTGGCGTTCCTGCTGCTGATGGGGTGGGCGGAGCGTCGGGGCCTCTCGCGTTTCTGGATCGGCCCCATCTTCATGTTCGCGTCGGTGATGATGTACGCGGCCATCGGCATCTACGGCCGCACGACCGATCCCGACGAGTACTACGTTGCCGGCCGCCGGATCCCGGCGATGTACAACGGCATGGCAGCGGCGGCGGACTGGATGAGCGCGGCTTCGTTCATCAGCATGGCGGGCGGGCTGTACCTGCAGGGATTCGCCGGCACCGAAGCGCAGGCGGGCGGCCTCGCGTACGTGCTCGGATGGACGGGGGGCTTTTGCCTGGTCGCGCTGCTGATCGCGCCGCACCTGCGCAAGCTCAATCTCTACACGGTCCCGGACTATTTCAGCGTGCGCTTCGGCGGGCGCTGGCCGCGCGTCATCGCGGCCTTCGCGGCGATGCTGTGCTCCTTCACCTACGTCGTCGCGCAGATCTATGGCATCGGCCTCATCGCCTCGCGCCTCACCGGCGTGCAGTTCGAGATCGGCATCCTGCTCGGGCTCGGGGGCGTCCTCCTGTGCTCCTTCCTCGGCGGCATGCGCGCGATCACATGGACGCAGGTGGCCCAGTACATCATCCTGCTGCTGGCCTTCCTGATCCCGGTGTCCTGGCTGGCATACAAGCAACTCGGAAATCCGGCAGCGCCGGTCGTCTACGGGACGCAGTTGCAGAAGATCTCCGAGCTCGAGCGCAAGCTCATGGACGATCCGGCGGAAAAGCAGGTGGCGGCCGTTTTCCAGAAGCAGGCGAAGGAATACGAGGAGCGTTTGCGCGATGTCGAGGGGGCGCTGCGACGGGAGCGCGCCGCGGCGCAGGAACGCATCCGCTCCCTCAAGGCGCAGGGCGCGGATTCCGCGCTGATCGTGCGGGCCAACCGCGAGCTGGCATCCATGCCGCAGGACGCGGCGACGGCGCGCGACCGCTGGGTGCGCGCGATGAACGAGAACTACGAACGCGCGAAGCCGCTGGGGGGACTTCCGCCGCACAGCCAGCCCTTCATGGGCGATCCCGAGGGGACGCCGCAGGAGCAGGATGCCTTCACGCTCTCGCGCCGCAATTTCCTGGCACTCATGTTCTGCCTGATGGTGGGAACGGCCGGCCTGCCGCATCTGCTGACACGCTACTACACGACACCGACGGTGGCGGAGGCGCGCTCGTCGGTGGCGTGGTCGATCTTCTTCATCGCGCTCGTCTACCTGAGCGCCCCGGCGCTCGCGGTGCTGGTCAAGTTCGAGGTGATGAACAACCTGGTCGGAAGCAGCTTCGACGCGCTGCCCCCATGGATCGCGCAATGGGCGAAGGTCGACCCGAGCATCATCTCCGTCGCCGACGTCAACGGGGACCGCATCCTCCAGTGGGGCGAGATCCGCCTGGGTGCCGACATGATCATGCTCGCCACGCCCGAGCTCGGCGGATTGCCCTATGTGATCTCGGGCCTCGTCGCGGCCGGCGGGCTGGCAGCAGCGCTTTCCACCGCGGACGGGCTGCTGCTCACGATCAGCAACGCCATGGTGCGCGACGTGTATTCGCACGAGATCAACCACCGCGTCACGCCGGAAGAGCGGGTGATCCTCTCGAAATTCGCGTTGCTCGCGGTGGCGCTGGTCGCCGCGGCCGTCGCTTCGCTCAAGCCCGCGGAGATCCTGCCGCTCGTCGCGGCCTCGTTTTCACTCGCGGCCTCCGCCTTCGTGCCCGTGATGGTGCTCGGCATCTTCTGGCCCGGCACCACGCGAAAGGGCGCTGTCGCCGGCATGCTGTGCGGCCTGGGCGTCACCGTGTACTACATGCTCGTCAACGCACCGCCGGTGCGCGCCTTCTTCGCCATGGGTCCCGGGCAGGACCTCTGGTTCGGCATCCAGCCGATCTCCGCGGCGGTGTTCGGCGTTCCGCTCGGCTTCGCCGCAGCGGCCGTCACCAGCGCGCTCACGCGCGTGCGCAGCCCCGGCCCCACTGTGGCGAAACCCGCACGACTCTAGGGAATACCCTGAGCGCGTTTGCCCGCAAGCGCAGCGCGCGTCAGCGTGGTGTCAGACCGGATGAGAACACTGGCCCGGCCAGAAACAACCACAGGAGACATCATGGCAACTGCGACGGCAATGAGCGGCGCCAATACGGCCGCGCCACCGATGAGCAAGGAGGAGCGAAAAGTCATCTTCGCGTCTTCGCTCGGCACCGTATTCGAGTGGTACGACTTCTACCTGTACGGCTCGCTCGCGGGCATCATCGCGGGGCAGTTCTTCTCGGGACTCGACCCCACCTCCGCGTACATCTTCGCGCTGCTGGCCTTCGCGGCAGGCTTCCTGGTACGGCCGTTCGGCGCGATCTTCTTCGGCCGGCTGGGCGACATGATCGGCCGCAAGTACACGTTCCTGGTGACCATCCTCATCATGGGCGCATCGACCTTCATCGTCGGCTTGCTGCCGGGCTACAAGGCCATCGGCATCGCGGCGCCCGTGATCCTCATCGCGTTGCGCCTGCTGCAGGGCCTGGCGCTCGGCGGTGAATACGGCGGCGCCGCCACTTATGTGGCCGAACACGCGCCGCGCGGCAAACGGGGCGCGTACACGTCGTGGATCCAGACGACCGCGACGCTCGGCCTGTTCCTGTCGCTGTTGGTGATCCTGGGCGTGCGCGAAGCCATGGGCACGAAGGACTTCAACGACTGGGGCTGGCGCATCCCGTTCCTCGTCTCCATCGTCCTGCTGGGCGTGTCGGTGTGGATCCGCCTGAGCCTGGCCGAGTCGCCCGCCTTCCAGAAGATGAAGGCCGAGGGCAAGACGTCCAAGGCGCCGCTGGCCGAATCCTTCGGCGAATGGCGCAACCTGAAGATCGTGATCCTGGCGCTGCTCGGCCTGACCGCCGGCCAGGCCGTCGTCTGGTACTGCGGCCAGTTCTACGCGCTGTTCTTCATGACGACGATCGCCAAGGTGGACGTCACGACGGCCAACCTGTTCATCGCGGCATCGCTCCTGATCGGCACGCCGTTCTTCGTGATCTTCGGGACGCTTTCGGACAAGATCGGCCGCAAACCGATCATCATGGCCGGCTGCCTGATCGCGGCGCTCACGTATTTCAGCGTGTTCCCGATGATCCTGAAGTACGCCAATCCGGCCCTGCTGCAGGCGCAGCAGACGGCCAAGGTGACCGTGACCGCCGATCCGGCCCAGTGCTCGTTCCAGGGCAGCCCGATCGCGCGTGAAATCGACTTCACCTCGTCCTGCGACATCGCCAAGCGCACGCTGACCACCTCCTACATCCCGTACGAGAACAAGGCAGGCGCACCGGGTTCGCCGGCGACCGTGACCATCGGCGACAAGGTCATGCCCGCCCCGACCGCCACGCTCAATGCGGAGCGCCACGGCTTCTCTCCGGAGAGCGGCAAGGCCATCGCGGACTTCAAGAAGGCGGTGGGGGATTCGGCGAAGGCCGCCGGCCTCACCACCGTGGCCTCGCCCGACAAGATGAACAAGGGCATGGTGCTGCTGCTCCTCGTCTTCCTCGTGATCCTGGTGACGATGGTCTACGGCCCGATCGCGGCCATGCTGGTCGAGCTGTTCCCGACGCGCATCCGCTACACGTCCATGAGCCTGCCCTACCACGTGGGCAATGGCTGGTTCGGCGGGCTGTTGCCGACGACGGCGTTCGCCATGGTGGCGGCGACGGGCGACATCTACTACGGCCTCTGGTACCCGGTGATCGTCGCGACCATGACCTTCATCATCGGCACGCTCTTCATCAAGGAAACGAAGGACGTCGATATCTACGCGCGCGACTGATTTCGCCCCCGTAGCTTGCTGGAAAGGGCCCGCTGGAGCAGCGGGCCCTTTTTTTTGTAAATGCTCTGGATAAACCCGGATGCGACGCGCGGGCCGCGCGAGCAAGCTGCGGGCGTAGTCAGCAAGGGGAGTTCCACATGCTCATGGTCAAGACGGAGGCAGGCCACAGGGTCATGAAGGACCGGTCCGTGCCGCTCACGCCACGGCAGCGGTCCGCATTCATCCTGTTCGACGGCAAGCGCACGCTCGAGGACATCCTGAAGGCCACGGCCCCCGTGGGCGTGTCGCGCGAGGACATCGACAAGCTGGTCGAACTGGGGCTGCTGGTGGACGCGGCGCCGCAGGAGACCGCCGCCGAAGCGGATGCCGCGAGCGCCCAGGCCGCGGCGGCGGAGCAGCACAAGCGCCGGACACCCCAGGAACGTTATGCCGAGGCCTATCCGATCGCCACCAGGCTCACGGCTGCGCTGGGGCTGCGCGGCTTCCGGCTGAACCTGGCCGTGGAAGGGGCTACCAGCTACGAGCAACTGCTGGAAGTCGCCCCGCGCATCCGGGATGCTGTCGGACCCGAAAAGTACCAGCCGCTGGACAACGCCCTGAACGACCGCTGAGCCGGCTCCATGGCAGGGCAGGGCGCGCCTTGCTATAATCATGGGCTTTCCCCTTGCTACACCGCCAGACAGACGCTGCGGGTAGCTTCAATCCACAAGGAGTCTTATGCGTCACTATGAAATCATCTTGCTGATCCATCCGGATCAGAGCGAACAGGTTCCGGCCATGCTGGAGCGCTACAAGGGCATGATCACCGCCGGCGGCGGCAAGGTGCACCGCGTGGAAGACTGGGGCCGCCGCCAGCTGGCCTACCAGATCAACAAGCTCGCCAAGGCCCATTACCTGTGCGTGAACATCGAAGCCGACCAGCCCGTCATGGCTGAGCTGGAGCACGCGTTCCGCTTCAACGACGCCGTCCTGCGCCACCTCACCGTGGTTCGCAAGAAGGCCGATACCGGCCCGTCGTCGATGATGAAGACCGTCGAGCGCGAAGAGGCCCGCAAGGCCCAGCAGGCGGAGTACCAGTCGTAAGCTGCCGCAAGGCGCGGATCGACAGGGAGTGAACCAGATCGTCCTGAGTGCCCGTATCGCCGAAGCTTCGGCCCTGCGATACACCCCGGCTGGATTGCCCGCCCTGGATTTGAGGCTCGAACACGAGTCCGAACTCATGGAAGCAGGCCAGGCCCGGCAGGTGAAGGCGGCGATCAAGGCGGTGGCTTTTGGCGCAGTAGCCGAGACGATGGTCCGGCAGCCCATCGGCAGCCCCTGGAGGTTCACGGGATTCCTGGCGACACCGCGCAACGGCAAGCATCCGGTGCTCCACATCCAGTCATTTCAGCAAGATTAATTTTTAGAGGTCCACATGGCCACGTTCAAGAAATTCAACAAGGACAAGCGTCCGAAGCGCAACACCCAGTCGCTGCTGTTCAAGCGCAAGCGCTTTTGCCGCTTCACCGTCGCCGGCGTCGAGGAAATCGACTACAAGGACGTCGACACCCTGCGCGACTTCATCGCCGAAAACGGCAAGATCATCCCCGCCCGCCTGACCGGCACGCGCGCGATCTACCAGCGCCAACTCAACACCGCCATCAAGCGTGCCCGCTTCCTGGCCCTGGTCCCGTACACGGACCAGCACCGCATCTAAGGAGCGAAGCACATGCAAATCATTCTGCTCGAGAAGGTTCCGAACGTCGGCGAACTCGGCGAGATCGCCAAGGTCAAGGACGGCTACGCCCGCAACTTCCTGATCCCGCAAGGCCGCGCACGCCGCGCGACTGCTGCCAACAAGGCCGAATTCGAGGCCAGGCGCGCCGAGCTCGAAAAGGCTGCGGCCGCCAAGCTCGCGGAATCGCAGGCCCAGGGCGAAAAGCTCGGCGGCACGACCGTCAAGCTGACGCAAAAGGCGGGTGTGGACGGCCGCCTGTTCGGCTCCGTCACCAACTACGACATCGCCGAAGAGCTGAACAAGCAAGGCTACAAGGTCGCGAAGGCCCAGGTGCGCATGCCCAACGGCCCGATCAAGACCGTCGGCGACAGCACTGTCAGCGTGCAGCTGCACACGGACGTGGTGGTGGACATTACTGTCACGGTGTACGGCGAAACGGCATAAGCCGCCTCGTCTGAGCCTCCACCCAAACGCCGCCTTCGGGCGGCGTTTTCTTTTCCAGTGGCTATACACGGATAAGCACCACTTATCCACATACCTCTCCACACAGTTGCGCACCGCGCGCTTTGACCGTCCCCGGCGCGCCGCGTAGCATCTCCCATCGCCTCCGCACCCTTCACGATGTCCGCAGTACTTTCTTCCCTCGACGACGACTTTTCGCGCGACCACCAGGTCGCCCAGCTGCGGGTCCCGCCGCACTCCATCGAGGCGGAATCGAGCGTGCTCGGGGGCCTGTTGCTCGACAACGGCGCCTGGGATCGCGTGGGCGACCTGCTGACCGACGGTGACTTCTACCGGTACGAGCATCGCCTGATTTACGGCGTCGTCGGCACGCTGATCAATGCCACGAAGCCCGCAGACGTCATCACCGTCTACGAACAGCTGCAGGGGCTCGGCAAGGCCGATGAAATCGGGGGCCTCGCATACCTCAACTCGCTCGCGCAGTACGTGCCGAGCGCCAGCAACATCCGCCGTTACGCGGAGATCGTGCGCGAGCGCTCGATCCTGCGCAAGCTCGTGAGCGCGAGCGATGAAATCGCCACCGCGGCCTTCAACACGCAAGGCAAGGCCGTCGACAAGATCCTGGACGAAGCCGAGCAGAAGATCTTCAACATCGGCGAGGAAGGCTCGCGGATGAAGCAGGGCTTCCAGGGCATGGACAGCCTGGTCGTGCAGCTGCTCGATCGCGTGCAGGAGATGGCGGACAACCCGAACGACATCACGGGCGTGCCCACCGGCTTCTACGATCTCGACCGCATGACTTCCGGCATGCAGGCGGGCGACATGATCGTGCTCGCGGCGCGGCCTTCGATGGGCAAGACGGCGCTTGCGATCAACATCGCCGAGCACGTCGCACTGAACGAGGGCCTGCCCGTCGCCGTGTTCTCCATGGAAATGGGCGCTTCGCAACTCGCGGTGCGTATCGTCGGCTCGATCGGCCGTATCGACCAGATGCACCTGCGTACCGGCAAGCTCACGGACTCCGAGTGGCCGCGGCTCACCGAGGCGATCGAGAAGCTGCGCAACATCTCGCTGCACATCGACGAGACACCCGGCCTCACGACGAGCGAGCTGCGCGCCAATGCGCGCCGCCTCTCGCGCCAGTGCGGCAAGCTCGGCCTGATCGTGGTCGACTACCTGCAGCTCATGAGCACCTCGGCCAGCATGAACGACGAGAACCGCGCCACGGCCGTCGGTGAAATCTCGCGCGGCCTGAAGATGCTCGCCAAGGAACTGCAGTGTCCCGTGATCGCGCTGTCTCAGCTGTCGCGCGGCGTGGAGTCGCGTACCGACAAACGGCCCATGATGAGCGACCTGCGCGAATCGGGGGCGATCGAGCAGGACGCGGACGTGATCATGTTCATCTACCGCGACGACTACTACAACAAGGACTCCAAGGAGCCCGGCGTCGCCGAGATCATCATCAGCAAGCAGCGAAACGGCCCCACCGGGACCGTCAAGCTCGCTTTCATGAAGGAAATGACGCGCTTCGAATCGCTCGCGTCAGGCAACGATTTCTAGAGCACTTCGCTCGCGAAGTCCGCGAGCCTCGACCTCTCGCCGCGCGCCAGGGTGATGTGCCCGCTGTGCGGCCAGCCTTTGAACTTGTCCACCGCGAAGGTGAGGCCCGACGAGCCCTCGGTGAGGTAGGGTGTGTCGATCTGGGCGAGGTTGCCCATGCAGATGATCTTGGTGCCCGGGCCCGCGCGCGTGATCAGCGTCTTCATCTGCTTGGGCGTCAGGTTCTGCGCCTCGTCGATGATCACGTACTTGTTCAGGAACGTGCGGCCGCGCATGAAGTTCATGCTCTTGATCTTGATGCGGCTGCGGATCAGCTCGTTCGTTGCGGCACGTCCCCATTCGCCGGCGCTGGTCTCGGTCTTGGCAAGCACCTCGAGGTTGTCGTCGAGCGCGCCCATCCACGGGCCCATCTTTTCTTCTTCCGTCCCGGGCAGGAAGCCGATGTCCTCGCCCACGCTCACCGTCGCGCGGGTCATGATGATCTCGGTGTAGCGGCGGTCGTCCAGCACCTGCGTGAGGCCGGACGCGAGCGCCATCAGTGTCTTGCCGGTGCCGGCCGTGCCGGTCAGCGTCACGAAGTCGATTTCCGGGTCCATCAGCAGGTTCATCGCGAAGTTCTGCTCGCGGTTGCGCGTCGTCACGCCCCACACGGAGTTCTTCAGGTGGCCGTAGTCCTTCAGCGTCTTGAGCACCGCGGTCTTCGCGCGGATTTCGGTGACGCGCGCGTACAGGCTCGGCTCGCCGGGCGACTCGAAGTACACGAACTGGTTGATCAACAGGCTCGGCACGATGGGTCCGGTGATCCGGTAGAACGTGTGCTGTCCGCTCTGCCAGCTCTCGATCGTCTTGCCGTGCTTGGTCCAGAAGTCCGGGGGCAGGGCAAGGGCGCCCGAATAGAGCAGGTCGAGGTCGTCGAGCGTCTTGTCGTTCTGGTAGTCGTCGGTCGCGAGACCCAGCGCGCGGGCCTTGACCCGCATGTTGATGTCCTTGGACACCAGCACGACCTCGCGCGGCGCACGCTCTTCCCGCAGGGCCTGCACCACGCCCAGGATCTGGTTGTCCGCCTTGCCCTGCGGCAGCCCCAAGGGCAGCTGGCTGGCGAGCGGCTTGGTCTGGAAGAAGAGGCAGCCGCCGGCTTCCCGGTGCCCCGTGGTGTCCAGCTTCAGGCCGCTCGCGATGTCCGCGCCCTGTGCCCCCGCGAGCGCGTCGAGCGTACGGCTGGCCTGACGCGCATTGCGCGCGACCTCCGTCATGCCCTTCTTGTGGCCGTCCAGTTCTTCCAGGACGATCATGGGAAGGAAGATGTCGTGTTCCTCGAAGCGGAACAGGCTCATTGGGTCGTGCATCAGCACGTTGGTGTCGAGCACGAACAGCTTTTTCGGACCGGTGGATTTCGGCTTGCGGGCCGGCTTGGGAGCGGGTTCCGACCGGCGTTTGGAGGGGTGGACCGGCTCCCCATGCTCGAGGTCGGCGTCCGCGGGTGCCTTGAACGCTTCCGGATGTGCTTCACCGCCGCCCGAGCGGGGATCGAAATCCATGGCCTGCGGCTTCTCAGGCAGCGGGCTGTCGAGCGCCGTGACCTCCGATTTTCGCGAAGCCTTGTGCAGGGAGCGGGCCGGGGCGTCGTATGCGTCCGGGGCAAGCATGGCGGCGCGCTTGGTGGGGGCGGGAGGCAGGGGCATAAGGTAGGTGATTCCCGGAGAAGAAAGGCAAAAAGAGAGACGAAAAGCGGTTCAAAAAGCGAAAAAGCCGCCTGGCGAGCCCGGCGGCTTTGTCTGCGTTTGCGGTGATGGCGCTGGGCGCCAGGGTCAACGGCATGAATTCATTATGCACAGAAGGTGTCGCCCTTCAACCCGCCACCCGCGCATGTTGCTACAAAACGTCAGGCAGCCTTCTTGAGGAGCTTGACGGCCTTCAGCACTTCGTCGACGTGGCCGGGCACCTTCAGGCCGCGCCATTCCTGCTTCAGCACGCCGTCCGCGCCGATGAGGAAAGTGCTGCGCTCGATGCCCTTGACCTTCTTGCCGTACATGATCTTGTTCTTGACCACGCCGAACATGTGGCACATCTTTTCCTCGGTGTCCGCGATGAGCTCGAACGGCAGCTCGAGCTTGGTCTTGAACTCGTCGTGGGACTTCATGTTGTCGCGCGACACGCCGAAGACTTCGGCGCCGGCCTTCACGAAATCCTTGTACTTGTCGCGGAACTGCATGGCTTCGGTCGTGCAGCCGGGCGTGTTGTCCTTCGGATAGAAGTACAGTACGAGCACATTGCCGTTGTGCGAGGTGTTCGTGACCTTGAGGCCGCCCGTGGCGTTTGCTTCAAATTCGGGGATGGGTTTGTTGACAACGATCGCCATGGATTTTGTTTCTCGTGTGACAGGAATGCTCGTTGCTACAGATGGGGACTGGGCGCCCCGTTGCAACCTCCAATTTTACCCTGAAACCGCTCCCGCGGGAGCGCGCCCTCACACGGGCTGTTCGACCAGCAGGGCCACCGCGACGTTGCGCCCTTCCTGAGCCAGGATGTTGTAGGTCCGGCACGCGGCCGGCGTGTCCATGGTCTCGACGCCGATCCGGCGCTCGATCAGGGGCGCCAGCCACGCCGGCCGGGGAAAGCGGATGCGCGCGCCACTGCCGAAGATCACGATCTCCGCGTCCACCTGGGCGAGCGCCGCGAAATGCCCGGGCTCCAGTGCATCGAAGCTCCCCACGGGCCAGGCGATACGCGTGCCGCCCGAACTCACGATGACGCTCGATGTGATCTTTTCCCCATCGACGCCGATCCAGCCGGGGCCGTGGCCCGTGATGGTCTGGACGGTGGATTTGTCGGGTTGCAGCTTCATGGGCGGTGCGGTCCTGGGTATTGCTGCGCTGCACTAAAAAAGAGCGGAACTGTGGTCAAATTATAGGATTCACCCTGAGAAAAACGCCTTGGAGGGGCATTTGAAAACCGTCCAGAAATCCGCGAAGCTGGCCAACGTCCTCTACGACATCCGGGGTCCCATCATGGATGCGGCCCGGCAGATGGAAGAGGAAGGGCACAAGATCATCAAGCTCAACATCGGCAACCTGGCCGTGTTCGGTTTCGATGCGCCCGAAGAGATCCAGCAGGACATGGCGCGCAACCTGCCCAACTCGGCCGGCTACTCCGACAGCAAGGGAATCTTCGCGGCCCGCAAGGCGGTCATGCACGAGACGCAGAAGCAGGGTATCAAGGGCGTCACCCTCGACGACATCTACCTCGGCAACGGCGCGAGCGAACTTATCGCCATGGCCACGAACGCGCTGTTGGACAACGGCGACGAGCTGCTGCTGCCCGCGCCCGACTATCCGCTGTGGACGGCCACCAGCACGTTGTCGGGCGGCAAACCGGTGCATTACCTCTGCGAGGAGGCGAACGGCTGGATGCCGGACCTGGACGACATCCGCCGCAAGATCACCCCGGCCACCAAAGGCATCGTGGTCATCAACCCCAACAACCCGACTGGCGCGCTGTATTCGGACGAATTGCTCCAGGGCATCGTGGACATCGCGCGCGAGCACAACCTCGTGATCTTTGCGGACGAGGTCTACGACAAGGTCCTCTACGACGGCGCGAAGCACACCGCGATCGCCAGCCTGTCCGAAGACGTGCTGACCCTCACCTTCAACTCGCTGTCCAAGAGCTACCGCTCCTGCGGCTACCGCGCGGGATGGATGGTGGTGTCCGGGGACAAGCGCAATGCCGCCGACTACATCGAGGGCCTGAACATGCTGTCGAACATGCGGCTGTGCGCGAACGTGCCCGGCCAGTGGGCGATACAGACGGCGCTCGGGGGCTACCAGAGCATCAACGAACTCGTGGCCGAAGGCGGTCGCCTGCGCCGCCAGCGCGACCTCGCCTACGAACTCATCACCGCGATCCCTGGCGTGACGTGCGTGAAGCCCTCTGCTGCGCTGTACATGTTCCCGAAGCTCGACCCGAAGGTCTACCCCATCGAGGACGACCGCCAGTTCTTCCTGGAATTGCTGCAGGAGACGCGTGTGATGCTGGTGCAGGGCACCGGCTTCAACTGGGCGACACCCGACCACTTCCGCATCGTCTTCCTGCCGCACGAAGACGACCTGCGCGAAGCCGTCAACCGCATCGCCAAATTCCTAGAAAACTACCGCAAACGTCACTCGCAATGAAAGCTATCCAGGCAGGCCTGCTCGGCATCGGAACCGTCGGCACCGGCGTCTACAACGTTCTCCAGCGCAACCAGGCGGAAATCAAGCGCCGCGCCGGCCGGGGGATCGAGATCACCATGGTGGCCGACCTCGACACGGCCCGCGCGCAGTCCCTCGTCGGCCCGGATGTGAAGGTCGTGAACGACGCACGCGCCGTCATCGCGAATCCCGACATCGACATCGTCATCGAGCTGATCGGCGGCTACGGCATCGCGCGGCAGCTGGTGATGGAGGCGATCGAGGCCGGCAAGCATGTGGTCACCGCCAACAAGGCATTGCTCGCCGTGCACGGCACCGAAATCTTCGCCGCCGCGCATCGCCGCGGCGTGATGGTCGCCTTCGAGGCGGCTGTGGCGGGCGGCATCCCGATCATCAAGGCGTTGCGCGAAGGCCTCACGGCCAACAGCATCGAGTGGATCGCCGGGATCATCAACGGCACCACCAATTTCATCCTGTCCGAGATGCGCGACAAGGGTCTCGACTTCGACGTGGCCTTGAAGGACGCGCAGCGCCTGGGCTACGCCGAGGCGGACCCGACCTTCGACATCGAAGGCGTGGACGCCGCGCACAAGGCCACCATCATGTCGGCCATCGCATTCGGCATCCCCGTGCAGTTCGACAAGGCCTATGTCGAAGGCATCACGAAGCTGGGCGCGCAGGATATCCGCTACGCGGAACAGCTGGGCTACCGCATCAAGCTGCTGGGCATCACGAAGCGAACGTCCAAGGGCGTGGAGCTGCGCGTGCATCCGTCGCTGGTGCCCGCCAAGCGCCTCATCGCCAACGTCGAGGGTGCGATGAATGCGGTTGTAGTCCAAGGCGATGCCGTCGGCACCACCATGTACTACGGCAAGGGTGCGGGCAGCGAGCCGACGGCCAGCGCGGTGATCGCGGACCTGGTGGACATCACGCGGCTGCATACGGTGGACGCCGCGAACCGCGTGCCGCACCTGGCGTTCCAGCCGGACCAGATGAGCGATGCCGTCGTCCTGCCCATGGCGGACGTCGTGACGAGTTACTACCTGCGCCTGCGCGTGGCGGACCAGGCGGGTGTGCTCGCGCAGGTCACGGGACTGCTCGCAGGCGCGGGCATCAGCATCGACGCGATGCTGCAGAGGCAGGCACAGGAGCTCGGCGGCGCCGGTGCCACCCAGACCGACCTCATCATCCTCACGCACAACGTTCGCGAAGGCACGATGAACGAGATCCTCGCGAAAATGCAGGCCCTGCCCACGGTGCTGGCCCCTATCGTGCGCATCCGCAAAGAAGAACTTGCCTGACAATTCTGGTTAGAATGTCCATTATTCTGACCATAAGGACAACCCCACCATGGCTGCGGTCTGGCAAGTGCAAGAGGCGAAGAGCCGCCTGAGCGAACTGATGGATCGGGCCCTCGACGAGGGTCCCCAGATCATCACGCGCCATGGGAAGCCGGTCGTCAAAGTCGTGGCGGCCGACGCCCCACCGGACGCGGCGGACAGCGATGACGATTTCCTGGAGTTCCTCGTATCGATCCCGAAGTCGGGGCTAGACGAAGGCTTGCCTCGCATGCCGCGCCGCAATCGGCGCAGGCCCCTTTTCGGGGACGAGTGAATGGCTGCGCGCTGGCTGCTGGACACCTGCGTCGTTTCGGAACTGGCGAAACCCGTGCCGGACGCGCGTCTTCGCGAGTGGCTGTCGGCGCACGTGAACGGCTGCCGCCTCGCCGCCGTGACCTTGGGAGAGATCGCCTTCGGGATCGAAAGCCTGCCGCATGGCGCGCGTCGCAACGGCCTGCAGCGTTGGGCGGGTGAGCTGCAGCAGCGCTTCTCCAGCCGCACGCTGGTCACGGATGAACCGGTGTGGACGACCTTCGGGCGGCTCAAGGCATCCCTGCGCATGATCGGCCGTCCCCAGGACGACCTGGACATCCTCATGGCAGCCACGGCCACGGTCCACGGTTTGGGCCTGGTCACGCGCAACACACGCCACTTCTCTGACACGGGCGTGGCACTCATCAATCCCTGGGAGCCTGCCCATTAGGGCGGGCCTGAATCGATGCTCTACCTGTCGACGCGCGGCGATCCGGCCCGCAAGCATTTCTGCGAAATCCTGCTCGAGGGCCTGGCGCCTGATGGAGGCCTGTACCTGCCCGAGCGCTACCCGCAGGTCGACGCCGCGACGCTCGCGAAGTGGCGAACGCTTCCCTACGCGGACCTCGCCTTCGAGATCCTGTCGCTCTACATCGACGACATTCCCGCGGAGGACCTGCGCGCGATCTGCCGCAAGACGTACACCGAGGAAGTCTTCGGCACGCGGGCGATCGTGCCCCTTCGCAAGCTGCACGACGGCCTGCTGCTGGAGGGCCTGTCGAACGGCCCGACGCTCGCCTTCAAGGACATGGCCATGCAGCTGCTGGGCAACCTCTTCGAGTACGAACTGGCGCGCCGCGGCGAAGAGCTCAACATCCTGGGCGCCACCTCGGGCGACACGGGCAGCGCGGCGGAGTACGCGATGCGCGGCAAGAAGGGCGTTCGCGTGTTCATGACCTCTCCGGAGGGCCGCATGAGTCCGTTCCAGCAGGCGCAGATGTTCAGCCTGCAGGACGCCAACATCCACAACATCGCCATCGCGGGCGTGTTCGACGATTGCCAGGACATCGTGAAGGCCGTGTCGAACGACCTCGATTTCAAGCGCCGCTGGCGCATCGGCACCGTCAACTCCATCAACTGGGCGCGGCTGGTCGCGCAGGTGGTGTACTACTTCGCGGGATACTTCCAGGCCCACTCGGACAAGGTCAGCTTCACCGTGCCCTCGGGCAATTTCGGCAACATCTGCGCCGGCCACGTCGCGCGCATGATGGGCCTGCCCATCGACCAGCTGGTGCTGGCCACGAACGAGAACGACGTGCTCGACGAGTTCTTCCGCACCGGCGTGTACCGGGTGCGGGCGGCGGCGGACACGCACGAGACCTCCAGTCCCTCGATGGACATCAGCAAGGCGAGCAATTTCGAGCGCTTCGTGTTCGACCTGCTGGGGCGCGACGGCGCGCGCGTGAAGTCGCTGTTCGGCGAGGAACTTCAACGCAGCGGCCGTTTCGACCTGGGCGCCGAGCCCGCATTCCGGGAAGTAAAGGCGCGTTATGGCTTCGCGAGCGGCAAGAGCACGCACGCGGACCGCATCGCGACGATCCGCAGCGTGTCCGAACGTTCGGGCACGGTCATCGACACCCACACCGCCGACGGCGTCAAGGTGGCCCGCGAACATGTCCGCCCCGGCATCCCCATGATCGTCCTGGAGACCGCGCTGCCCATCAAGTTCGCGCAGAGCATCGTCGAAGCCCTGGGCCGCGAGCCCGAACGGCCCGCGAAATTCAATGGCATCGAAGCCCTGCCGCGCCGGGTCACCGTGATGCCCGCGGACGCGGAAGCGGTCAAGGCCTTCATCGTCCGGCACTGCGCCTGAAAGGCCGGCATGAAGGCCATCGGCTTCGCGGGATTTTCCGGGTCTGGCAAGACCACGCTGGTCGAGCGACTGATCCCGGCGCTCAAGCTGCGCGGGTTGCGCGTGTCGGTGGTCAAGCATGCGCACCACAAGTTCGACATCGACCATCCCGGCAAGGACACGTGGCGCCATCGCGAAGCCGGCGCCTTCGAAGTGGTCGTGGCCTCGGACAGGCGCCTCGCGCTGATGCGTGAATTCGAGCGGCCGGCGCAACTCTCCGTGCATCACCTCATCGCCGAGCTGTACGAGGGCGTCGACTGGGTCCTGGTCGAAGGCTTCAAGGAGAGCAACCTGCCCAAGATCGAGGTCTGGCGTGCCGCGAGCGGCCAGCCGGTGCTCTATGACGACGACGACTTCGTCGTCGCCATCGCAACGGACTCGCCCGGTGCGATGCCGCAGGCCACCCTGAGGCCGGTGCTGGATTTGAACGACGCCGATGCGGTGGCCGACTGGCTCGTCGAGAATCAGGACCGGTTCGACTACCAGTCCGGGATGTACACGTGAACGCACCTCGCCCTGCATTGCGCCCGCTGGACGATGCGCTGGCGGAATTGCTGGCGCATGCGCGCGTGCTCGAGGACACGCAGCAGGTGGCCACCTTCGACGCCGAGGGCCGTGTGCTGGCGGCGGACCTCGTGTCTGCCTTGCAGGTGCCCCCGCAGGACAACAGTTCGATGGACGGCTATGCGGTACGCTGCGCGGACGTGGGCGACGCAGGCGTCGTGCTCCCCGTGAGCCAGCGCATCCCGGCCGGCGCGCCGGCGCAGCCGCTGTCCGCCGGCAGCGCAGCACGCATTTTCACGGGCGCCTCGATTCCCCCGGGCGCGGACGCGGTGGTCATGCAGGAAGACACCGAGCCGGCGGGCGAGGGCGCCGTCCGGATCCTGCGTGTTCCGGCCATGGCCCAGTGGATCCGGCGCAGCGGCGAAGACGTGCGCCTCGGTGCCGTGGTGCTGGCGCGCGGTGAAAGGCTCTCGGCGGCAGCGGTCGGCCTGGCGGCGAGCATCGGCATGGCCGAACTGCAGGTGGCGCGCCGCCCGCGTGTCGCGCTCTTTTCCACGGGCGATGAGTTGGTGATGCCCGGCGAGGTCCCGCCCGAGCGGATGAAGCCCGGCGCGATCTACAACTCGAACCGTTTCTTCCTGAGCGCGATGCTGCGCCGCCTCGGTTGCGAGGTGCGTGACTTCGGCATCGTGCCTGACCGCCGGGATGCAACGGTCGCGGCGCTGCACGACGCGTCCGCCGACAACGACCTGATCCTCACCAGCGGCGGCGTCTCCGTGGGCGAAGAGGACCACATCAAGCCGGCGGTGGAGCAACTCGGCAAGCTCGACCTCTGGCAGATCGCGATCAAGCCCGGCAAACCCTTCGCCTACGGGCAGGTGGGCGCGGCGCATTTCATGGGCCTGCCGGGCAACCCCGTGTCGAGCTTCGTCACCTTCCTGCTGCTGGTGCGCCCCTTCCTGTTGAAGCTGCAGGGTGCCACGGTGCTCGCGCCGGTGGCCTCGCAGCTGGCTGCGGATTTCGACTGGCCACGGGCCGACAAGCGCCGCGAGTTCCTGCGCGTGCGGCGCAATGCGCAAGGCACGCTGGACCTGTTCCCGAACCAGAGCTCCGGCGTGCTGACATCGGCCGCCTGGGCCGACGGCCTCGTCGACAACCCGCCCGGCCGCACCATCGCCAGGGGCGACAGGGTCTCGTTCATTCCACTCGCGGAGCTGCTTGCATGAAGCTCACGGTGAAGTACTTTGCCGCGGTGCGCGAGGCCATCGGCACCGGCGCCGAAGCGGTGGAAACTTCGGCGGCATCGCTCGGCGCGCTGCGCGACGAGCTGATTGCCCGCGGTGGTGCATATGCGTCCGCACTCGCGCGGGGCAAGTCCGTGCGGGTCGCGATCGACCAGGTGATGAGCGACGAGACCGCGCCACTGCGCGACGGCGGCGAAGTCGCGTTCTTTCCTCCCGTCACGGGTGGCTGACATGGCATCGCGCGTTTCGATCCAGCCGCAGGACTTCGACGTTTCGGACGAGATCGCTGCCCTGCGCCTCGCGGACAAACGCGTCGGCGCCGTGTGCGCCTTCGTCGGTACGGTGCGAGACCGCAACGACGGCGCCTCCGTCAGCTCGATGGAGCTGGAACACTATCCCGGCATGACGGAGAAGTCGATCGAAGCCATGATCGACGAGGCTTGCGCGCGGTTCGACGTGTACGGCGTGCGCGTGATCCATCGGGTCGGCCTGCTGCAGCCGCTCGACCAGATCGTGCTGGTCGCCGTCACCTCCGCGCATCGCGGGCAGAGCTTCCAGGCCTGCGAGTTCCTGATGGACTACCTCAAGACGCAGGCGCCGTTCTGGAAGAAGGAGCAGACGCCGGCCGGCGCGCGCTGGGTCGATGCGCGCGTCGCCGATGACGCGGCGCTGGCGCGTTGGGGAATCGCCGGCGGCAAGAACGCCTGATCAGCCGTTCTTGCGCCCCGGGGGGACGAAAGCCGCGCGCGCGTCGTCCTCGAGTTCGCCGGTGAGGAGTTGCAGCAAGGCCACGAGCTGCGCCTGCTGCTCCTTGTCCAGCGGCGCCAGCAGCCGCTTGTAGGCGCGTTCCGCGGGCTTCTGCGCCCGCGTCAGCACGGCGGCGCCTTCGGCCGTGAGCGCGACCGACACGTTGCGCTTGTTGTCGGGGGCGGGCGCCCGCGACACGAGACCGCGCGTTTCCAGCCCCCGCAGCACACGCAGCACGGTCACCTTGTCGAAACCCAGCGCGCGCGCCAGGCTGGACTGGCCCATGCCCGGGTGCGACCGCAGGATCGTGAGCACGCCGAACTGCGCCGGCGTCAGGCCGAGCTCCCGGCATTCGTCTTCGAACACCGCGGCGGAGATCTGGTGCGCGCGGCGCAGGAGGAAGCCCGGTCGCGCATAGAGGCGCGAGAGGCTGGCGGGCAGGGGGGCGGCGAGGGCGGTCACGGTCGTTCGCGGTCTAGGGAATCCATGGATTGTGCCTTCCCGGCCGGCCGGGATAATGGTTAGCATACAAACTTCTCACGGAAACATCCATGCCTGCTCTCCTCGCGCGCATGGCCGTGCTCGCGTTTTCCGCCCTGGCCGCCTTCGCCGCCAGCGCCCAATCGCCCGCCGCGGCCCCCAGCCAGGCGCCGCTGCGTCTCATCGTTCCCTTCACGCCCGGCACGGGCATCGACCTGATCGCGCGCACCGTTGGCCCGAGACTCGCGGAGCGCCTCGGGCGCCCCGTGGTGGTGGACAACCGCGCCGGCGCCTCGGGCAACATCGGAACGGAAGCCGTGGTGCACGCCGCGCCCAACGGCACGACCCTGCTGGTCAGCGTCAACACGCTCGTGATGAACCGCAGCCTCTATCCCCAACTGCCGTTCGACCCGGTGAAGGACCTGGTGCCCGTCTCGCTCACCAGCTGGGGACAGCTCCTCCTGGTCGCGAGCTCCAAATCGGGCTTCAGGACCGCCGGCGACCTGGTCTCCGCGGCGAAGCGAAAGCCCGGCGCCATCAACTATGCGAGTCCCGGCGTGGGAACGCCCCACCACCTCTCGATGGAGCTGTTCAAGTCGACGGCGGGCGTCTTCCTCACGCACATCCCCTACCGGGGCACCGCGCAAGCCGTCACCGACCTGCTGGGCGGCCAGATCGACGTGATGTTCCTGCCGATCCACGTCGCGCTGCCGCAGATCAAGGCCGGCAAGCTCGTGGCATTGGGCATCGGCAGCGCGAAGCGCCACCCGTTGCTGCCGCAGGTGCCCACGCTCGCCGAGGCCAGGGCCGGCAATGTCGACGTGGACATGTGGTACGGCATCTTCGCGCCGCCCGGCACGTCGGCGGACCTCGTGGCGCAGCTCAACCGCGACATCAAGGAGATCCTGGCGACGCCCGAGATCCGCACGGCCTTCGAGACGCAGGGGATGGATCCCGCGTCCAGCACGCCGGAGGAATTCCGCAGGCTGGTCGCGCAGGACGCGCAGCGGTGGGAGCGCCTCATCAAGGCGCAGGGGATCACCGCGCAATGAAGGTAGCGATCATCGGCGGAGGCATCGGCGGGCTCGCCCTGGCCCTGTCGCTGCATCGCCAGGGCCAGGCTTGCGAGGTGTACGAAGCCGTGGCCGAAGTCCGCGAGATCGGCGTGGGGATCACCCTGCTGCCGCATGCGATGCGGGAGCTCGCGGCGCTCGGGCTGCAGCCGCAGCTCGAAGCGGCGGGTATCGAAAACCTGGAAAGCGTGTTCTTCAACCGCTTCGGCCAGTTCATCTTCCGCGAGGCGCGCGGACGCCATGCGGGCTACGACACGCCCGAGATCGGGCTGCATCGCGGCAAGCTTCACCGCGTGCTGTACGACGCGGTGCTCGAGCGCCTCGGCGCCGATCGCGTGCACCTCGATCACCGCTGTGTCGGCGTCGACCAGGACGAACGCGGCGCGACCGCCAGGTTCCAGGACGCATCGGGCCGCGCGCTCGCCCCTGTCTCCGCCGAGGTGGTCGTCGCCTGCGACGGCGTCAATTCGGCCGTGCGCCGCCAGTTCTATCCCGGGGAAGGCCTCGCGTTCGCGGGGATCAACACGTGGCGCGGCGTGACTGTGCACAAGCCCATCCTCAGCGGCAAGAGCTACCTGCGCATCGGCTCCATCGAGACGGGCAAGATGGTGATCTACCCGATCGCCGACAACGTCGACGGCCAGGGCGGCCAGCTCGTCAACTGGGTCGCGGAAATCCGCCGCGAGGGCGCGCCGAAGAACGACTGGAACAAGCCGGGCAACCTGGACGATTTCCTGGGGATCTTCCAGGACTGGCGCTTCGACTGGCTCGACGTGCCGGCCCTGATCCGCGGCGCCGCTTCCATCTTCGAGTACCCGATGGTCGACAAGGACCCCGTGTCCCGCTGGACCTTCGGCCGCGTGACGCTGCTGGGCGACGCGGCGCACCCGATGTACCCGCGCGGCTCCAATGGCTCGGCGCAGGCGATCATCGACGCGCGCACCCTGGCGGAACAGCTCGGGTCCGCGGCCGACGTGCCGGCCGCGCTGCTGGCCTATGAGAAGTTGCGGCTGCCGGTGACCTCGCGGATCGTGGAGACGAACCGCACCGTGCCGCCGGATTTCATCAATACGCGCGTGGACGAGCTCTCGGGCGGCCAGCCGTTCCGCCACATCGACGACCTCATCAGCCAGGAAGAGCTGCGGCGCATGTCCGACGAGTACAAGCACATCGCCGGGTTCGCGCTGAAGGCGAAGGCCTAGTTCAGGTAGCGGGGCTTGCGGCCGGTCGAGGTCGCGTCCTCGTCCTCCGCGGCGCCTTCTTCCAGGGCCACGGGCGTGCCGAAAGGCTCGCGCCACTGCGAGCGCCCCAGGGCCTGCTCCAGCAGGTGCATGAGGCCCTGCATGAGCTTGGGTTCCAGCTCCATCTGGAAGTTGCGGGGCTTGTCCGCGTTGGGCGGCTTCTCGTTGAACGTGAGCCGCAGGCGCCCGCTCGGCTGCGGCGAAGCGTCGACGTCCGTGACGAGCAGGGGCTCCTCGCCCAGCGGAAGGGTCACCCGTTCCTCCTGGTAGGGCGTGTCGAAATCGGCGTGCCGCAGGAACTCTTCCTTGCGGAAGTCGGTGAGCATCTTCTTGAGCCCGTCGTCCGCGGTGTCGAGCACGGTGCCCGCGGCTTCCAGCTTGAGCAGGTGCTTGGTCAGCAGCTTGGACAGCAGCGGCCAGAGGCCGAGCATCAACCGGCGCGTCAGCCACATGCGGATCTCCTCCGCGCTGGACGTGTTGATCCGCACGAGGATACGGTCCTGCTCGGCGACGTAGTTGACCGAGAGCTGGTGAATTTTCATTGGGATTGATTTTAGTCAGCCGCCGGCGGCACGCCCGGAAGCAGAGTGACCTTGAAATCGCCCGGGAAATGCCTAACCTGTGCGGAAACCGGAGTTACCCACCCATGCGGCTAGACAAGCTCACCACCCAATTCCAGCAGGCCCTCGGCGAAGCGCAGAGCCTCGCGCTCGCCAACGACCATCCCTATATCGAGCCCGAGCACCTGCTCGTCGCGATGCTGCGCCAGGACGACGGGCCCACGGCCCTCCTGCAGCGCGCGGGCGTGAACGTGCCCGGCCTGCTCGCCGGCGCCGAGGCGGCGATGCACAAGCGCGCCAAGGTCGAAGGCCACGAACAGGTCCAGGTCGGGCGCGACCTGTCCGCGCTGCTGCAGGCCACCGAGAAGGAGGCGCTCAAGCGCGGCGACCAGTACATCGCGAGCGAGCTCTACCTGCTCGCGCTCGCCGACAGCAAGCAGGACATCGGCCGGATCGCCCGGGAGAACGGGCTCACGCGCAAGACCTTCGAGGCGGCCGTGGATACCGTGCGCGGCGGCGAAAAGGTCAACAGCGCGGAGGCCGAAGGCCAGCGGGAAGCGCTCAAGAAATACTGCATGGACCTGACGGAGCGGGCGCGGCAGGGCAAGCTCGACCCCGTGATCGGCCGCGACGAGGAAATCCGCCGCGCGATCCAGGTGCTGCAGCGCCGCACGAAGAACAACCCTGTGCTCATCGGCGAGCCCGGCGTGGGCAAGACGGCCATCGTCGAGGGCCTCGCGCAGCGCATCATCGCGGGCGAGGTCCCCGAGACGCTGAAGAACAAGCGCGTGCTGTCGCTGGACATGGCGGCACTTCTCGCCGGCGCGAAGTACCGCGGCGAATTCGAGGAGCGCCTGAAGAACGTGCTCAACGAACTCGCGAAGGACGAGGGCCAGACCATCGTCTTCATCGACGAGCTGCACACCATGGTGGGCGCGGGCAAGGCCGA
Organism: Caenimonas aquaedulcis; assembly: GCF_015831345.1. Classification (NCBI taxonomy): domain Bacteria; kingdom Pseudomonadati; phylum Pseudomonadota; class Betaproteobacteria; order Burkholderiales; family Comamonadaceae; genus Caenimonas; species Caenimonas aquaedulcis. Next base: position 962,490 of record NZ_JADWYS010000001.1, on the reverse strand, counting down.
GGGCGCGATGGACGCGGGCAACATGCTCAAGCCGGCGCTCGCACGCGGCGAGCTTCATTGCGTCGGCGCGACCACGCTGGACGAATACCGCAAGTACATCGAGAAGGACGCCGCGCTCGAGCGGCGCTTCCAGAAGATCCTCGTCGGCGAGCCGACGGTGGAGGCCACCATCGCCATCCTGCGCGGCCTGCAGGAAAAGTACGAAGTCCACCACGGCGTCGAGATCACCGACCCCGCCATCGTCGCCGCGGCGGAGCTCTCGCATCGCTACATCACCGACCGCTTCCTGCCGGACAAGGCGATCGACCTGATCGACGAAGCCGCGGCCAAGGTGAAGATCGAGCTCGACTCCAAGCCCGAGGCGATCGACCGCCTCGACCGCCGCCTGATCCAGCTGCAGATCGAGCGCGAGGCCGTCAAGCGCGAGAAGGACGAAGCCTCCCAGAAGCGCCTGGGCCTGATCCAGGAAGAGATCACGAAGCTGCAGAAGGACATCGCGGACCTCGAGGAAATCTGGAAGACCGAGAAGGCGCAGGCGCACGGCTCCGCGCAAGTCAAGGAAGAGATCGACAAGCTGCGCCGCGAGATCGAGGAGTTCACCCGCAAGGGCGACTTCAACAAGGTCGCCGAGCTGCAGTACGGCCGGCTGCCCGGCCTCGAGAAGCAGCTCGCGGAAGCGCAGGCCAAGGAATCGGGCAAGGCGAAGAGCGCCAAGGACGGCGGCCGCCCGCAGCTGCTGCGCACCATGGTCGGCGCCGAGGAAATCGCGGAAGTCGTGGCCCGGTCCACCGGCATCCCGGTGTCCAAGCTGATGCAGGGCGAGCGCGAAAAACTGTTGCTGATGGAAGACCGCCTGCACCAGCGCGTGATCGGCCAGGACGAGGCGATCGCCGCCGTGTCCAACGCGATCCGCCGCTCGCGCTCGGGCCTGTCCGACCCGAACCGGCCCACCGGCTCGTTCCTGTTCCTGGGCCCCACGGGCGTGGGCAAGACCGAGCTGTGCAAGGCCCTCGCGACCTTCCTCTTCGACAGCGAGGAGCACCTCGTGCGCATCGACATGAGCGAGTTCATGGAGAAGCATTCCGTGGCCCGCCTGATCGGCGCGCCGCCCGGCTATGTCGGCTATGAAGAGGGCGGTCACCTCACGGAGGCGGTGCGGCGCAAGCCCTACAGCGTGATCCTGCTCGACGAGATCGAGAAGGCGCACCCCGACGTGTTCAACGTGCTGCTGCAGGTGCTCGACGATGGCCGCCTCACCGACGGCCAGGGCCGCACCGTGGACTTCAAGAACACCGTGATCGTGATGACGAGCAACATCGGCTCGCACAAGATCCAGGCGATGGTCAACAAGCCCTACGACGAGGTCAAGGAGGCGGTGTGGGACGAGCTGAAGAACCACTTCCGCCCGGAGTTCCTCAACCGCATCGACGAGACGGTCGTGTTCCACGGGCTGCATGCGGCGGACATCGCGAAGATCGCGGCGATCCAGCTGCGCATTCTCGAGCAGCGCATGGCCAAGATGGACCTCACGCTGCAGGTGTCGCCGGCGGCGCTGGAAGAACTCGCGAAGGTGGGCTTCGATCCGGTGTTCGGCGCGCGTCCGCTCAAGCGGGCGATCCAGCAGCGCATCGAGAATCCGCTCTCCCGGCTGATCCTCGAAGGGCGGTTCCCGCCCAAGAGCGTGATTCCGGTGGAGGTCGACCCGGTGCGCGACCCCGGCGTGTTCCACTTCGGGGGCGCGGTGGCCGCGCCGGAAACGCAGGAGGCCTGAACTTCAGCGGCCGAGCGGGCTCGGCCGCGAGTTGAGGTCCCCGGGCAGCAGGCCCTGGAATCGCGTGTTGATGCGCGCGATCTTCTCGCGCGCAGTCACTTCGCCGTCGAGCCCGGCCAGCGCCGCCATGAGGTCGCCGCGCAGGTACCAGAGGTCCTGGATTTCCGTGGCGTAACGGATGCGGCGCGTGGTCGCCGCGAACTCCTTGATGCCGCGCTCGCCGAGCATCTGCAGCATCGCTTCGCGGATGTCCTCGATGCCGTCTTCCAGCACGGAATCCGAGGGCGGCGCCGGGCGGCGCAGGATCAGCCCCGAAATGCTGTTCTTGAAATCGTTTCTGGAAAACTTCATGGCCAACGTGTGTCTCTTTGCCTGAGTTTGCATCTTTTTACGCGCGCGCTGCTGACCTTTGCCTGAGCAACCTTCGCCAATGCGTGAAATCCTGCCGAGGCGGCGCGCCTAAAATCCAGCTCTTCCGCTGCACAGGAGATACCGCATGGCCAAAGGCTACTGGATCGTTCGCGTCGACATCACCGATGCCGAGCAGTACAAGAAATACATCGCCGCCAACAACAAGCCGCTGGCCGCCTACGGCGCACGCTTCCTGGTGCGCGGCGCGCCTTTCGAAAACGTGGAAGGCGGCGCGCGCCAACGCAACGCGGTGATCGAGTTCCCGAGCTACCAGGCGGCGCTGGACTGCTACCGGTCCGAGGACTACCAGGCGGCGATCAAACTGCGCGCGGACGTGGCCACGGCCGACCTCATCATCATCGAGGGCTACGAAGGGCCGCAGCCCGCCTGACGATTTGGGTATGCTGGACGGCTGTCCGCAGCCGGAGAAACGCATGTTCAAAGCCCTGGTCCTCGAAAAGAATCCCGAATTCGCCGCGTCGGTGCGGGAAGTCGACGACACGTTCCTCCCCGAAGGCGACGTCACGGTCGCGATCGACTACTCCACCCTGAACTTCAAGGACGGCCTCGCCATCACCAACCGCTCGCCGGTGGTGCGTGCCTGGCCGATGATCGCGGGCATCGACGGCTCGGGCACCGTCGTCGAGAGCACTTCGAGCCAGTGGAAGGCGGGTGACCAGGTGGTGCTGAACGGGTTCGGCGTCGGGGAAACACACAAGGGCTGCCTCGCCGAACGCGCTCGCCTCAAGGGGCAGTGGCTGATCCGGCGGCCCGAACGCTTCAGTGCCAGGCAGGCCATGGCCATCGGCACCGCGGGCTACACGGCGATGCTGTGCGTGCTCGCGCTGGAGCGCCACGGCCTGAAGCCGGGGGAGGGCGAAGTGCTCGTCACCGGCGCCACGGGCGGTGTGGGCTCGACCGCCATCGCCCTGCTCTCCAGGCTCGGGCACCGCGTCGTCGCGGCCACGGGCAAGGCGTCGGAAGAGGCGTACCTGAAATCATTGGGCGCCGACTCGGTGATCGACCGGGCCGAGCTCGCGGCGGCCGGCAAGCCGCTGCAAAAGGAACGCTGGAGCGCTGTGATCGATGCCGTGGGCAGCCACACGCTCGTGAACGCGCTGGCCCAGACGCGGTACGGCGGGGCCGTCGCCGCTTGCGGTCTCGCACAAGGCATGGACCTCCCCGGAAGCGTCGCGCCCTTCATCCTGCGCGGCGTCGCGCTGCTCGGCGTGGACAGCGTGATGGCGCCGCTCGCGCTGCGGGAGAAGGCCTGGAGCCGGCTCGCGCAGGATCTCGACGCGGCCAAGCTCGATGCGATCACCACGGAAGTGCCGCTGGGCGAAGCCATTGCCGCGGCGAAGCGCCTCATGGAAGGACAAGTCCGCGGTCGCATTGTGGTGCGCACCAGGGCCGGTTGACAGCCGTCATCCGGCGGGCATGATGGCCGGTTCCGGAATACCCGGTTAGCCAGGAGAAAAACATGTCACTCAGGATCAACGACACCGCCCCGAATTTCACGGCGGAGACCACGCAGGGCAAGATCGACTTCCACCAGTGGATCGGCGACAAGTGGGCCGTGCTGTTCTCGCACCCGAAGGACTTCACCCCCGTGTGCACCACCGAGCTGGGCTACATGGCGAAGATCGAGCCCGAGTTCACCAAGCGCAACGCCAAGCTGATCGGCCTGTCGATCGACCCGGTGGACAACCACAGCCGCTGGGCCGCCGACATCGAGGAGACCCAGGGCTCCAAAGTGAACTACCCGATGATCGGCGACACCGACCTGAAGGTCGCGAAGCTCTACAACATGCTGCCGGCCGAGGAGGCGGGCACTTCGGAAGGCCGCACCGCTGCCACGAACGCGACCGTGCGCTCGGTGTTCATCATCGGCCCGGACAAGAAGATCAAGCTGATGATGACCTACCCGATGACCACGGGCCGCAACTTCGATGAAATCCTGCGCGTGCTCGACTCGATGCAGATGACCGCGAAGCACAAGGTGGCGACGCCGGTGAACTGGAAGAAGGGCGAGGACGTCATCATCGCGGGCTCGGTGTCCGACGAGGAAGCCAAGACGCTCTTCCCGAACGGCTGGACCGCCGTGAAGCCTTATTTGCGCGTCACCAAGCAACCCGGCAACTGAGGGTTGCGTGATACTGGGGTCTCCAATACAAGGGAGACCCCATGAACATCGTTCCGCACATCGGCCCGGTCGCGGCGCTCGTCGCCGGCATCCTCATCCTCGTGATGCCGCGCCTGCTCAACTTCATTGTCGCGATCTACCTGATCATCATCGGCGTGGTGGGCCTGCTCGGCAGATAGGGCTCAGGCGGGCTTGGGCTCCGCGGTGTGCGCGGCGTAGAGCTTCTGCATCCCGCCCAGCCAGCGGTCGTAATCCTGGCCCTTGGCCTGGAAGTACTTCGCGACTTCCGGATGCGGCAGCACCAGGAATCTTTCGTCGCGCATGGTGGCCACGACTTCCGCCGCGACCTGCTCGGCGGTCAACACGCCGTCCAGGCCCGCGGAGCCGGTGCCGCCCGCCGTCATGTCCGTCTGCACCGACTGGGGGCACAGGCAGGACACGCGCAGGCCCTTGCGGCCGTAGGCGATGCGCAGCCACTCCGCGACGGCCACGGCGGCGTGCTTCGTCACCCCGTACGGCGCGCTCTCCACGATGTTGAGCAGTCCCGCGGCCGAGGCGGTCACCACGAAGTAGCCTTCGCCGCGCGCGATCATCTCCGGCACGACGGCCCGGGCCCCCCAGATGTGCGCCATGCCGTGCACTTGCCACATCTTCTCCCACAGCGCGTCTTCCAGCTCGATGCCGCCCATGCGGCCGAGGATCCCGGCGTTGGACATGAAGATGTCCACCTGGCCGAAACGCTCGCGCGCCGCCGCCACCAGCGCCTGGATGTCCGCCTCCCGGCTGACGTCGCACTTCACGGCGAAGGCGTTGGGCCCCGCGTCGCGCGCAACGCCCTGGGCGCGCTCCAGGTTGAGGTCCGCGAGCACGATCCCGCGTGCGCCCTCCGTGGCGAATCGCTTCGCCAGCCCCGCCCCGATGCCGCTCGCGCCGCCGGTGATGACCGCGACTTTGCCCTGGATGTCCATGCTTGTTTCTCCGGTTGGTGCGGCAAGTATGGCGCGGCGGCAAGCCCCGGCCAGCCACGAAGGCGACACGCGCCGACACGAGGTCTGGCATCCCGTCCTACGCTGCTGAGCCAGCGGCTGGTGGAGCATCCATGCAGATTTTTCGACGGAGATGCGCGATGACGACAGCGATGCTGGACCATGAAAAAGACACCGACGTCAGCGTGGCGGGCCGCGTGGACGCCGCCCACGAGGACGCGCACTGGCAGCGCGCGCACGCGGCCGAGCGGTATTTCCGGCCGGGCCTGGATTACGAGGACTATGCCGGGGCCTATTGCGTGGGCTACACCGGGTACGCGCAGTACGGCGGCGCCTTCGAAGACGCGGAGAAGTCGCTTTGCGCCAACTGGATCCGCATCAAGGGCGATTCGCGCCTTTCGCTGGACGACGCCATGCTCGCCGTCCGCGCCGCCTGGAGCCGCATGGCGGCCTGAGGCGTCAGCGCTGTCCGTCGGCCGTTGAAAGCGCCACGGCGAGCCGGTCCAGCAGTGCCGTCTGTGCGGGCAGGAGTTTCTCGCGGGCTTGCGCCAGGGTGAACCACCCGATGCGATCGAGCTCGGGAAAACTCTGCATGCGGCCGGAGCGGGGCGGCCATTCCATCTCGAACGCGATGGACGCCAGGGCACCCGGGTCGAGGTCGCCCTCGCACGCCCAGGCCTGCACCCGCTTGCCGCTTTTCTGCCGGACTTCGCCCAGGGGAAGGTAAGGCGGCGATGGCACGTGCCCGGTTTCCTCGGTGAACTCGCGCACGGCCGCGGCCAGCGCTTCCTCGGGCGCCTCGTAGCCGCCCTTGGGCACGGTCCACGCGCCGTCGTCCCGCGAGCGCCACAGCGGCCCGCCGGGGTGGCCCAACAGGACCTCCGGCGTGCCATCGGCCGCCCGGCGGTACATGAGGAGTCCGGCGCTTTGCTTCATGCACCGAGCGTAGCGCGCATGGCGCTGTCCGGGGGAAGGCGCGGGCGCTAGTTCGCGGGGGGGGTGCCCGCCGCGTCCTCGCCCGGCTGGGATTCGGATTCGCCGTGGGTGTCCAGCTGGCGTTTCCTGATCATCACTTCCAGCGCCGTGTCCGAGCCCGAGCCGCTGCGGGGAACGTTGGTCGCGTCCTTGGAGGGGGAGTTGGGGTGGGCCGCGGTGTCCTTGGTGTCGCCGCTCATGAGCGATTGCTCCCGGCCGCGTCGTCGGCCTCGCCGGCCTGGTGGCGCTGCTGCTCCTCGCCCCGCGAGATCATGTGCGCCATGGCGCTGGCGGCGCCTTCGCCGGTGTGGCCGGCTTCGCCCTGCTCCTGCTGGCTGGACGACGCAGCCCCGGCGTGTTCCTCTTTGGTGTCTTTTGGATTGTTTCCGCTGCTGCCCATTGCTCGTGCTCCCGGACCGGTCCATGTGCACAGTCCATGAAGCTTATTTTTGGAAGAGCGGCTGGGATTCGCGGTCGGTATCCGGCTGAGCTATTTGTAGGAAATTTCCTCATCCGTGAAGGGATGCAACGGCCGGGGCCTCCTCCAGCCCGGCGGCGCGCCGCACCTCCACGCGGATCTCCTCGGTCAGGCGGGCCTTCAGGTCCACGAAAGCCGCCGTCGTCTTGACCGAGTAGTGCCGCGGGTGGCTGATGGCCACGGGCAAGTCGCATTTGATGCGCCCGGGGCGCGCGCTCATCACCACGACGCGGTTGCCCATGAAGATTGCCTCGTCGATGTCGTGGGTGACGAAGAGCACGGTCTTCCTCTCGGCCTCCCAGATGCCCTGCAGCAGCTCCTGCATCAGCTCGCGCGTCTGGTGGTCGAGCGCGCCGAAGGGCTCGTCCATCAGCAGGATGCGCGGGTCGTTGGCGAGTGCGCGCGCGAGCGCGGTGCGCTGCTGCATGCCGCCGGAGAGCTGTTTGGGAAAGTGGTTCTCGAAACCCTTCAGTCCCACCTTGGCGATGAAGCCCGCGGCCACGGCATGCTGGTCGGCGAGCGTCATGCCTTTCTCGCGCAGGCCGAAGCACACGTTCTGCAGGACGGTGAGCCACGGAAAGAGCGTGTAGCTCTGGAACACCATGCCGCGATCCGCGCCGGGCCCGGTGACGGGCGTGCCGTCCAGTTCGATGCTCCCCGTCGTCGGTGAGTCCAGCCCCGCGACCATGCGCAGCAGCGTGCTCTTGCCGCAGCCCGACGGGCCGAGGATGGTGATGAAGTCGTTCTCCTCGACCTTCAGGTCCGTCGCCTGCAGTGCGACGGTGCCGCCGGGGAAAGTCTTGGAAACGCGGGTGATGTCGAGAATGCTCATTGTTCTAGCGACCGATCTGCGCCCAGGGAAACAGCTTGCGGTTGAATGCCTTGAAGGCGAAGTCGGTCACGAGGCCGATGAGACCGATCACGATGATGCCGAAGATGATCTGGTCCGTGGCCAGCAGCGCCTGGCTGTCGGTGATCATGTGGCCGATGCCGCTGGACGCGCCGATCAGTTCCGCGACGATCACGTAGGTCCAGGCCCAGCCGAGCACCATGCGCAGCGTCTCCGCGATCTCCGGCGCGCTGGAAGGAAGCAGCACGCGGGTGACGATGCCGCGGTCCCCCGCGCCGAGCGTGTACGCGGCCTCGACGAGGTCGCGCCGTGTGTTGCCGACGCTCACCGCGATCATCAGCACGAGCTGGAAGAACGAGCCGAGGAAGATCACCGAGAGCTTCTGCGCCTCGCCGATGCCGGCCCACAGGATCAGCAGCGGGATGAAGGCGGAGGCGGGCAGGTAGCGCGCGAAGCTCACGAAGGGCTCGAAGAACGCCTCGACGGGCTTGTACGCGCCCATGGCCACGCCGAGCGGCACGGCGACCAGCGCCGCGATCGCGAAGCCGCCGACCACGCGCCACACCGTCATGCCGATGTCCTTCAGGAAGCCCTGGTGCGCCAGCAGGTCCCAGCCGGACCGCACCATGGTGAGCGGGTCAGCCAGGAAGGTCTTCGAGACGAAGCCGCCGAAGGTCGCCGCCGCCCACACGGCGAAGAAAAGGACGAAGAAGCCGATGCCCAGCGCGACGCGCGCGCCGGGGGCGACAGGTTGCAGGGGGCGCACTGCTTATTTCAGGAAGCGGGTGTCGGCGAGCTTGCCCATGTCCGGCAGCGCCTTGATGATGCCCGCCTCCAGCAGCAGGTCGCCGGCTTCCTTGCTGAACGCCGCATGCTCGCCGCTGAAGAACTTCTGGTTGGCGGCGCGGTCCTGCCAGCGCAGGTACTTCTGCGAGGCCTCGAACTGCTCGCCGGTCTGCTTCACGTCCGCGCCCATGATCTCGAAGCTCTTCTTCGGGTCCTTCTGGATCATCTCCACGGCTTCGAAGTAGCTGTCGGCCAGTGCCTTGGCGGCTTTCGGGTTTTCGGAGAGGAACTTCGGCGTGCAGCCGAAGGTGTCCATCACCATGGGGTAGTCGAGGGTGGTGGCGATGATCTTGCCGGCCTCCGGCTTCGCGCGCACCGCACCGAGGTAGGGCTCGTAGGTCATCGCGGCGTCGACGCCGTCGGTGCCCGCGATCATCGCGTTGGCGGCGGCCTGCGGCTCCAGGTTCACGACCTTCACGTCCTTGGTGGACATGCCGTTCTTCTTCAGGATCCAGGCGAGGGCGAAGTAGGGCGAGGTGCCGGGCGCGCTCGCGGCGACGGTCTTGCCCTTCAGGTCGGTGATCTTCGCGATGCCGGGCTTGACCACCATGCCGTCGGCGCCGTAGCTCTTGTCGAGCTGGAAGATCTGCGTCGTCGCGACGCCGTTGGCGTTCCACGCGACCCAGGTCTCCACCGTGGTGGCGGCGCACTGGACGTCACCGGAGGCGATCGCGAGGTGGCGGTCCTTCTGCGGAATCTTCTTGATGCTGACGTCCAGGCCGTTCTTCTTGAAGATGCCCGCCTCCTTGGCGAGCGTGAGCGGCGCGAAGCCGGTCCAGCCGGAGATGCCGACGGCGAGCTTGGTTTCCTGCGCGTGCGAGGCGCAGGCGAGGGCGACGAGGGAGAGGGCGAGCAGCTTCTTCATGGGAGTTCTCCAGGTAAAAATCGAGACGATCTTCATTGCAATTTCAATGCCGACAATTCGGGGATCTGCGATTCGAGGGCGTGGCCGATGTCGCCGGCGGCGACGAGGTGATGCACGGCCTCCATGTCGCGGGCGAGGCTGCGGTCCTGCATCATCGCGGGCGAGACGCTGCGCACCAGGCGCAACACGCCCTCCAGCCCCGGGGCGCTGCGCTGGGGGCGCAGGAATTCGATGCCCTGCGCGGCCGCGAGCAGTTCGATCGCGACGATGTGGGCGGTGTTCTTCAGCATGGGCTGCAGGCGGCGCGCCGCGAAGGTCGCCATGCTCACGTGGTCTTCCTGGTTGGCGGACGTCGGGATGCTGTCGACGCTCGCGGGATGCGCGAGCGACTTGTTCTCCGACGCCAGCGCCGCGGCGGTGACGTGCACGATCATGAAGCCCGAGTTCAGCCCCGGCTCGGGCGTGAGGAAGGGCGGCAGGCGAGAGACGACGGTGTCCACCAGCATCGCGATCCGCCGTTCCGTGATGGCGCCGATCTCGGCGATCGCCACCGCCAGCGCGTCAGCGGCGAGTGCGACCGGCTCCGCGTGGAAGTTGCCGCCCGACAGCAGGCCGCCGTCGAACACCAGCGGGTTGTCGGTGACGGCGTTGGCTTCGCGCACCAGCACCTGCGCGGCGTGGCGCATCTGGTCGAGGCACGCCCCCATCACCTGGGGCTGGCAACGCAGGCAGTAGGGATCCTGCACGCGATCGTCGTTTTCGAGATGGGACTTGCGGATGCCGCTGCCGACCATGAGCGCGCGGTAGGCGGCTGCGCAGTCGACCTGCCCGGGCTGGCCGCGCGCGGCGTGGATGCGGGGATCGAACGGGCCGTCGCTGCCGCGCGCCGCGTCCAGCGTGAGCGAGCCGGAGATCACCGCGGCTTCGAAGAGGCGGTCGGCCGCGAGCAGCGCATCGATGGCGAGTGCGGTGGACACCTGCGTGCCGTTGATGAGGGCCAGGCCTTCCTTGGCGCCGAGGCGCAGGGGCCGCAGTCCCGCGCGCTCCAGGCCCTGGGACGCCGGCATGCGCACGCCTTCGAAGAACACCTCGCCTTCGCCGATCAGCGGCAGGCTGAGGTGGGCGAGGGGCGCGAGGTCGCCGGAGGCGCCGACCGAGCCCTGGCACGGGATCACCGGCGTCACCCCGCGGTTGTGCAGCGCGATGAGCGCATCGACCACCTCCTCCCGCACCCCCGAGTAGCCGCGTGCGAGGCTCGCGGCCTTCAGCAGCAGGATGAGGCGCACGACACGCTCGTCGAGCGGCTCGCCCACCCCTACCGCATGCGAGCGCAGCAGCTTCAACTGCAGCACGGCGAGATCGTCCTTGCCGATGCGCGTGCTCGCGAGCTTGCCGAAGCCGGTGTTCACGCCATACACGGGCGCATCGCCTTCGGCCGCGCGGCGCACGGTTTCCGCACTCGCCGCGATGCCTGCGCGGCAACCGGGCGCGAGTGCGACCGGCACGCGCTCGGCGGCGCACAGCCGGCGCAACTGCGCGAGTGTCAGCTCGCCGGGATGCAGCGTCTCGGGGTTCATCCCAGCATCGGCAGGTTCAGGTGGTTCTCGCGCGCGCAATCCTTCGCGATGTCGTAGCCCGCGTCGGCGTGGCGCATGACGCCCGTGGCCGGGTCGTTCCAGAGCACGCGCTCGAGTTTTTCAGCCGCGTCCTGCGTGCCGTCGCACACGATCACCACGCCAGCGTGCTGCGAATAGCCCATGCCGACGCCACCGCCGTGGTGCAGGCTGACCCAGGTCGCGCCGCTCGCGGTGTTGAGCAGGGCGTTGAGCAGCGGCCAGTCGCTCACGGCGTCGCTGCCGTCCTTCATGCTTTCGGTCTCGCGGTTCGGCGAGGCGACCGAGCCGCTGTCCAGGTGGTCGCGCCCGATCACGATCGGCGCTTTCAGCTCGCCCGACTTCACCATCTCGTTGAACGCGAGCCCGGCGCGGTGCCGCTCGCCCAGGCCGATCCAGCAGATGCGCGCGGGCAGGCCCTGGAAGCTGATGCGCTCGCCCGCCATGTCGAGCCAGCGGTGCAGGTGCGTGTTCTGCGGGAACAGCTCCTTCATCTTCGCGTCCGTCTTGCGGATGTCTTCCGGGTCGCCCGAGAGCGCCACCCAGCGGAACGGGCCCACGCCGCGGCAAAAGAGCGGGCGGATGTACGCGGGCACGAAGCCGGGGTAGGCGAACGCATCGTCGACGCCGTAGTCCTTGGCGACCTGCCGCAGGTTGTTGCCGTAGTCCACAGTGGGGATGCCCATCGCATGGAATTCGAGCATCGCCCGAACGTGCGTCGCGCAGGATTCGCCGGCGGCTTGCGTGAGGCGCGCATGCTGCGCCGGGTCTTTCTGGGCCGCCTGCCACTGCGCCACGGTCCATCCGATCGGCAGGTAGCCGTTGATGATGTCGTGCGCGGAGGTCTGGTCGGTCACGATGTCGGGGCGGAGGCCGCCGGCCTTCGCGCGCCGCGCGAGCTCGGGCACGATCTCGCCCGCGTTGCCGCACAGGCCGATCGACACCGCTTCCTTGCGCGCGGTGTGGTGCGCGATCAGCGCCAGTGCGTCGTCGAGGTCCTTCGCCTGCTTGTCCAGGTACTTCGTGCGCAGGCGGAAGTCGATCCGCGACTGCTGGCATTCGATGTTGAGCGAACACGCGCCGGCGAAAGACGCCGCGAGCGGCTGCGCGCCGCCCATCCCGCCCAGCCCGGCCGTGAGCACCCAGCGCCCGGCGAGGCTGCCCCCGAAATGCTGCCGCGCGGCTTCCGCGAACGTCTCGTAGGTGCCTTGCACGATGCCCTGCGTGCCGATGTAGATCCAGCTGCCCGCGGTCATCTGGCCGAACATCATCAGGCCGGCGCGGTCGAGCTCGTTGAAGTGCTCCCAGGTCGCCCACTTGGGCACCAGGTTGGAATTGGCGATGAGCACGCGGGGTGCCCCGGCGTGGGTCCGGAACACGCCGACCGGTTTGCCCGATTGCACGAGCAGCGTTTCGTCCGCCTCGAGCTTGCGCAGCGAATCGAGGATCGCGTCGAACGCGGGCCAGTTGCGCGCCGCCTTGCCGATGCCGCCGTACACCACCAGCTCATCCGGGTTCTCGGCGACGGCCGGGTCCAGGTTGTTCTGGATCATGCGGTAGGCCGCCTCGATCTGCCAGTTGGCGCAGGACAGTTGCGTGCCCTGCGGTGCGCGCACGGGCCGCGCCTTGCTGTCGAGAAACGGGGTCTGCGAAAGATCGGACATGGCGGCTCCACGCGTGCAATTTCGGGGGATGCTAGTTGTCTATACAACTTGTGTCAACTGGGTTATCCTCGCCTCCCATGGCAAAGAGCGCACTTCCCGCGTACGAACAGGTCAAGGCCTGGACGCGCCGGCACATCGCCAGCGGAAAGTGGAAGCCGGGCGACACCGTGCCCAGCGAGGCCGCGCTGATGCAGCAGTTCGGCGTGAGCCGCATGACGGTCAACCGCGCGCTGCGTGAACTCGCCAACGAGGGCCTCGTCACGCGCGTGCAGGGCTCCGGCACGCGGGTCGCGCAGCTGCACCGCATCTCGTCCCGGCTCTCGATCCGCGACATCCACGAGGAGGTCGTCGAGCGCGGCCATGAGCACACCACGCGCGTGCTCCGGGCGGCCAGCGAACCCGCGGGCGAGGAGGTCGCGCAGTCGCTGGGCCTGAAAGCATCGGACGCCGTGTTCCACACCGTGATGGTGCACATGGAAAACGGCGTGCCCATCCAGTACGAAGACCGGTACGTGAACCCCGCGGCCGCGCCCGCGTACCTCGCGACCGACTTCACGCAGACCTCGCCCACGCTGCACCTGCTGCAGCACGCGCCGCTGACCGAGGCCAGCTATTCGATCGAAGCCTGCCTGCCGACCGCGCAGGAGGCGAGGGCGCTTGCGATCAAGCGCACCGAGCCGTGCCTGGCGATGATGCGGCGCACCGTGAGCGGCGCGCATGTCGCGAGCATCGCGCGCCTCGTCTACCCAGGGACGCGCTACAGTTTCGCAGGACAGTTCCAGGCCTGACAACACCGCACCGGAAGGACACCATGAGCTGGCACCGCATCGCCGTCGATTCCATCCCGCCCACGCCGTGGCGCAACGGCGGCGGCACCACGCGCGAGCTCGTCGTCTTTCCCGTGCGCGAGCACTGGCACTGGCGCATGTCGGTGGCGACGATCGCGCAGGACGGCCCGTTCTCGGTGTTCGAAGGCGTCGAGCGCTGGTTCGCGGTGCTCTCGGGCGACGGCGTGCGGCTGAGCATGGGCGGCAACACGCATGCGCTGCGGCCGGACTCGCCACCGCTGTCCTTCGACGGCGGCGTGGCGACGCAGTCGGAACTGGTGGGCGGCCCGACGGAGGATTTCAACCTCATGGTGCGCCAGGGGCGCGGGCACATGGAGCGCGTCCATGGCAGCCTCGCGCTCGCGGTGGCCTCGGGCAGCGCGGTCGCGTTGTGGTCCGGCGAGCACGCCGCGAGCGCGACCTTCGAAGGCGCCACGCTGGAGCTGCCGCCGCGCACGCTCGCCTGGCGGCACCTCGACATGGGCGGGCGCGTGACGCTACAGGCGACGCAGGGCCTGTGGATGGAGATCGCGCAGTGACCGTCCAGCTGTGGACGAACTGCCGCGCCGCGACGATGCAGGCGGGCCATGCGGCCGCCTATGGTCTTGTCGAGGACGCGGCGATCGCCGTGGAGGACGGGCGCATCGCGTGGATCGGTCCGCGCGCGCAATTTCCGCCCGGGCTCGAGGAGCGATGCGCGATGCGCCACGACGCGCGCGGCGCGCTCGTCACTCCCGGATTGATCGACTGCCACACGCACCTGGTGTACGCCGGCGACCGCGCGCACGAATTCGAGCTGCGGCTGCAAGGCGCGAGCTACGAGGAGATCGCGCGGGCCGGCGGCGGCATCGCCTCCACGGTGCGCGCAACGCGCGCCGCGAGCGGGCAGGAGCTGGTGCGGCAAAGCCTGCCGCGCCTGCAAGCCCTGGTGGCGGAGGGCGTCACGACCCTCGAGATCAAGTCGGGCTACGGATTGTCCCTGGAGCACGAAGGCAAGATGCTTCGCGCCGCCCGCGCCCTGGGGGCGCGTGGGGGCGTCGAAGTGCGCACCACGTTCCTGGGCGCGCACGCGCTGCCGCCCGAGTACGCGGGACGCGCCGACGACTATGTCGACGAAGTCGTGCGCATGCTGCCGCTGCTGCACGGCGAGGGCCTGGTCGATGCGGTCGACGCCTTCTGCGAGCGCATCGCTTTCAGCACGGCGCAGACCGAACGCGTGTTCCAGGCTGCGCGAAAACTCGGCCTGCCGATGAAACTGCACGCGGAGCAGCTGAGCGACAGCGGCGGCGCGCAGCTGGCCGCGCGCTACGGCGCGCTCAGCTGCGACCACCTGGAGTGGCTGGGCGCCGAAGGCGCGCAGGCCATGGCGGGCGCGGGCAGCGTCGCCGTGTTGCTGCCCGGCGCGTTCTACTTCCTGCGCGAGACGCGCGTGCCGCCCGTCGAGCTGCTGCGGCAGCATCGCGTCCCCATCGCGGTGTCCACGGACTGCAACCCGGGGAGCTCGCCATGCACCTCCTTGCTGCTGATGCTGAACATGGCGTGCACGCTGTTTCGCCTCACGCCCGAAGAATCGCTCGCCGGCGTGACACGCCATGCCGCGCAGGCACTCGGGCTGCACGATCGCGGCGTGCTGGCCGCGGGTGCGCGTGCCGACTTCGTTCTGTGGGACGTCGAGCGGCCTGCACAGCTCGCGTACGCGATCGGCGCGAACCCCCGCATCCAGACCGTCTTCGAAGGCCGTCCCCTATGACCTACCTCCTGAACACCGGCGAATCGCCCCTGCTCGTGAGCATGCCGCACCTGGGCACCGACATTCCCGACGACCTCAAACCGGATTACGTGCCGCGCGCCTTGCAGGTGGAAGATGCGGACTGGCATCTCGACCGCCTCTACAACTGCCTGCCGGCGCTGGGCGCCACCGTGCTGCGTCCCCGGATCGCCCGCTACGTGATCGACCTCAACCGGCCGCCGGACGATGCGCCGATGTATCCGGGCGCGTCCAACACCGAGTTGTGCCCGACACGTTTCTTCAACGGCGATCCGCTCTACCGGCCCGGCCGCGAGCCGTCGGACGAGGAGCGCAGGCGCCGCCGCGTCCAGTACTGGCAGCCCTACCACGCCGCGCTGGGCCGCGAGCTCGCGCGCATACGCGCCCGCCATGGCTTCGCGCTGCTGTGGGACGCGCACAGTATCCGTTCGCAGATCCCGTGGCTCTTCGAAGGCGTGCTGCCGGACCTGAACATCGGCACCGCGGGCGGCGCGAGCGCCCATTCCTCCATCGAGAGCGCGGTGGCGCAGGCGGCCGCGCGTTTCGGCGATGTGAGCCATGTCGTCAACGGGCGCTTCAAGGGCGGCTACATCACGCGCCATTACGGCGACCCCGCGTCGAACGTGCACGCGGTGCAGCTGGAGATGTGCCAGAACCTGTACATGGGCGAGGAGCCGCCGTACGCCTACGACAATGAAAGCGCGGGGGGCGTGCAGCCCGTGCTGCGCGAAATGATCGAAGCCGCGCTGGCGGCTTGCAATGCGCTGTATGAGCGTTGAGCCGCGGCGATTCTTCGCGGCATCCGCGTGGATCGGCGGGGCCTGGCTGAAGGACGTCGTGCTGGCCGTGGGGCCGGACGGCCGGTGGGCCGCTGTCGAGCCGGATGCCCCCGCGAGCGCGCGCGAAGGCGCCGTGCATCTCGCAGGCCCGGTGCTGCCCGGCCTCGTCAACGGTCACAGCCACGCCTTCCAGCGCGCGATGGCGGGGCTGGCCGAGCGCAGCGGCGGCAGTGCGGACAACTTCTGGTCCTGGCGCGACCGCATGTACACGCTCGCGCACCGCATGAACCCGCAGCGGCTCGAGGCGGTCGCAGCATTCCTCTACGAGGAATTGCTGCATGCAGGCTACACGCAGGTGTGCGAATTCCACTACCTGCATCACGCGTCGCTCGCGCCCGGCGCGGACCCGCTGGACATGGCGATGGCGCTCGTGCGCGCCGCCAGGCGCACAGGCATCGGCCTCACCCTCCTGCCGACCCTCTACATGCGATCCGGTTTCGGGGCCGCGGGCTTGCGGGACGACCAGCAGCCCTTCGCGTCGACGCCCGCGTCGGTGCTGCGCATCGCGAAGGAGGTCCGCGCGGCGGCGCCGGACGCACTCGTCACCAGCGCCGTCGCCGTGCACTCGCTGCGCGCGGTCGGCGCGCCGGCCCTGGCCGAACTCGTTGCCGGCGCGGCCGAGGACATGCCCCTGCACATCCATATCGCCGAGCAGCAGCAGGAAGTGGATGACTGCCAGATCCAGCTCGGGCGCCGGCCCATCGAATGGCTCGCCGCGAATGTGCGGCTGGATTCGAGGTGGAACCTCGTGCATGCCACCCATGCCGCGCCCGACGAACTGGACGCGGTTCGACACCGGGGCGCTTCCATCGTGCTGTGCCCGAGCACGGAGGCGAACCTCGGCGACGGCGTGTTCGACCTGCCGGGCTGGCTCGGGCGCAGCGGCAGCTGGTCCATCGGCTCCGACAGCCATGTGACGCGCAGCTGGCAGGAGGAATTGCGGCTCGCGGAGTATTCGCAGCGGCTGGTGCACCGCAAACGCAACATCGCGGCGCAGGCCTCGCTCAGCGACAGCAGCGCGGCCGCCCTGTTCGAAGGCGCGTTGCAAGGCGGCGCGGCCGCGGCGGGCGTGCCGCTCGGCGGCATCGTGCCGGGGCAGCGGGCGGACTTCATGGTCGTGGACGCGCGCGCACCCGCGCTGGCGGGCGTCGATGCGGAGCACGTGCTGGATGCGATGGTTTTTTCGAGCCCGGAGGTCCCGCTCGCGCAGGTGTTCGTCGCCGGCCGCGCCGCGCCGCCCCGCGACCCCGCCATCGCGGCCGCCTATGCGTCGGCCTTGAGGGGGTAGAAGCGGGTCGGGGGCTGGCCCATCGCCGCCTTGAACATCGCGGTGAACGCGCTGTCGCTCGCATAGCCGCTGGCCGCCGCGACGTGGCTCACCGGCGCGCCCTTCGCGAGCATCGGCAGCGCGTGCGCGAGCACGGCCTGCTGCCGCCACTGCTGGTAGCTCGTGCCCAGTTCCTCCCGAAACAAGCGGGCCATCGTCCGCTCGCTCGCGCCCACCTGCGCCGCCCACTCGGCCAGGGTGCCGCGTTCCGACGGTGCGTGGAGCACGGCCTCGCACAGGGCGCGCAGGCGCTTGTCGCCCGTCTGCGCGTGGGGCAGCGGCACGCCCAGGGCCTGGCTGTCCGCGTGCGCGAGTTCGTCGAGCACGAGCCCCGTGAGCCGCTCCTCGCGCGCGCGGGGCAGGGCGGTCCCGGCGGGCGCGTCGAGCGCCTGCACGAGTTCGCGCAGCAGGGGCGACACCACGATCACCCGACAATCCGTCCATCCCTGCGGCGTGACGGACGCGTCGATGTAGAGCGTGCGAAAGCGCGCGTCCTCCAGCACGTGCACCGCATGGCGTGCGCCCGGCGCGATCCACACCGCCCGCGAGGGCGGCACGATGAACGTCACCTCGTCGCCCTTGCCCAGGTGCTGCTCCGCCGTGACCTGCACGATGCCGCTCGCGCAATACGCGAGTTGCGACCACGCGTGGTGGTGCGGCTCGAAGTGGCTGTCGGCCTGCATGTTGCGCGCGCGCACGCGCACGGGCCGCTGGCGGCTGGGCCGGAAGGCATCGGTATCGCCGACAAGGGCGTGCAGGGCAGGGCGCGGGCGCGGCATGGACGGAAGCGGGTTTGGCCGATTTTCGCCGAAAGCTGGCGTTTTGTCGCATTTCAGAAAGGCCGCCCGCCGCTACGATGCCACGCATGAGCACCATGACCGCTTCCGCCGCCGCCGCGCCGGTGAGCCTTCGCCAGGACGCCGGCGTCATCGGCCTCGTGGGCCTCGCGCACATGATCAGCCACTTCTCGCAGCTCCTGCTGGCGCCGCTTTTTCCCTGGCTGAAGGATGCGTTCCACGCGAGCTACATCGAGCTGGGTTTCCTGATGACGATCTTCTTCGTCGTGTCGTGCGCGGTGCAGACCACCTCGGGCTTCCTCGTGGATCGCTACGGCCCGCGGCCCATCCTCTTCGGCGGCCTCGCGCTCATCGGCGCGGCCGCGTTCGGGTTCGCATCCAGTCCCAACTACTGGACGATGGCCTTCTTCGCAGTCATCGCGGGCATGGGCAACGGCGTCTTCCACCCGGTGGACTACACGCTCATCAACCGCAAGGTGAGCCCGCCGCGCCTCGGGCACGCCTACAGCTTCCACGGCATCACCGGCAGCCTCGGCTGGGCGCTCGCGCCGGCCGTGGTCGTGCCGATCGCGATCGCGTACTCGTGGCAGGCGGCCCTCATGACCGCCGGCACGATGTCTTTCGCTGTCCTGGCCGTCCTGTGGTTGAACCGCTCGCGGCTGGAGCTCCCGGCTGCCCCGCCCAAGCCCCCCGGCGCGGTCCAGGAAGAGGGCAACTTCGACTTCCTGCGGATTCCCGCGGTGTGGATGTGTTTCGGCTTCTTCTTTTTCTATGCGGTCGTCCTGAGCGTGGTGCAGGCCTTCGCGCCCGAGGCGGCGAAGCAGCTGCATGGCGTTCCCACCGCGCTGGCCGCGGCTTGCCTCACCGTCTACATGATCTGCAGCGCGGGCGGCATGGTGCTGGGCGGCTTCCTCGCCTCCAACCCGGAACGCTGCGAGCGCGTGGTCGGCCTGGGCTTCGGCGCCGCGGCGGCCATCGCGCTGCTGGTCGGCCTCGCGCCGGTGCCGGCGCTGGCGGTGCCCGCGCTCTTCGGCGCGATGGGCTTCGCCAGCGGGATCGCAGGGCCCTCGCGCGACCTGCTGGTGAAGAAATCGACTCCCGAAAACGCGACCGGCCGGGTGTACGGCGTCGTCTACTCGGGCCTGGACATCGGGCAGGCGATCGCGCCGCTCTTCTTCGGCGCCCTGATGGACCACCACCAGTACCGGGGCGTCTGGCTGGGGCTCGTGGTCATGCAGGCCGTGCTCATCACCAGCGCGCTGAACGTCCGCAAGGTGCGGCGTACGGCGCTCGCCGCCGCCTGATTCCCCTGCCGCGCGCAGGCCGCCAGGCTCTGCGTTGCGGGATGGCGCTATCCTAGGGGCCAATGTACGCCCCCTACTTCGGCCTGAAGGGCGAGCCCTTCTCCATCGCGCCGGACCCGCGCTTCCTCTTCATGAGCGAGCGCCACCGCGAGGCGCTCGCACACCTGCTCTACGGCCTGGGCAGCGGGGGCGGCTTCGTGCTGCTGTCGGGCGAGATCGGCACCGGCAAGACGACGGTCTGCCGCCTGTTCCTCGAGCAGATTCCGCCCGGCTGCAACGTGGCCTACATCTTCAACCCCAAGCTCACGGTGATCGAGCTGCTGCAGTCGATCTGCGACGAGTTCCACATCGCCATGCCGCGCACGGAAGGCCCGCCCACGGTGAAGGCGCTGCTGGACCCGCTGAACGACTTCCTGCTCGCGGAGCACGCGGCCGGCCGCAATAACGTCCTCATCATCGACGAGGCGCAGAACCTGTCGGCCGAAGTGCTGGAACAGCTGCGCCTGCTCACGAACCTGGAAACGCGCGAGCGCAAGCTGCTGCAGATCATCCTCATCGGGCAGCCCGAGCTGCGCGCCATGCTGGCGCGGCCGGAGCTCGAGCAGCTGGCGCAACGCGTCATCGCGCGCTTCCACCTGGGCGCGCTGACGCCGGCGGAGACGGCGCGCTACGTGCAGCACCGCCTCGAGGTCGCGGGCCTCAGCCGGCCGATGCCCTTCGAACGCACGGCGCTGCAGCGCATCCACGAGCTTTCGCGCGGGGTGCCCCGCCGCATCAACCTCCTGTGCGACCGCGCGCTGCTCGGCGCCTTCGCCAACAGCCAGGCCTCGGTGGACCGCGCGACGGTCGACAAGGCGGCGGGCGAGGTGTTCGACACGGGCGCCGATGCCCCGCGGCCGGACCATCGGCGCAGCGCGGCGCTGGTGGCGGCCGGGCTCGCCGCCGGCGCGGCCCTGTTCGCGGTGGCGACCCATTTCGGCTCGCGGCCCGCCCCGCCCTCGCTGGGCGCGGCGGTGGCGGCTGCCCCCTCGCGTGCGTCTTCGGGCGCGTCGGCCCCGGCTTCGCCGGCGACGACCGCCGCGCTCGCGCCGACGCTTCTCACCAGCTTCGACGATGCGTGGCGCGAGCTGGCGAAGTCATGGAAGGTGTCGCCGCTCCCCCCGGGCGACGCGTGCAAGGCGCTGCAGGCCGAGAGGCTGCAGTGCTTCCGCCGAAGCCTCAGCCTCGCGGAGATCCGCGAGCTCGGGCGCCCCGGCATCCTCACGCTCGATGCGGGCGGCGGCGCGCCGCGCTACGCCGTGTTGACCGCGCTCGACCGCGAGAGCGCCACCCTGGTGGCGGCCGGCGTCGAGCAGCGCGTGAGCATCGCCGCGCTGGCCGGCCGCTGGCAAGGCGATTTCGCGACGCTGTGGCAACAGCCGCCGGGCTTCGACGCGCGCAAGCCCGCCGCCACCGCGCCGGAGACCCGGGCGTGGATGACCTCCCAGCTCGGTCCGGGCCCGTCCTTCGGCGCGCAGCTGAAGGCATTCCAGCTCTCGCACGGCCTCGCGGCCGACGGCCAGCCCGGGCCGATGACTTTCATGCAACTCAATCGTGCGGCGGGGGTCGAAGAGCCGCGCCTGCGAAACGCTTCCTGAACACCATGTCCTACATCCTCGATGCCCTCCGAAAGGCCGACGCGCAGCGCGAAGGCGATCCCGCGCGCGGCATCCACGCGCAACCCCTGCAAGGCGGCGGGGGCGAGGCCCCCGGATGGCGAGCGAAGCGGTCGCTGCTGTGGGCCGGCGGCATCGCGGGCCTGGGTGCGATCGCGCTGGCGGCGTGGGCCCTGCGGCCCGTGCCGGCCGCACCCGGCCCGGCGCAGGACGTCGCCATCGCGCCGCAGGCGCCCATGCGGGCGACGCCTCCCGCGCCCGCCGCGCAAGTCCTGCCGCCTCCCGTGGTGGTGGCCCGCGCGCCGCTCATTCCTTCGCCCTCCGTCGTTCCCGTGCAGGCGCCCGCGCCGCTCGCGATGCAAGCCTCCCGGCCCGAGCCCGCGCCCCTCATCGCGGCGCCGGCCGCGACCGGCCAGCCGCAGGGCATGACACCCCTGCACGGTCCCCAGGGTCCGGGCATGCAGCCGCAGCCCGCCGGCCCTGCGCCGGGCTACATCCCGCCACCGGTGCAGGGCGCCGCGCCGCGCGGACCCATGCCCCCGGCGCAGCCCATGCCGCCGGTACAGGGCCTGCCCGCGGACGCGCCGAAGATCGTGATCAATGGCGGCGTGTACTCCGCCAACAAGGCGCAGCGTATGCTGATCGTGAACGGGCAGGTGGCCGCCGAGGGCGCGGATCTCGGTTCGGGCGTGAGGCTCGAGCAGATCACCGCCAAGTCGGCGGTGCTGAGTTTCCGCGGCGCGCGCTACACCGTCGGCTACTGAGCCTCGGGCAGACCGCGCTGGAAGACGGACCAACGGCCGTCCTTGAACAGGTAGAGCGCGGAGGAGAGGCGCGCGCCGGGCCCGCCGGCATAGAGCGCCGCGGCGCTGAAGCGCAGGTTGGCCACCGACACTTCGTCGGATACCGGCGCGTAGACGAGGCCGCCGCGGCGCGGCACCGCGACGACCAGTCCTTCGGGGTGTTCCTTGAGCAGGTCTTTCCAGAACTCCCGGTCCAGGAAGTAACTGCTGTTCAAGTCGTCCGATTCGCTTTGCACCTGCATCAGCTTGCCGCTCCAGGGCAGCGGCGACGGCGCGCCATACAGGCGGCGGAGGTTGGACACCGCGACGCGCAGCGCCTCGTCGGGCGACAGCTGCAGGCGCTTGAGGTCGTCGGACGACGCGCTCTGCATCTTCTCGCCGCCGTCGAACACCAGGCGGATGTGCATGTCGCCGAGGTAGCGGAACCAGCTCGTGTCCAGCGCGATTTCCCGCCCGTCGGAGAGCACGGCGCGTACCTGGCCGAAGGGACGCAGCGACTCGTCCTGCTTGTTCGCGCCGCGCGATTCGCGAAGCACGGCGATCAGGTTGCCGGCGCTGGTGTCGAAGGACTGCTCACCCGGGCTGTCCGCAGGCGCGGCACGCACGGCAGCAGGCGGGAGCATTGCGCAGGCCAGCGCAACGAACAGTCTGGACGCACAGATGTTCATTCGGATTCCCCTCTCTCTGGTTTTTATCCTGCTCCGAACTCGTCGGCGCCGCAACATCCGGACACGTTTGCCGCGAAAAAAGTCGCGCGCGGGCGGCGCCCGCGTCTTGCGCGGGCAACGAACTTGGTTACCGAACTTGCGCCGCGCCGTGAACATGTAATGAGGCTCGTCCGTAGCATCGGCAACTCTTACAACGCCACCCAGAGGAAACCACATGGCCATGCAGTCCCCGTTCTTCAACAAGCGTGAACCCGACGCCTACAGCCAGCGCAACGCCAACCCGAACGCCGCCGCCGCGGCAGGCATCACGCCGGCAACTGCGACGACCGCGCCCACCGCGCCTGCAGCCAATTCCGCCCCCGCCAAGGAAGGCGAGAGCAAGCTCACCGTCGGCCCGAACATCAAGCTGAAGGGCGTGGAGATCACGGACTGCGACACGCTGGTCGTCGAAGGCTCGGTGGAGGCGACGATGGATTCTCGCGTCATCCAGATTTCGGAGCGCGGCTCGTTCACGGGCTCGGCCGACATCGACATCGCGGAAATTCGCGGCCAGTTCGACGGCAACCTCACCGTGCGCCAGAAGCTGGTGATCTATTCGACCGGCAAGGTCACCGGCAAGGTTCGCTACGGCAAGATCGTGATCGAGGAGGGCGGCCAGCTCTCCGGCGAGATCGATTCCGGCAGCACCGCTTTGCGTCCGGCCGCCAATGGCGTGCGGCCCGGCCTGCAGGTGCATTCCTCGGCGGGCTGACCGCCGCTCAGACCGCGGTGCGGTGACGCTGGATGCAGGTGTCCAGCACCTCGCCTTGGTCTCGCAGCCACCAGTTGCCGGTGGAGAAGATCTCGACTTCGCTGTAGCCGGCGAAGCCCTGCGCCTCCATCCAGCCGCGGATGCGCGGGATGTCGATGACGCCGTCGCCCATCATCCCGCGGTCGTTCAGCAGGTCGGTCGTGGGCGTGAGCCAGTCGCAGACGTGCAGCGCCAGGAGGCGCTCCCTGCCCGCCCGCGCGATCTGCGCCTGCAGCTTCGGGTCCCACCACACGTGATACACGTCCACCGCGACGCCCAGTGCGCCGGTGCGCGGCGGGTCGAGCGCATCGCAGACGTCCAGCGCCTGCTCCATCGTGTTGATGCACGCCCGGTCGGCCGCGTACATCGGGTGCAGCGGCTCGATCGCGAGCGGCATGCCGGCGGCGCGCGCGTACTCCAGGAGCCGCGCGATCCCGTCGTGCACCTGCGTGCGCGAGAGCGCGATGTCCTTGTGGGCCGCCTTGCCGGCCAGCGCACCCGGCAGGCCGCCCACCACGAGCACCAGGCACGCCGCATTCAATTCCTTCGCCTCGTCGACCGCACGGCGGTTGTCGTCGTCGGCCGCACGCAGGCCCGCCGGGTCGGCCGCGGGGAACATGCCGCCACGGCAGTAGCCGGAGAGTTCCAGGCCGTGCGTCTTCACCAGCTTCGACACTTCGGCGAGGCCTGCCGCCGCGACCTGGTCGCGCCACGGTGAGATGGCGCGGATGCCGCGTCGCACGCACGCCTCGATGATGTCCGGCAGGGGCAGGTCCGTGCCGCGGCTCTTGCGCACGGTGGCCGTGTTGATCGACAGCCAGCGGTGGTCGCCCGAAAAGTCCCGCATCAGGCTTCGACGCCGTGCATCGCGAGGAGGGTTTTCATTCGCCGCGCAGCGAGCTCCGGCTGCTCCAGCAGGTTCGCCGCATCCGCGAGCCGGAAGAGCTGCACGAGGTGCTGCAGGGAGCGCGTGCTTTGTTGCCCGCCGACCATGGTGAAGTGGCTTTGGTGCCCGTTCAGCCATGCCATGAACACCACGCCTGTCTTGTAGAAGCGCGTAGGCGCCGCGAAGATGTGGCGCGAGAGCGGCACGGTGGGCCCGAGGATCGCGTGGAATTCTTCGACCTTGCCTTGCGCCAGCGCGCCGAGCGCCGCGCTCGCCGCCGGCGCGATGGCGTCGAAGATGCCGAGCAGCGCATCGCTCTTGCCGTGCGTGGGTTCGGTGCCGGCGCCGTCGCCCGCGATCAGCTCGGCGTAGTTGAAATCGTCACCCGTGTACATGCGCACGCCCGTCGGCAGGCGGCGGCGCATCGCGATCTCCTTGTCCTTGTCCAGCAGCGAGATCTTGATGCCGTCGACCTTCGACGGGTGCGCGGCGATGATGCCCAGGGCCGTGTCCATCGCGGCATCGACATCGGCGCTCCCCCAGTACCCGGCGAGCGCGGGATCGAACATGTCGCCCAGCCAGTGCAGGATGACGGGCTGCTTCGCCTGCGAGAGGATGCGGTCGTAGACCCTCTCGTAGTCCGCCGGGTTCTTCGCGACGCGGGCCAGTGCGCGGCTCGCCATCACGATCAGCGTGCCGCCGAGCTTTTCGATGGCTGCCATCTGCTCTTCGTAGCCGGCAATGACTTCATCGACGGTCTTCACGGCGTCGAGCGCGAGATGGTCGGTGCCGCAGCCGGATGCGACCCGTGCGCCCGGAGAATCCTTCGCGGCGTCGAGCGAGCGGCGGATCAACTCCAGGGACGTGGGCCAGTCCAGGCCCATGCCGCGCTGTGCCGTGTCCATCGCCTCGGCGACGCCGAGCCCGAGCGACCACAAGCGCTGCCGGTAGGCGATCGTGGCATCCCAGTCGATCGCGCATTGCAACCAGGGGTCGATCGCGGCCAGCGGATCGGCCACCACGTGCGCGGCGGAGTACGCGATGCGATCGAAGCGCACGCCGCGCGCGGGCTTGACGGGCTCGGTGCCGCGCAGGGCGTAGGTTGAGAGCGTGCCGTCCGACTTGGGCAGGGTGAGCGTGAGCGCCATGGCGTCCTCAGACCGCGAGCGCGGGCACGTCGATCCAGCGGCGTTCCTGCCAGCTTTGCAGCGCCGCCTCCACGAGCTGCACGCCCTTGGCGCCTTCGGCCAGCGTCCAGCGATAGGGCTCGTTCTCCACCACGTGACGGATGAAGTGTTCCCACTGGATCTTGAAGCCGTTGTCGTAGACCTGCGAGTCGGGCACTTCCTGCCACTGGTCGAAGAAGTTCATCGTCTGCTTGACGTCCGGATTCCAAACCGGGCGGGGCGTCGTCACGCGGCTTTGCGCGCGGCACTCCTGCAAGCCTGCGACAGCCGAGCCGTGCGTGCCGTCCACGTGGAAGGTGACGAGGTCGTCGCGGCGCACGCGCGTGGCCCAGGACATGTTCATCTGCGCGATCACCGGCTCGCCGTGGTGCCCGACCAGTTCGGCCATGGCGTAGGCGGCGTCATCGGCCGTCGCCGCGTAAGGCTTGCCTGCCTCATCCCAGCGCTGCGGAATGTGCGTCGCCCCGAGGCACGAGATGGACTTCACCTGGCCGAAGAGGTTGTCGAGCACGTAGCGCCAGTGGCACATCATGTCCAGGATCATCCCGCCGCCTTCTTCCTTGCGGTAGTTCCAGCTCGGGCGCTGGATCGGCTGCAGGTCGCCTTCGAACACCCAGTAGCCGAATTCGAGCCGCACCGAGAGCATGCGTCCGAAGAAGTCCGCGCGGCGCAGCATGTCGAGCTTGCGCAAGCCGGGCAGGAAGAGCTTGTCCTGGACCGCACCGTTCTTCACGCCGGCCTCCTGCGCGAGGCGTGCCACTTCGACGGCTTCGTTCAGGTTGGTCGCGATGGGCTTCTCGCAGTACACGTGCTTGCCGGCGCGGATCGCCTTGGCCAGCAGGGCGGGGCGCATCTGCGTGGTGCCCGCGTCGAAGAAGATGGTGTCGTCCTTGTTGGCGAGCGCCTTGTCGAGGTCGGTGCCCCAGCGCTCGATGCCATGGGCCTTCGCGAGTGCCGCGATCTTGTCCGCATTGCGGCCGATGAGGATCGGGTCGGGCATCGCCCTGTCGCCGTTGGCGAGCGGCACGCCGCCCTGCGCGCGAATCGCGACGATCGAGCGGATCAGGTGCTGGTTCATGCCCATGCGCCCGGTGACGCCGTGCATGATGATTCCGAGACGTTGCGTTGCCATGGCAAACCCTTGATTCACTAGATGGTGAATTGTTCCGAAAAGGGAGTGCGTTGTCAATCAAGGACTTGGCCGGACGCAGAATTCGCAGAGGTTACGCAGAAGAAGCCCAGAAAAAGCCAAGAATGCATTTGAATTTTTCTTGTCTTTTTTCTGCGTAACCTCTGTGAATTCTGCGTCCGGCCAGTTGGTTTTGGCGCCACATTCAGCGCAGCACATACCCCAGCACCAGCTCCACCATGTGCGACAGCCTCTCGCTGCGGGCTTTCGGCGCGAGCAGGTCGCGGCCGAAGATCGCCGAGAGGGTGTGGCTGTTGGACAGGTAGAAGTACGACAGGCCCGCGATCGAGACGTAGAGCTGCACCGGGTCGATGCCGCCGCGAAAGCTTCCGTCCTTGCGGCCCCGCTCCAGGATTTCGCCGAGTGTCGCGATGAGCGGCGAATTCATCTCGCGCACGCGGTCCGAGCCTTCGAGATGCCGCGCGCGATGCAGGTTCGCGCTGTTGAGCAGCGTGAGGAATTCGGGGTGGTCCAGGTAGTACTGCCAGGTGAACTCGATCAGGCGCCGTACCGCGTCCGCCGGCGCCAGCGCGAGCAGGTTCAGCTTGCGCTCCTCCTCGCGGATGTGAAGGTAGGTCTGCTCGAGCACGGCCTGGAACAGCTTCTCCTTGTCCTCGAAGTAGTAGTAGATCAGGCGCTTGTTCAGGCCCGCGCGTTCCGCGATGCGGTCCATGCGCGCGCCGCCGAGCCCGCTCTCGGCGAATTCGTCGCGTGCGGCGGCTAAGATGACGGCCTGGGAGCGGTCGGCGTCGCGCAGTTTCTCTTCCGGGGGCGGGGCAGGGGCGCGGGGCATCCGCTGATAATTCACCAAATCGTTAATCGAGTCAAGAAGCCATGACACAGATCGCCGGTCACCTCATCGTGGAATGCCTCGTCGCCCAGGGCGCCACCCATGTGTTCGGCGTGCCGGGCGAGAGCTACCTCGCGGTGCTCGACGGCTTCCATGCCTATCGGGACCGGATCCGCTTCATCATCAACCGCCAGGAGGGCGGCGCCGCGTACATGGCCGAGGCGCATGGCAAGCTGACCGGCCGCCCCGGCGTGTGCTTCGTGACGCGCGGCCCCGGCGCGACGAATGCCTCGATCGGCGTGCACACCGCGTTCCAGGATTCCACGCCGATGGTGCTCTTCGTCGGCGACGTCGCGAGCGACCAGCGCGACCGCGAGGCGTTC
Source organism: Caenimonas aquaedulcis (assembly GCF_015831345.1). Taxonomy (NCBI): domain Bacteria; kingdom Pseudomonadati; phylum Pseudomonadota; class Betaproteobacteria; order Burkholderiales; family Comamonadaceae; genus Caenimonas; species Caenimonas aquaedulcis. The sequence continues at coordinate 934,675 of NZ_JADWYS010000001.1, read as the reverse complement.
CAGGAAGTCGACTACATGAACTTCTTCGGGCCGAGCACCAAGGGCATGGCCAAGCGCGTGGAGCGGATCGACGACCCGGAGCGCATTCCCGAATACGTGTCCCGCGCCTTCGCCACGGCGATGAACGGACGGCCCGGGCCCGTGGTGCTGGTGCTGCCGGAGGACATGCTCGTCAAGGACACCAAGGCGCGTCCGCTGCCGCGCGTGGAAGCGGTGCAGGCCTGGAGCGACCCGGGTTCGCTGCGCGAGGTGCGCGAGATGCTCCTGCAGTCGAAGAAGCCCTTCGTGATCGCGGGCGGCGGCGGCTGGACACCGCAGGCCGCTCAGGCCCTGCAGCGCTTCGCCGAGAACTGGAAGCTGCCGGTGGGCAACGCCTTCCGTTTCCAGGACACCTTCGACAACCACCACCCGCAATACGCGGGCGACGTCGGCATCGGCCTCAACCCGAAACTCGCGGCGCGCATCAAGGAGAGCGACCTGATCCTGGCGATCGGCCCGCGCCTGGGCGAGATGACGACCGGTGGCTACACGCTGCTCACGCCGCCGAAAGCCGCGCAGAAATTGATCCACATCCACGCGAGCGCGGAGGAGTTGAACCGGGTCTACCAGGCGGACCTCGCGATCAACGCGACGATGAACGCGGCGGCGCGCTCGCTGGAAGTGCTCACGGCGCCGCCGGAGCTGCCCTGGGCGGCCTGGACGGAGGCGGCGCACGCGGACTACGAGGGCAACCTGGTGCCGCAGAAGCTGCCGGGCAACATCGACATGCCGGCGATCGTCGGCCTGCTGGCCAGGCACCTGCCGGAAGACGCCGTCATGACCAACGGCGCGGGCAACTTCGCGAGTTGGGTCCACCGCTTCTTCAAGCACCACGGGCTCGTGAAGGGCCACAAGACGCAGCTCGCGCCGACCGTGGGCTCCATGGGTTATGGGGTGCCCGCGGGGATCGCGGCGAACATCGTGACGGGCCGCGTCGCGCTCACGATGGCCGGCGACGGGGACTTCCTCATGAACGGGCAGGAACTCGCGACGGCCGCGCAGTACGGCGCGAAAAGCATCATCGTGCTGCTGAACAACGGCATGTTCGGCACGATCCGCATGCACCAGGAGCGCGAATACCCGCAGCGCGTCGCGGGGACCGAGCTCGCCAACCCGGACTTCGCGGGCCTCGCCCGCGCGTACGGCTATGCAGGTGTGCGCATCACGCGCACGGAGGAGTTCGAAGCCGAACTCGTGGCCGCGCTGGAACGAAAGCAGGGCACCCTCATCGAGGTGATGCTCGACCCGGAAGTCATCACCACGCGCGGCTCGCTCTCCGCCATCACCGAAGGCGCTTTGAAGCGCAAGCGGGACGCAGGCGCTACAGGGTGAAGCGGAAACCCTCGACGATCGCGCCGGGCGCCGTCACGCTGCTGAGCTGGCGGCTGCCGTAGGTGCCGCTGTCGGGCACGAGCTCGGTTTCGCGCGTGAGCGCGACCAGCCCGGCGCCGAACATGCGCAGGAAGGAGTCGTCGAAGCGCATCACCGAGATCGGCGCGACGAGCTTGCCGTCCTCCACCCAGAAGCACGCGAAGCGCGTCATGCCCGTCATGCGGCAAGCGATGCGGTCGCTGTAGTTGAGGTAATGCAGGTTGCTCACGTAGACACCGGTACCCAGCGCGGCGAGCACTTCGGAGGAGGGCAGGTCGCCGCCCGCCAGCAGCAGCGATTCGGGCGCTTCGCCCCCGCCGGCGCCGTTGGCGGCCACACCGTACTCGCGCGCGGTGCGCGGCGAGGCGAGGGTGCCGGCACTGCGGCCGCCTTCCACCAGTGCCACCGCGTCGGGCTTGACGAAGCCATCGTCCTGGAACCGTGGCGCGATGCCGTCGCGCGTGGCCTCGACGAGCCGGACCGACGGCGCGAGCTTCACGTCGCCCTTGTGCAGGTGCAGGAGCGTGCTCACGCCGGTCTTCAGGGCCTTGAGGCCGAAGCCGCCCCAGCTCAGCGTGGAGAGCAGTTCCGCCACGGCGACCGGCGTGAAGTACACGCGGTAGTCGCCGGGGGTCAGCGTCTTGCGGGGGAGCTCGAGGAGTTCCGACTGCGCGCGGGCCCGCGCCATGCGCGCTCCGAACTCGGCGTCGCTCCAGTCTGTGCCCGCATAGGAGGCCTTCACCGCCTTGTCCCCCGCGCGGTAAACGCACCACTCGAAGTGGAAGCTCGCGACGCTGTGCCAGTTGCGCTGGCCCCGGCTGTCGGCATAGGCTCGGATCATCGGGCCGCCGGCATAGAAGCCCACGACGTCGGCGCCCGCGCCATGCGTGGCGACGGCCTCGATCACCTGGGCGGCCGAAGGCAGGCGCGCCTGCGATTCGCGTTCGGTGGAGGCGATCACCTCGGGCAGCAGCAGGTATTTGTCCTCGGGGACCAGGGCCAGTTGCGCGACGAGGGCATCGCGCTCCGCCACCAGGGCCGCGATATCCGCCGCGGCGTCGCCGCTGAGCGGCACCGTGCCGGTCGCGCGGCGCTGGCCGGCGGCCACCGACACGCTCGCGCTGCTTTGCTCCACGTGCGTGGCCTGGCGAACCTGCGCGTGGTTGAAGCGGATGAAGTCGGATTCTTCCGCCGCGAGGTACAGGCTGGTGCCCTCGACGCCGGGGATCACGGTGCAGACCGCGCCGGCGAGTTGCTCGAAGTACGCGCGCTTCATGCCGCACCCCCGAACACCGAGACGTTGGTGAACTTGCACGCCGGCGCCGCGTGGCCGACGCGCACGACCTGGTTCGGTTCGCCCTTGCCGCAGTAGGGCGTGCCCATCACCTCGAAGGTGCCGGCGTCGCCCACCATCGCGAGCGAGCGCCAGAAACCGGCGGAGATGCCGCGGTAGTTGGGGCGCTTCACCACTTCCGCGAGCTTGCCGCCGCGGATCATCCGGCCGTATTCGCAGCCGAACTGGAACTTGTTGCGAGAGTCGTCGATGCTCCACGACGAGTTGGTGCGCATCAGGATGCCGTGGTCGATGCTCGCGATCATCGCTTCGAGTGTGGAGTGGCCCGGCTCGATGTTGAGGTTGCTCATGCGGTCGATCGGGGCGCGGTTCCAGCTGCAGGCTCGGGTCGTGGAGACGCCGCCCAGATCCAGCCCGAGCGCGCGGGCGCGGGCCTGCGACACGGTGCCGCCCAGCGGGCGCACGAGCAGCCCGCTGCGGATGATCCACTGGCGCTCGGCCGCCGCGCCGTCGTCGTCCCAGCCGAAAGTGGCGAACTGCTCGGTCACGTCGGGCGCGAAGCTCACGTTGAGGAGCTCGCTGCCGTACTGGTAGCTGCCGAACATGTCCATCGTCACGAAGCTCGTCCCGGCGTAGTTGCGCTCGTCGCCCAGGATGCGGTCGAGCTCGAGCGGATGGCCGATGCTCTCGTGGATCTGCAGCATCATCTGGTCGGGCATGAGCAGCACGTCCATCTCGCCGGTGGGGCAGTTGGGCGCATGCACGAGTTCAACGGCCTCCCGGGCCACGCGCACGCCATCCTGCGCGAAGCCCGAACGGTCCAGCACTTCGAGGCCGCCTTGCTGGCAGAACCCGTTGTACTGGCCCGCCGCGGAGCGCGTCTGCGTGTCGCCGTTGGCCGAGGCCACGACTTCGATGCCGGGCACCATGAAGTCCCACTCCTGCTCCAGCAGGCCGCCATCGGCAGTGACGAGCACCTGGCGCGTGTGCGTGGTCCAGATCGAGGCCGAGCGGTCGACGATGTCGGGGCCGATCTTCGCGCTGGCGCACACGCCCTGGACCATGTCGAACTTCTCGCGCAGCGAGACCGCCGCGGCCGGCCGTTCGTTGGGGGAGCGGTAGCTGCCGCGGGGCTTCGGCATGGCGACCTGGCGGTAGTCGAAGACGCTTCGAGCGGCGCTGGCCTGCGCGAGCTCCGCGGCGCGACCGAAGGCACGCCTCAGGCCGGACTCCGAGAGGTCGCTGGTGGCCGCGTAGCCGAGGCCGCCCTGCTTGATCACGCTCACCATGACGCCCGCGTCGCGGCGCCGCGAGGGCGGCTCGGGCACGTCGTCGCGCACGCCGATGCGCTCGGTCTGTTCGGTGAGGGCGCGGGCCGACCAGAAGTCGGCGGCGGGGGCGGCTCGCCTGGCGAGTGTCTCGATGGAATCCATGGATGAGGGTCCCGTGTGCTGTGCCGGCGGTAACCGGCGGAAATGAAAAAGGCCGGTGGGTACCGGCCTTTGGAGTATCGCGCAATTGCGCGACACGTACGGGAAGCGCGCCTTACTTGACGTGCTTGCCGATGAGGCCCGCCATCTCGAACATGGAGACCTGGGCCTTGCCGAAGATTTCCTTCAGCTTGGCGTCGGCGTTGACCATGCGCTTGTTCATCGAGTCCTGCAGCTTGTTCTTCTTGATGTAGGCCCACAGCTTGCTGACGACCTCGGTGCGCGGCAGGGGAGCCGAGCCGACCACGGCCGCGAGTTGCGGGCTGGGCGTGAGTGCCTTCATGAACGCGGCGTTCGGGGTGCGCTTCTTGGCCGGAGCCTTCTTCGCAGCCGCCTTCTTGGCCGGAGCGGCCTTCTTCGCCGGTGCCGCCTTCTTCGCAGCAGCCTTCTTCGCCGGTGCTGCCTTCTTGGCCGGAGCCTTCTTTGCAGCAGCTTTCTTTGCGGGGGCGGCCTTCTTGGCGGGCGCCTTCTTCGCAGCTTTCTTTGCAGTTGCCATGATTGATTTTCCTTCTAGAAGTTGAGTGATCACCACCGGGAGCTTGCACTCCCTCTGGCACTGCGGATGCTACTGGAGAAAAAACGCGTTTCCAAGCGAAAAATCGCTTTTTTCATTGGGGCGTGTCGTTTTTTTCACTCGCGATTCGAGGCCGTTTTCCCTCTGGCGGCGCATGTTTCGCGAGGGCCGCGTGCCTCGCGCGCTTCGCGCATCGCGAGAGAAAACAGCATCAACACCGCGCCGCCACACGGGATTTCTCCTCTGGAGCGTCACATCGCACGCTCGTTTCCGAGCGTCGCGAGCACCACGCCGGCCAGTGCGAAGGCGAACGCGAGCAGCTGCACGCCGCTGAGTTGCTCGCCGAGCGCGAGCACGCCCACGAGGGCCGCGGAGACGGGCAGCATCACCGTGAACACACCGGCCTGCGCGGCCGGAACGGACTGCAGGCCCGTCATCCAGAGCCACACCGTCCACACACTCGCCGCGAGCGAATAGAAGAGAAGGAGCAGCCAGGTGCCGGGCGCCACCGAGGAAAAATCGAAATGCAGCGCAGTCCAGGCGCCCAGCGGCGTCACGAGCGCGAAGCCCCACAGGTTGATCAGCGAGGAGATGCGTTTGGGACCCAGCACGCCGGTCAGCTTCTTGCCGATCACGGCGTACGCGGCCTCGCACAGCACCGCGCCGAGCACGAGGAGGTTGCCCAGCCACGCGTGGGCGCGCGCGCCCGGCGTCGCGCCGGGGGAATGCGCTGGAGGGCCCGCAAAGGCGAGCAGCGCGATGCCCGCCGCCGCGCAGGCGATCGCCGCCCAGGTTCGCGCCGCGATGCGTTCGCGCAGGAACGCCCAGCTCAGCAGGGCGACGAATGCGGGGATGGCGGCCATGATCACGCCGGCCGACACGGCGCTCGTCATGCTCACGCCGAACAGCATGCAGATCGAGAAGAGGAAGTTGCCGAGGAAGGACTCGAGGAAGACGAGGCGGCGCGTGGCCGCGGACATCGGCGCCTCGCCCGCGGGCTTGCGCAGCCAGGGCAGCATCGCGAGGCCGCCGATGCCGAAGCGCATCCACGCGAGCAGGAAGACCGGGATCGCCGCGACGAGCGGCTTGGACAGGGCGACGTAGCTGCCGACGAGCGACATGCTCAGCGCGAGGCAGGCGTAGGCGGCGATGCGCCGGTGGGCTGCGCTCATTCAGAATGGCGATTTTTCAAGACGCCACGGATCATGCCCGAACCCAGCGATCGCCACGTCTTCGTCTACGGCACGCTGCGCCGCGGCGGCAGCAACGACATCAACCGCCTGCACCCGCCGCCGCGCTACGTGGGCATGGGAGAGGTGAAGGGACGCCTGTACCACATCGACTGGTACCCGGGCCTCACGCTGGGCGGCGACGAGGCGGTGACGGTGGTAGGCGAGGTCTACGCGATTTCGCCCGCGCTCGAGGCCGTGCTCGACGGGATCGAGGCGATCGTGCCGGGCGCGGACAGCGAGTACTTCAAGCGCGAGCTGGAGATCGAGGTGGAGGGACGGCCATTTCAGTGCCTCGTGTACGAGATCAATCCCGAAAGGGTGCGGGGCAAGCGGCTGATCGGGCACGGCGACTGGATCCTTTTTCACCCAGCGTGAATCTCTTTCTGCATTGTGAAAAGACGTCATGCTGCGCCGCGCCATTTTTTCTCAATACAAGAAATGATTTTTCACATGGAGGAATTGGCGTGATAACTATTTGATTTATAAGGAAATTAAATTTAGTCTTGTATAAGACACAAGACGCTCACAAACTCTTGTAGAAGACTTACAGTTCATCCATCGGCATCGGGCTTGCATGGCACCGTCGCCGCACCGGTTTTCCATCAACCTTCTGGAGTGAACATGACATCCTGGACCCACCTGACCCGCGAACAGCAGATCGCCCAACTCGAAAAGGACTGGGCCGAGAACCCCCGCTGGAAGGGCATCAAGCGCGGCTACAGCGCCGCCGACGTGGTCAAGCTGCGCGGCTCCCTGCAGATCGAGCACACGCTCGCCAAGCGCGGCGCGGAAAAGCTCTGGAGCCTCATCAACACCGAACCCTTCGTCAACACGCTGGGTGCGCTCACGGGCAACCAGGCGATGCAGCAGGTGAAGGCCGGCCTGAAGGGCATCTACCTGTCGGGCTGGCAGGTGGCGGGCGACGCCAACAGCAACGGCGAGATGTACCCCGACCAGTCGCTGTACTCGGTGGACTCGGTGCCGAAGGTCGTGAAGAAGATCAACGCCACCTTCGCCCGCGCCGACCAGATCCAGTGGAGCGAGGGCAAGGGCCCGGGCGACGAGGGCTACATCGATTACTTTGCGCCCATCGTGGCCGATGCGGAAGCAGGTTTCGGCGGCGTGCTGAACGCGTTCGAGCTGATGAAGGCCATGATCGAAGCGGGCGCGGCCGGCGTCCACTTCGAGGACCAGCTCGCTTCCGTGAAGAAGTGCGGCCACATGGGCGGCAAGGTGCTCGTCCCCACGCGCGAAGCCAATGCGAAGCTCATCGCCGCGCGCCTGGCCGCCGACGTGATGGGCACGCCCACGATCCTGCTGGCCCGCACCGACGCGGAAGCCGCCGACCTGGTTACTGGCGACGTGGACGACAACGACAAGCCGTTCCTCACGGGCGAGCGCACGGTCGAAGGCTTCTACCGCACGAAGAAGGGCCTGGCGCAGGCCATCAGCCGCGGCCTGGCCTACGCCGAGTACGCCGACCTGATCTGGTGCGAGACCGGCACGCCCGACCTGAAGTTCGCCAAGGACTTCGCCGACGCGATCCACGCCAAGTTCCCCGGCAAGCTGCTCGCCTACAACTGCTCGCCGTCCTTCAACTGGAAGAAGAACCTGGACGACGCGACGATCGCCAAGTTCCAGAAGGAGCTGGGCGCGATGGGCTACAAGTTCCAGTTCATCACGCTGGCCGGCTTCCACAGCCTGAACCACTCGATGTTCGAGCTTGCCTACGGCTATGCGCGCAACAACATGACGGCATTCGTCGAGCTGCAGCAGAAGGAATTCGCCGCGGCGGAGCGCGGCTTCACGGCCGTGAAGCACCAGCGCGAGGTGGGCACGGGCTACTTCGACGCCGTGACCACGACGATCGAGGCCAACGCCTCTACGGCCGCCCTGAAGGGGTCGACGGAAGACGAGCAGTTCTTCGACGACCAGAAGCACGGGTAACGCCTGTGGCGAATCTGTGAGAAACGGCCCTTCGGGGCCGTTTCTCTTGGGTGCGGCCCGCTTGCCGCCGTTGGGGCTGGCCGCTAGAGTACGCACACATCCACAGGAGACGGGCGGGCCCCATGAGCGCAGACAACGAGAAGACGGGCGTGTTCGACGCCTCCAAGCTCAGCCAGGCCAAGTGCCCGGATTGCGGCGGGACGGGCGAGCTGCGCATCGACAGCGAGAACATCAACGAGAATTTCGAGGTCGAGAAGCAGACGGTGATCACCCCCTGTACGCGCTGCGGCGGCACGGGTTTCGTCACCGCGGGTTAGAATCGGCGCATCCATTGCGTCAATGGCAGCAAGAGCGAGAAAGGCACCCTGGTTATGACACCGCGAACTACCCTGGAAGGTTCCACGACCCTTTGATGGTCGCGTAGTCGCGTGCACTGAGCTCTTCGAAGCATCCCAATCAAGCGCGGCTCACGACCGCGCTTTTTTGTTTCCCGATTTCCACATCACCATGATCCAAGTCACGCTTCCCGACGGTTCCAAACGCGAATATCCCGGCCCGGTCACGGTCGCCGAGGTCGCCGCTTCCATCGGCGCCGGCCTCGCCAAGGCCGCGCTCGCCGGCAAGGTCGACGGCAAGGTCGTCGACACCAGCTTCACGATCGCCAAGGACAGCGCCGTCTCCATCGTCACGGCCAAGGACCCCGAGGGCCTGGACGTGATCCGCCACTCGACGGCCCACCTGCTCGCCTACGCGGTGAAGGAGCTGTTCCCGGAGGCGCAGGTGACCATCGGCCCGGTGATCGACAACGGCTTTTTCTACGACTTCTCGTACAAGCGCCCGTTCACGCCCGAAGACCTCGTCGCGATCGAAAAGCGCATGGGCGAACTCGCCGCGAAGGACGAGCCGGTGACGCGGCGCGTGCTGCCGCGCGACGAAGCCGTCGCGCATTTCAAGAGCATGGGCGAGCATTACAAGGCCGAGATCATCGGCAGCATCCCGCAGGGCGAGGACGTGTCGCTGTACCGAGAAGGCGCCTTCGAGGACCTGTGCCGCGGCCCGCACGTGCCGAGCACGGGCAAGCTCAAGTTCTTCAAGCTCATGAAGGTGGCCGGCGCCTACTGGCGCGGCGACCATCGCAACGAGATGCTGCAGCGCATCTACGGTACGGCGTGGGCCAGCAAGGACGAACTGCAGCAGTACCTCACGATGCTCGAGGAAGCCGAGAAGCGCGACCACCGCAAGCTCGGCCGCGAGCTCGACCTGTTCCACATCGACGACGTCGCGCCGGGTGTCGTGTTCTGGCACCCCAAGGGTTGGGCGATTTGGCAGGCCGTCGAGCAGTACATGCGGCAGGTCTACCGCAGCACGGGCTACCAGGAGGTCAAGGGCCCGCAGATCCTGGACAAGAGCCTGTGGGAGAAGACGGGGCACTGGCAGAACTACCGCGAGAACATGTTCACGACGGAGAGCGAAAAGCGCGAATACGCGCTCAAGCCGATGAACTGCCCGGGCCACGTGCTGATCTTCAAGCACGGCATCAAGAGCTACCGGGACCTGCCGGTGCGCTTCGGGGAATTCGGCCAGTGCCACCGCAACGAGCCGTCCGGCGCGCTGCACGGGATCATGCGGGTGCGCGGCTTCACGCAGGACGACGGTCACATCTTCTGCACGGAAGACCAGATCCTGGAGGAGTGCGTCAACTACACGGCCCAGCTGCAGGCGGTCTACAAGGATTTCGGCTTCAACGACATCCTCTACAAGGTCGCCACGCGGCCCGAAAACCGCGTCGGCTCCGATGAGCTGTGGGACAAGGCCGAGCATGCGGTCATGGAAGCGCTGCGGCGCTCCGGCGTGGACTTCGTCGTGTCGCCGGGCGACGGGGCCTTCTACGGCCCGAAGATCGAATACACGCTCAAGGACGCGCTGGGCCGCCAGTGGCAGTGCGGGACGATGCAGGTGGACTTCAACACGGCCGAGCGCCTGGGCGGGGAGTACGTGACGGAAACGAGCGGCCGGGCGCACCCCGTCATGCTGCACCGCGCCATCGTCGGCAGCCTGGAGCGATTCATCGGCATGCTCATCGAGCACCACGCGGGCGCGTTGCCCGCCTGGCTGGCACCCGTCCAGGTGGCCGTGCTCAATATCACGGACTCGCAGGCCGACTACGCCCGGGAAGTGGTCAAAACGCTGCAAAATCAAGGGCTTAGGGTTGAGCAGGACCTGCGCAACGAGAAAATTACGTATAAAATACGGGAGCACGCGTTGCAGAAGCTTCCCTATATCCTCGTCGTGGGTGACAAGGAGCGGGCAGCCGGCTCTGTCGCGGTGCGCGCCCGGGGCAACCAGGACCTCGGCGTGATGACCTTGGCCGAATTTTCCGAAAGAATCGCCCAGGACATCCGAAACAAGCAATGAGTTCACCCTGAGTTCACCGCTTGCCGGCGCGTACCAAGGCAGTTTCGCTATCAATTGGATAGCATCGATTTGAAGGATTTGAACCATCGCTACTGAATTTCGCGACCGTCGCCACCGCGAGGAACGCAAACACCGCCTGAACCGGGAAATCATGGCCCCGGAAGTACGCCTCTCCGGCCCCGAGAACGAACCCCTGGGCATCGTCAGCCTGGCGGAAGCCCTGCGCATGGCAGGGGAGCTGGATGTGGACCTGGTCGAAATTGCCGCCACGGCGAACCCCCCGGTTTGCCGCTTGATGGACTACGGCAAGTTCAAGTACCAGGAGCAGAAGAAGGCGGCGGAAGCGAAAGCCAAGCAGACGGTCATCGAAATCAAGGAAGTCAAATTCCGGCCGGGCACCGACGACGGTGACTACAACATCAAGATGCGCAATATCCGGCGCTTCCTGGCCGAAGGCGACAAGTGCAAGATCACGCTGCGGTTCCGCGGCCGTGAGATCACGCACCAGGAATTGGGAATGGCCCTGTTGAACAAGATCCGCGACGAGCTCGCCGACCTGATCATCGTGGAGCAGTTCCCGCGCCTGGAAGGCCGGCAGATGATCATGATGATCGCGCCGGGCAAGAAGAAAGTGGCGGTGAAACCCGCCGCCGAAGCACCGCAGGGCGCTTCGGCTTAAGAATCGAACTCCTTCGGGAGTGGATCAACGCCCCTTCGGGGGTATTGAGCGGAGAGCCCGGAAACGGGCTTTCCAAACAAGTGTCTCGGGGCCTACAAGGCGCGGATCAGTCTCCGCGACGCCTCACGAGCACAAAGTAAAAGGAGCATGCAAATGCCCAAGATGAAGACCAAGAGCGGGGCGAAAAAGCGCTTCCGCGTTCGTCCCGGTGGAACCGTCAAGCGCGGCCAGGCTTTCAAGCGTCACATCCTGACGAAAAAGTCCACCAAGAACAAGCGCCACCTGCGCGGCCCGACGGCCGTCCATGAGACCAATATGGGTCACATGGCGCAGATGCTGCCGTTCGCCGGCCTGTAACACCCAGACGAACAAGGAGAAAACACATGCCTCGCGTCAAACGTGGTGTCACGGCTCGCGCCCGCCACAAAAAAGTTCTCGCCCTCGCCAAGGGCTTCCGCGGCCGCCGCGGCAACGTATTCCGGATCGCCAAAGAAGCGGTGATGAAGGCCGGGCAATATGCCTACCGTGATCGCCGCACCAAGAAGCGCGTCTTCCGCCAGCTCTGGATCGCGCGTATCAACGCGGCAGCCCGTGAGTGCGGCCTGACGTACAGCCAGTTCGCCAATGGCATCCGCAAGGCCGGCATCGAGATCGACCGCAAGGTCCTCGCCGATATCGCCGTGCACGACAAGGCTGCTTTTGCGGGCATCGTGGAACAAGTCAAGGCCAAGCTGGCTGCTTGAGTTCACGGCGCACCGGTGCCACCAACCAAGACAGGGCTAGGGCCACAGGCTCTAGCCCTGTTTTTTTTGCTTCTATGACCACAGATCTGGATTCCATCGTCGACTCCGCGCGCCAGGCCTTCGGACAGGCCGCGACCCCTGCCGACCTCGAGAACGCCAAGGCGCTCTTCACCGGCAAGTCCGGCCGCATCACCGAGCTGATGAAGGGCATGGCCGCGCTCAGCGTGGAGGAGAAGAAGTCGCGCGGCGCCGCGATCAACGCCGCCAAGCAGGCGATCGAAGCGGCGCTGAACGAGCGCCGCCAGGCGCTGGCCGACGCCGAGCTCGACGCGCAGCTCAAGGCGGAAGCGCTGGACGTCTCCCTGCCCGGCCGCGCGCGGGAACCCGGGGGCCTGCACCCCGTGAGCCTCACGCTGGAGCGCATCGAGCTGATCTTCGCGAGCATGGGCTTCGACGTCGCCGACGGCCCGGAGATCGAGAGCGACTGGCATAGCTTCACGTCGCTCAACAATCCGCCGAACCATCCCGCGCGTTCGATGCAGGACACCTTCTACGTCGACATCCAGGGCAACGACGGCATTCACTACAACCTGCGCCCGCATACGAGCCCGATGCAGGTGCGCTACGCGCATGCGCACATCAAGAAGTACGCGGAGCGAGTCAAGCAGGGCGGTGCCATGCCCGAGATCCGCGTGATCGCCCCCGGTCGCACGTACCGCGTCGACAGCGACGCCACGCACTCGCCCATGTTCCACCAGTGCGAAGGCCTGTGGCTGGGCGAGAACGTCAGTTTCAAGGACCTGAAGGTCGTCTTCACCGACTTCTGCCGCACGTTTTTCGAGAGCGATGACCTGGCACTTCGTTTCAGGCCGAGCTTCTTCCCGTTCACCGAGCCGAGCGCCGAGATCGACATCCAGTTCCAGAGCGGCCCGCTCGCCGGGAAATGGCTCGAGGTCGCGGGCTCGGGGCAGGTCCATCCCACGGTCGTGCGCAACATGGGGCTCGATCCCGAGAAGTACATCGGCTTTGCCTTCGGCATGGGCCCGGATCGCCTCACGATGCTGCGCTACGGGGTGAACGACCTGCGCCTGTTCTTCGACGGCGACATCCGCTTCCTGCGCCAGTTCCGCTAACCCTCACGTCTAGGCAACATGCAATTTCCCGAGTCCTGGCTGCGCGAGTTCTGCAACCCGCCGCTGACCACCCAACAACTCGCCGACACGCTCACCATGGGCGGCCTCGAGGTCGAGGACCTGCGCCCCGCCGCGCCGCCTTTCAGCAAGATCGTGGTGGGCGAGATCAAGGAAGCCGTGCAGCACCCCGGCGCGGACCGCCTGCGCGTGTGCCAGGTGGACGTGGGGCAGGGCGCGTTGCTCAACATCGTCTGCGGCGCACCGAACGCGCGTGCGGGCATCCGCGTGCCCTGCGCCCTCGTCGGCGCGGAGCTGCCGCCCGGCGACGACGGCCAGCCCTTCCTCATCAAGCTGGGCAAGCTGCGCGGCGTGGAAAGCCAGGGCATGCTGTGCTCCGCGCGCGAACTGAAGCTGAGCGAGGACCACGCGGGCCTGCTCGAACTCGCGGCCGATGCGCCCATCGGCGCCGACGTTCGCGAGGTGCTGCACCTGGACGACACGCTGTTCACGCTCAAGCTCACGCCGAACCTCGCGCATGCGCTGAGCGTGTACGGCGTGGCGCGCGAGCTCTCCGCACTGACGGGCGCCCCGCTCCAGACGCCGGCGTTTCCTCCGGTGCCGGCGGCCAATGGCGCGAAGCTGAAGGTCAAGGTCTCCGCGCCCGACCTGTGCGGACGTTTCTCCGGGCGCGTCGTGCGCAACGTGAACACGAAGGCGAAGACACCCGCCTGGATGGTGGACCGGCTCGCGCGCTGCGGCCAGCGCAGCGTCACGGCACTCGTGGACATCTCCAACTACGTGATGTTCGAGTACGGCCGCCCTTCGCACATCTTCGATTTCGACAGGATCCACGGCGCGCTCGACGTGCGCTGGGGCAAGCCGGGCGAGCAGCTCAAGCTGCTGAACGGCAACACGGTCACCGTCGACGACGAGGTCGGTGTCATCGCCGACGACCGCGAAGTGGAGTCGCTCGCCGGCATCATGGGCGGCGACGCGACGGCCGTCTCCGACGAGACGCGCAACGTGTACGTCGAGGCCGCGTTCTGGTGGCCGCAGGCGATCCAGGGCCGCTCGCGCCGCTACAACTTCTCCACCGATGCGGGCCACCGATTCGAGCGCGGCGTCGACCCGAGCCTCACGGTGGAACACATCGAGCACATCACCCGCCTGATCCTGGACATCTGCGGCGGCGAACCCGGGCCGATGGACGACCAGGTCCTCAGCCTGCCCGAGCGAAAGCCGGTGAAGCTGCGCGTCACGCGCGCGGCGAAGGTCATCGGCATGCCGCTGGACGAAGCGCAGTGCCGGGGCGCGCTGGAGCGTCTGGGCCTCGAAGTCAGTTCCTCGGCGGGCGTCCTCACCGTGACACCGCCCCCGCATCGCTTCGACATGGCGATCGAGGAAGACCTGATCGAGGAAGTGGTGCGCATCATCGGTTTCGAACGCCTGCCCACCATACCGCCGCTCGCGCCGATCACCGCCCGCCTGGCGCCCGAATCCCGGCGCAGCAAGTTCGCGGTCCGTCGCCTGCTGGCCGCCCTGGGCTACCAGGAGACAATCAACTTCAGCTTCGTCGAGGAAAGCTGGGAGCGCGAACTCGCGGGCAATGCCCAGCCGATCAAGCTGCTGAACCCCATCGCAAGCCAGATGAGCGTGATGCGCTCGTCGCTGGTCGGCTCGCTCCTGCAGGCGCTGAAGTTCAATCTCGATCGCAAGGCCGAGCGCGTCCGCGTCTTCGAACTGGGCCGCGTCTTCACGCGCGACGCAGGCGTCGAGACCACCGACACCACCGTGCACGGGATCCGGCAGCCGATGCGCGTGGCCGGACTGGCCTACGGCGATGCCGATGGCCTGCAATGGAGCCGCAAGGTGTCCGGGGTCGACTTCTACGACATCAAGGGCGACGTCGAATCGCTGCTGACGCCTGCGCGCGCGCAATTCAAGCCGGCGCAGCATCCCGCGCTGCACCCGGGACGGTGCGCTTCGGTGTGGCAGGACGGCGTCCTGGTCGGGCACGTCGGCGAGTTGCACCCGCGCTGGCGCCAGCAGTGGGAATTCGCGCACGCGCCGGTGCTGTTCGAGCTCGACCTCGACGCCGTGATGCGGCACGATCTGCCCGCTTTCCAGCCCGTGCCGCGCTTCCAGCCGGCGCAACGCGATATCGCGGTGATCGTGGCCGATGCGGTGACGCACGACGCCGTCATGGACGCCGTTCATTCGTCCGACACGGGCGGGTTGCTGCGCGACGCCATGTTGTTCGACGTCTACAAACCGAAGCAGGCGACGCCGGGCCTCGCGCTGGGCGAAAAAAGCCTTGCGGTGCGCTTGACGCTCGCGAGTGGCGAAGCCACACTGACCGACGAGCAAATCGACGCGGCGGTCAAGGCCGTGGTAGACCGTATTGCCGCCCGCGTCGGCGGCCGATTGAGGGGATAAGCATCATGGCCGCGCTTGCGACAACCGTTTCCGACGACGCGATGGACTTCGCGGTCGAAAGCCTGGAGACACCCGCGCTGACCAAGGCGCAACTCGCCGAACTCCTGTTCGAGCAGATCGGGCTGAACAAGCGCGAGTCCAAGGACATGATCGACGCGTTCTTCGACCTGATCTCCGACAGCCTCGTCGATGGCCAGGACGTCAAGATCTCCGGCTTCGGCAATTTCCAAATCCGCACCAAGGCGCCGCGTCCCGGGCGCAACCCGCGCACCGGCGAGGCGATCCCGATCCAGGCGCGCCGCGTCGTCACCTTCCACGCCAGCCACAAGCTCAAGGAACAGATCCAGGGCAACGGCGACATCGCGGTCGAGTAGGGCGCAGCCTGCGGGGCGCTTGCCCGCCCGATGAGCCGAAACAACACATGGCAAAAGGCCCGCGAATGGCCTTTGCATGGCGGGGCGACTTAGAGTAACCTTGTAGCTTTCTCTCCTACAGCATTGATTTACATGGAGAAAGCCCTTCCTGCCATCCCCGCCAAGCGCTACTTCACCATCGGCGAAGTCAGCGACCTGTGTGGCGTCAAGCCTCACGTGCTACGGTATTGGGAGCAGGAGTTCACGCAGCTGCGGCCGATGAAGCGCAGGGGCAACCGGCGTTATTACCAGCACCACGAGGTGCTCATGATCCGCCGCATCCGCGACCTGCTCTACGACCAGGGCTTCACCATCAGCGGCGCGCGCAACAAGCTGCAGGAGCTCGTGCAGGTCGAGCGCGACAAGCGCCGCGCCGGCGAGGTGATGCTCGAGGGCGTGGAAGTCATCGAGGTCGAAGATTCGTCCTTCGAGGATTTCGAGGACAGCGCGCCACCCGAAGAGCGCGACCTCGTGTCGCAGAAACTGCTGCTCGTTCGCCGTGAGCTGTTCGAAATCCGCGACCTGCTGTCCGCGACCCACTGATTGCCGGAGTCGTCCGCGCGCTGGGTTATACTCGTTGGCTTGTCGGCGTGTAGCGCAGCCTGGTAGCGCACTTGCATGGGGTGCAAGGGGTCGCGAGTTCGAATCCCGCCACGCCGACCACGCATTGATCCCGAGGGCCAGCAGGTTTAAGCCTGTTGGCCCTTTTTCTTTGGCGCCGCAAGTGGAGGTTGTGCGAATCGTGTGCATGCATAAAATCCGGGCGATGCCCTTCAATCCAGCCAACGGCGCCTTGCGCTGATCGACCCGTGGCCACAGTCGTATTTGCAGACCTGTGCGGCAGCACCGGCATCTTCGAGCGGCTCGGCGACGAGACGGCGGGGCGCTTCGTCACCCAACTCACCGGCGCTCTCAGCAAGACCTTTGAGCAGCACAACGGCCGCGTGGTGAAGCTGCTCGGCGACGGCCTTTTCGTCGTCTTCCCGCAGGAAAGCGACGCGGTCGAATCCTGCGTCGCCATCCAGAAGCGCCTGCAGGACAAGCCCGTCTACGCGGGCGGGACCGGCAGCCCCATCCAGATGCAGATGGGCGTGGAGTCCGGCGAAGTGGTGGAGATCGACGGCGACTGCTATGGCGACGCGGTCAACAGCGCGGCTCGACTGGCGGACCTCGCGGGCGCGGAGCAGATCCTCGCCACCCAACGGGTTCGCGCCGCCTTGCCGCCCCAGCAGCAGTCGCAACTGCGCAGCCTCGGCCCGATGTACCTTCGCGGCAAGAACGAGGCGACGGAGGTATTCCGCGTGGACTGGCAGGTGGATCGCGACGCGGACGCCACCGTGATGGGCGTGTCCATGTTCAAGGCGAGCAAGGATGCGGTGCTGGAGATGTCCGCGCTGGGCCGGACGCTGCGCCTGGAGCCCCGCGGCGAGAAGCTTTCGCTGGGCCGGGCGGCCACGGCATCGCTCTCGCTCAATGATTCCCGCGTGTCGCGCGTGCATGCCACCGTGGAGTGGCGCGGCGGGCACTACGTGCTCAACGACAACTCCAGCTTCGGCACCTGGGTCTACATGGGCAACCAGGTGGAGCCCCTGGTGCTGCGCCGCACCGAGTGCTACCTCGTGGGGCAGGGGCAGATCGTGCTGGGCTGCGAGCGCGAAGCCGAGAGCGCGCCGGTGGTCTTGTTCTCCGTCAAGGCCTGACGCCCGGAAAGGCGCGCTCCTCCATGGCGATCGACCTTCGCATCGCGGGACCCGCGCTCGACATCGTGGTCCGCCTGGAAGAGGGCCAGCCCGAACTCGTGCTGGGCCGCGACTCCGACTGCGGTGTCGTGCTGCCCGATCCCGAGCGCAACGTCTCGCGCCGCCACCTGTCGCTGAAGCTGCAGTCCGGCGAGCTCCACTTCCATGTGCTGTCGGTCGTCAACGGCATCGAGATGCCTTTCGGCGAGGCGCCCCCCGGCGCTCGTGGCGTCCTGCCCCCCGGCCAGACGCTGAAGGTCGCGGAGTACACCGTCACGGCGTCGGACATGGCGCAGGCGGCGCCGGAGCCCGCGCCGCACCAGGACGATGCCGACCCGTGGGCCGTGTTCGACCGCGAGGAAGACAGGACCGGCGCGCCGCGCGCGGAAGCGGCGGAGGACGACCCGTTCGGCGACTGGGGGTTCGAGACGACCTTCGGTCCCGGCGGGCTCGGCGGCGGCGCGATCGACGCCGCATCCCTGGGCCCGGCGGACGTGCCCTCCTTCTTCCGCGGGCTGGGCATCGATGCCGCATCCCTGGGCACCCTGAGCGAAGGCGAGCTCGAGGCCATCGGCCGCCTGGTTCGGACCCTCGTGCTCGGCGTGCTGGACCTGCATTCCAACGCCGTGGGCGTGAAGAAGGACCTGCGCGCCGAGGACCGCACCACGGTCGCGGTGAAGGACAACAACCCGCTCAAGACCGACTGGCCGAACGACACCAAGCTGCGCTACCTCTTCGGCGGCCGCGCGGCGGGCATCGGGTTCATCAGCGCGGAGCGCGCGGTGCGGGAGCTGCTGGTGGACCTGATCGCGCACAACACGGCCAGCGGCGCGGCGACCCGCAGCGCGATGGAGTCCGTCCTGAAGGAGTTCGCGCCCGAAGCGCTCAAGGCGCGGCTGCTGGGCAGCGGGACCAAGCTCTTCGAAAGCACCCGCGCCTGGGACGCCTACGTGCGCGACTACGACCAGCAGGGCAAGGATCGCGCGAAGTGGGCCGCGCGCCTGCTCGACAAGTACTTCACGGAGGCGTACATGCGCGAGAGCCTGCGTATCCGCCGCGAGACACCGCCGCGCAAGCATTGAGCGCGAAAGGCGCCCCGGCGATAGTGTCCAGCTAGAATCGGCTTCTCCCCGCTTCCCGGACACCCGTAGTCGTGAGTCTCAAAAAGCTTGGCCGCTATGATCTGATCCGTGTTCTGGGCAAGGGCGCGATGGGCATCGTGTACGAGGGCCGGGACCCGAACCTCGACCGCCGCGTCGCCATCAAGACGGTCAAGGTCGAGAATCTCTCCGAAGAGGCCGCGGCCGAGTACGAGCACCGCTTCCGCACCGAGGCGCGGTCCGCCGCCCGCCTGCAGCACCCCAACATCGTCAGCGTCTACGACTCCGACAGGGACGGCGACATCGCCTTCCTGGTGATGGAGTACATCCAGGGCGACGACATGAAGCACCACCTCGACAAGGGGGTGCGCTACACGCTCGAGCAGTCGCTCAAGATGATCCGCGACCTGCTCTCCGCGCTGGATTACGCGCACAAGCAGGGCATCGTCCACCGCGACATCAAGCCCGCCAACCTGCTGATCGAGCCGGGCGGCCGCGTGAAGCTCACCGACTTCGGCGTGGCGCGCATCCAGGATTCCGGCGAGGCCACGCGCACGCAGGGCAGCATGGTGGGCACGCTCAAGTACATGTCGCCCGAACAGGTGCAGGGCCTGAAGATCGATTCGCGCGCCGACCTCTTTTCCGTGGGCGTGGTGCTCTACCAGCTGCTCACCGACAAGCGCCCGTTCGACGGCGACAACGACTTTTCGATCATCCACCAGATCATCGGCCACACGCCGGCGCCGCCGAGCTCGTTCAACTCGCGGCTGCCCGGCGCGCTCGACGCCGTCGTCGCGCGAGCGCTCGCGAAGGACCGCGAGCAGCGCTTCGCCACCGCACGCGACTTTGCGAGCGCGTTGCAGTCGGCAATCCGCCGGGCGGAAGACCAGACGGTCGTGCCGCCCGCCAACCCGTTCAAGCAGCCGGAAGGGCCGGGCACCGGCTCCAAGGGCGGCCACACGAATACCGGCGTGGGCGCCGTGGCGACCGCCCCCGGCGGCTCCACCGTGACGCAGGAGCTCGAGCTCGTCTACTGGAAGGACATCAAGGATTCCAACGACGCGGAAGAGCTCGACGGCTTCCTGCAGAAGTTTCCGGCGGGCATCTATGCGGACCTCGCGCGCAAGCGACTGCGCAAGCTCACCGGCGATGGCGCGGGCGGCCCCGACCAGACCATCCTGAGCGGCTCGCGCGTGCCGCCCGAGCAGGACCTCGACGCCACCCGCCTGCTGCACTCGGGCACCACGCCGTCGTTCGTTCGGCCCTTGCCCGTGGCCGCGGCGGCCGCACCGGCCGCGCCGACCGCGCCGGGGGCGGATGCGAGCCAGCCGGGCAGCGCGGCGCCGCCGTTGCGCGAACCCACTCTGCCGCCGCAGGCAGCGGCGCCATCGACAGCATCCAGGGAGGAAACGGACTTCACCAAGACCCTCGTGCAGCCGCGCGAAGAAGCGGTGGTGGCGGCTGCGGAGGCCGACTCGGTCGAAGCCGTGCCCGCGGCGCTACCCCCGGCCGATGCGCCTGCGCCACCCGCTGTTTCCCCGCCCGCGGCCCCTGCGCGCAAAAAGCCTGCGGCCCTGCTCGCCGGGATTGCCGCCATCGCGGCCGCGGGGATCGCCGCAGCCCTGATGTTCAGCGGTCGCGCCCCGCAGGGCAGCTTGCCGTCGGCAGCGCCCGGCGCGTCCGCGTCGACTGCCGCAGCCTCCATGCCCGTGGCGGTAGCGGCGGCGCCGGTCGATTCGCCGGCCGGCGTAGTGCCCGGTGCCGCCGTGCCGGTCGTTGCCGCGCCGCTCAACGTCGCGAGCACGCCTGAACCGGCGGCATCGTCCCGCGCAAGTTCCGCCAGCGCCCCCGCTTCCAGGGCGGCCAGCGCGCCGGCCGCCAGGCCGAGCGCCCCGCGCCGCACCGCCAGTGCCGTCAAGCCGAAGCCCGCGTCCGCGCCCGTGGTCGAGCAGCCCACCATCGCCACGCCGTCCGCCCCGCCTTCCGCGCCGGTGCGCAGCGAAACCCGGGCGGCGTCGTCCACGCCGAATACGGCGGGGAACATGAGCGCGGTGGACGCCTGCAAGGACAGGGTGTTCCTGTCGCGGGAGTTCTGCCTGGCCGAAGCCTGCGAGAAGGCCGGCACGCGCAACCACCCGCTGTGCGTCAAGCGCCGCGAAGAGATCCGCCTGCGGGAAGACAGCAAGGTCCGCCAGGGCCCGCAGTAGGCGCGGGCGGGCGGGTCACACGATGTCGATCGTGTGGACGCCGAAGCTGCCCTTGCGCCGATCGTCGAAGTAGCGCACGAGCGTCTCGCGCACCGTCTTGAAGGAAATTTCCTCCCAGGGGATTTCATCCTCGCGGAACAAGCGCGCCTCGATGGTCTCCGGCCCGGGATCGAACTGGTCGCTCAGCAGGCGGGCGATGAAGTAGAGATGCACCTGGCCCACCTGCGCGACGCTGAGCACGGCGAAGAGCCCCTGCATCTCGTACTTCGCCCCGGCTTCCTCATCCGTTTCGCGGGCAGCGCCCTGCGCGGTGGTCTCGTTCAGCTCCATGAATCCCGCTGGCAGGGTCCACTTGCCCCAGCGCGGCTCGATGTTGCGCTTGCACAGCAGCACCTGGTCGCCCCAGTAGGGCACGGTTCCGACGACGTTCAGCGGGTTCTCGTAGTGGATGGTGTCGCAGGCCGGGCAGACCGCGCGCTCGTGCGTGTCGCCGTCGTCGGGGATGCGGTAGACGACGGCCGTGCCGCAGTTGCGGCAATGCTTGATGGGGCTGCGAAAGGGCATGGCTCCAGTGTACGGGCAACAAAAAGGCTCCCGGAGGAGCCTTCCCGCGAGCCGCGCGCTCCGCTCAGGTTTTGGTCGTCTTCGTGTGCTTTTCGATCAGTGCACGGGCGGTGTCGAGCAGCTTGCGGCCGTCGGCGCCGCGCTTGTTCATGTCCTCGACCCATTCGACCTCGATCGCGCGGGACTTGCGGCGGAATTCCTGCGCGTCCGCCGCGCTCACCGTGAAGATCGTGTTGCCGCGGTCGCTCGCGGACTTGCGGCCGATCGGGTCGTTGCCCTGCTGCACCTTGCCGAGCCAGGCGGAAGTCGCCATGCCGGAGTTGTTGTCGATGACCTTCTTCAGGTCCGGCGGCAGCGAGTTGTACTTCGCCTTGTTCATCGCCATCACGAAGGTCGTCGTGTAGAGGCAGCCGCCCGCGGGGTCGAACTCCGCGTGGAACTTGGTGAGCTCGTTGACCTTGACCGAGGGCACCACCTCCCAGGGGATCACGCAACCGGTGATGGTGCCCTTGCTCAGCGCGTCGGGGATGCCGGGCAAGGGCATGCCCACCGGCGTCGCACCGAGCGATCCGACGAGTTTCGTGACCTGGCGCGTCGGCGCGCGCACCTTGAGGCCGCGCATGTCCGCGACCGTGTGCACCGGCTTGTCCGCCGTGTGGATCACGCCCGGGCCGTGCACGTGGAGCGCCAGCACCTGCGTGTCCTTGAACTCGTCCGGCGTCTGGGTCTGGAAGTACTCCCAGTAGGCCTTGGAGGTCGCCTCGGCGTTGGACATGACGAAGGGCAGCTCGAACACCTCGATGCGCGGGAAGCGGCCGGCGGTGTTGCCGGGCAGCGTCCAGACGATGTCGACGACGCCGTCCTTGGCCTGGTCGTACAGCTGCACCGGCGTTCCGCCGAGCTGCATGGCCGGATAGCCTTCGAACTTGATGCGGCCCCCCGATTCCTTCTCGACCTTCTCCATCCAGGGCTTGTGCATCGTCAGCCACACATTGGACTGGGGCGCCATGAAGGTGTGGAACTTGAGGGTGACCGACTGCTGTGCGAAACCGGCGAGCGCGGGGGCGCCGAGCGCGACGGCCGCGGACGATTGGAGCAGGGTGCGACGTTGGATCATGGGGGTCTCCAGGGACAAGGGGCTAACTTAACGCAGCGGGGGCCGCGCGCCTTCGGGGCTTTCCCTCAACTGACGTACTTCACCAGCCAGAGCGAAATGCCCGGGAAGAAGAGCAGGAGGAGGGTGCGCAGCGTATCGCTGATGAGAAACGGCATCACGCCGCGGTAGCTCTCGGCGATGGGGACGTCCTTCGCCATGCCGTTGACGACGTAGACGTTCAGTCCCACCGGCGGCGCCAGCAGGCCGAACTCCACCACCATCAGCACCATGATGCCGAACCAGATCGCGACTGATTCCTTCGGCATCCCGAAATCCAGCCCCATGACCATGGGAAAGAAGATCGGGATCGTGAGCAAGATCATGCTGAGCTCGTCCATCACGGCGCCCAGCACCACGTAGAACAGCAGGATCGCGGCCACGACCATGAGCGGCGACAGTCCCCAGCCGCCCACCAGCGCCGCGAGCTGGTTGGGCACCTGCGTGAGAGCCAGCGCGGAATTCATGAGGTCGGCGCCGATGAAGATGAGGAAGATCATCGCCGAGCTCTCGGCGGTGGAATAGAAGCTCTGCTTGAACTTTTCCCAGGTGATCTCGCGCTTGATGAGCGCCGCGACGAAGGTCGAGGCCGCGCCGACGCCGGCGCCTTCGGTCGGGGTGAACAGCCCCCCGTAGATCCCGCCGAACACCACGAGGAAGATGATCGCGATCGGCAGCACGCCGAGCAGCGCTTCGAGCGTGAGTTGCGATGTTTCCGTATCCACGTCCGGGGCATGGCCCGGGACGACCCGGACGTAGATCGCGATGGCCGCCATGTAGCCGAGCATCGCGATGATGCCGGGGATCATCGCGGCGGCGAACAGCTTGGCGATGTTCTGCTCGGTGAGGATCGCGTAGATCACGAGCGGCACCGACGGCGGGATCAGGATGCCCAGCGTGCCGGCCGCGGCGAGCGTTCCCGTGGCGAGCCGCCCGGAATAGCCGTGGCGCTTCATCTCGGGGAGCGCGACCGAGGTGATGGTCGCCGCCGTCGCCACGGACGATCCGCAGATCGCGCCGAAAGCCGCGCACGCGAGCACCGCGGCCATCGCGAGGCCGCCCTTGAAGCGTCCCATCGCGGCCGCGGCGAACTTGAAGAGCGCCTTGCTGATGCCGCCCTGTGTCGCGAAGTGCCCCATGAGGATGAAGAGCGGGATCACCGACAGGTCGTAGCTCGCGAACCGCGCGAAGGCCTGGTTGTTGAGGAAGTTGGCAAAGGGCGACCAGCCTGTCTGCATAACGTAGCCGATCGCGCCGGCGGCGAACATCGCCACCGAGATCGGCGTGCGGATCGCCATCAGCACCAGCATGATCCCGAAGATGACGAGCGTGAGGGTGAGGGCGCTCATGCGTCGCTCCGGCGGGCCGCCCCCAGGAGCGACAGCCCTCTCGGGGGGCAGCGCAGTACACGAAGTGACATGCGTGGGGGCCTCATACGTGGGCTTCGGGGGCGTCGGCGAAGCCGAAAGCCGTCTGGTAGAGCGCAATGACGGACGTGAGCACGAAGGCCGGGACCATCGCCGCGTACACCGTCCACTCCGGAAATCCGAGAATCTGCGTTTCCGAATGCGAGTTGAAGGAGTTCAGCCCGCCCAGCGTCGTGCGCCATGCGAGCAGCGCGAAGCACAGGGCCAGCAGGAACGCGCCGAAGCGGTCCAGGAGCGCGTTCGTGCGCCCGCTGGCCCGGGCGGTGAAGAAGTCCACGATGATGTTGCCGCGCCTGCACTGGCACCAGGGCATGAACAGGGCGATGGCCGCGCCGGTGGCGACGCCCGTCAGCTCGAAATCGCCCACCAGCGTGGTGCCGATCGTGTTGCGCCCGATCAGGCTCACGCAGGTCATGAGCGTGATCACGGTGAGCAGCACGCCCGCGAGCACGGCGCACAGCCGTGCCAGGATTTCCAGCGTCTTCAAGGCTTAAGCGATCTTCACCGTGAGCGATTGGAGGCCCGCGACCCCGCCCGACAGCGTGTCGCCCGCGACCACGGCCGCCACGCCTTCGGGCGTGCCGGTGTAAATCAGGTCGCCCGGCGCGAGCTCCCAGGCGCTCGACACGTGTTCGATGATCTCGCCGATGTTCCAGATCAGCTTGCCCACCGTGCTGCGCTGGCGGTCCTTGCCGTTGACCTGCAGGAAGATCTCCGCGTGGGCCACGTCGCCGGCTTGCGCGGCGGGCGTGATCGGGCCGATGGGCGCGGACTGCTCGAAGGCCTTGCCGATGCACCAGGGGCGCCCCTGCTTCTTCATCTCGCCCTGCAGGTCGCGGCGCGTCATGTCCAGGCCCACGGCATAGCCCCAGATGTGCTTTTGCGCATCCGCCGCCTTGATGTTCTTGCCGCCCACACCGATTGCGACAACCAGTTCGATCTCGTGGTGCAGGTCCTTCGTGAGGCTCGGGTAGGCGATGGTGCCCGTCTCGCCCGCGGGCACGGGCACGACGGCATCGGCGGGCTTCAGGAAGAAGAAGGGTGCCTCGCGGCCGGTGAAACCCATCTCCTTGGCGTGCTCCACGTAGTTGCGGCCCACGCAGTAGACGCGGTGCACGGGGAAGCGCTCGGCGCGGCCGACCACGGGGACGGAGGCGACGGCGGGAGGGGTGAAAACGTAGCTCATGACAACCTTTCTTCTCTGTGGATACCCAGTGCCTGGTGCACCGGCCGGTCGGAAAAACTGAACAACACGCAGCCCGCGTCCGACGTGAAACGCGCAGTGTGCCACGACGGCACGACGAAGTGATCGCGCGGGCCGAAGGAAAACGTGTGCGAACCGCCCGCGCCGTCGATGTGCACCTTGCCATGGCCTTCGACCACGCTGTACACCGCACCATCCGTCTGCCGCCACGGACGCCCGGAAAACCCGGCAGGGATTTTCTGCATGAAAGTCGCCATGGTGGGCATCGGCGAGCCGCCGGTGAGCGGGTTGAGGTAGCGCAGCTTCACGCCGTCCCACTCGTCGATGGGCGCGTCGCGCTCCAGCCGCTCGAGCGCTTCCAGGCTGCGCGCGTAGGGATAGCTGAAGATCGGCGAGGTCGCGCCGAAGGGCGCGTCGTGCCGAACCGGCGCCATGTTGTGGCCGTAGCGGGCGAGGCTGATCCCTTCGGGTCGTTTCACGACCTGCGAGCGGCTCTGGTCGTTCTCGGCGAAACCCGCATCGAAGAAACGGATCGTCGGGATGTCCAGGCCGTCGAGCCAGACCACGGCTTCTCCGGAGGCGTCGTTGCCGTGGTCGTGCCAGGTCCAGCTCGGCGTGATGATGAAGTCGCCGGGGCGCATCGTCGTGCGCTCGCCGTCGACGGCGGTGTAGGCGCCCTGGCCTTCCACGATGAATCGCAGCGCGCTTTGCGTGTGGCGATGGCTGGGCGCGACTTCGCCCGGCAGGATCAGCTGCAGCCCGGCATAGAGCGACTGCGTGATCGCGGACTGGCCGCGCAGCGCCGGGTTCTCCAGCACGAGCACGCGGCGCACCGCCTCTTCGGCGGTGATGGCTTCGCCCGCACGCTTGAGGAAGGGCCGCACCTCTTCGTACTTCCACAGCGCGGGCACGCAGGGTGTGGCAGGCTGCTTCGGCACGAGCGCGTGCAACACCTCCCACAGGGGCGTGAGATGGAAAGGCGACATGTCGCTGTACAACTGCTGGCGCGCCAGCGCGGTCGGGTGGGGTGCGTTCACGATGGCTCCTTGTCGTGTCTTTACCAGCGCAGGCCGAGGTAGGCGCCTTGCGCCTCCAGGCCCGCTTGCAATGCGGCGATCTCGATGCCGGCCGCCGTGGTGCCCGAGGCCAGTGCCAAGTGCGCGGCGAGGCCGGCGGCCTCGCCCATCACGAAGCACGCGCCGGTGACGCGCGCGGCGGATTGCGCCTCGTGCGTCATCGACGCACAGCGGCCCGCGACCCAGAGGTTGTCGAATTCCGGCGGCACCGTCATCCGGTAGGGCAGGTGGTTGAAGCCGCGGCTCTCCGGGATCTTCGGCCAGCGGAATTCCACGTCGCCCTTCAGGTGCAGCTCCAGCGGCCAGCCGTTCACGCCGATCGTGTCGTCGAAGCTCGCGCAGTCCAGCACGTCGCGCTCGGTGAGCATGTACAGGCCGTTCACGCGGCGCGTCTCGCGGATGCCGACCTGCGGCGCGATATCGACGATGTAGGAATTCTCGAAGCCGGGCACTTCCTTGAGGAAACCGGCGACGCTCGCGATCTGCCTTCGGCCCAGCGCTTCGGCTTCGCTCAGCTCGGCCGCGTCCGTGCCGTCCATGGCGTTGCCGTCGGCGTTGGCGAGCTGCGTGAGATTCACTCGCCACTCGATGCCGCTCTTTTGCGGCCGCACGATGGGCGTCTTGCGCGGGAAGGTGTAGCGGCCTTCTTCCTGCGCCTGCTGCATCAGCTTCGGGATCGTCTCCCAGGCCTTGCCCGCCCGCTGCGGGTCGATGCCGTTCAGCCGGAACATGGTCGAGGGGTAGAGCATGTTCCCGTGTCCGTCACCCTTCTCGAACGCGGCCCCGGCCCATGCGGCGAGATCGCCATCGCCCGAGCAGTCGATGAACGTGCGCGCGACCACGGCGCGCCGCCCCGACTTCGTCTCGATGAAGAGCGCGCGCACGCGCCGTGCGGAATCCATCTGCACGCCGGCAGCCAGTGCGTGGAACAGCACCTGCACCTTCGCCGACGCCATGAGCTCGTCCGCGGCGATCTTGTAGGCGGCGGTGTCGTAGGCCTGCGCCACGGTCTTGCCGAAAAGCGAGTGCGGCGTGTTGAGGCCGCCCAGCCTGTCGATGCGCGCGAGAAGATCGTCCGCCACGCCATGCACGACCTGCCGGATGTCCCCATGCACGTTGGCATGCAGGCCGCAGAAATTCGTGACGCCCGCCGCCGTGCCCATGCCGCCCAGGAATCCATAGCGTTCGATCAACAGCGTCGAGCGGCCGGCGCGCGCGGCGGAGACGGCCGCCGCGATGCCCGCCGGCCCGCCGCCGAGCACGGCGACGTCCCATTCGCCCAGGACGGGCGTATCGCGCGAAGGTTCGGTCAGCGAGGTGGTCATCGGTTCACCGGAACATGGTTGGCGGGTCGATGCCCTCGTACATCCACTTCAATCCCGCGAAGCCCGCGGACTCCGTGCCGGACTGGAACATTCGGTTTCGCAGCTCGCGCTGCACGCCGCTCGCATGGTAGATGTCGCCGTAGAAGCGCGCGGTGAGCTGCACGCGTCCGGTGCGCAGGTAACGCGCGCCCTGGTACTTCAGGAATGCCGCCGCGACGTCGCCGCCGCTGGCGTGCATCGCCTCGCCGAGCACGACGGCGTCTTCGATCGCCTGGCCCGCGCCCTGCGCGAGGTATTGCAGCATCGGGTGCGCCGCATCGCCGAGCAGCGTCACGCGACCGTCGCTCCAGTTCTTCACCGGTTCGCGGTCGCACAGCACCCACATCTTCCAGGTTTCGATCTTGCCCAGCAGCTCGCGCACCTGCGGCACCGCCTGCGCGAAGCGCTCGTTCAGCTCCGCGGTGTCGCCGAAGGTGTTCCAGCCCTCGTCGTACTTGTTGCTGTGGAAGACCGCGACGAGGTTGAAAAGCTCACCGCGCCGCAGCGGGTAGTGGACGAGGTGGGTCTTCTCGCCGCCCCACAGCAGTACGTCGTCGCTCCAGAGGTGTGCGGGAACGTCTTCGCGTTTGAGCACCGCGCGGTACGCGATGTGCCCGGAGACGCGCGGCTTGCCGTCGCCGACGACGGCCTCCCGGATGCGGCTCCACAGGCCGTCCGCGCCGATGAGCGCGTCGCCGGGCACCGTTTCGCCGCCGGTGAGGAACACTTTCACCCCCGTGGCGTCCTGCGTGAACGACTCGACTTTGCTGGAGGTGCGCAGCGTGACGCCCGGTTGCGATCCGCAGGCTTTCAGGAAGACATCGTGCAGGTCCGCGCGATAGATGACGCCATAGGGAAATCCGTAGGCGGCGCGCGCCGTGTCGCCGAGCGGGACGCGCACGACTTTCTCGCCGGTGCGCACGTCGTTCATGCCGAGCCCGGGCGGGAAGTACGCAACGCGGCTGACGGCGTCCGTGAGGCCGAGGTAGTCGAACATCCGGAAGATGTTAGGACCGAGCTGGATGCCCGCGCCGATTTCGCCGAACGCCGCGGACTGCTCCAGCACCGTGACCCGGTGCCCCTTGCGCGCCAGGACGAAGGCCGCGGCCAGGCCGCCGATGCCGCCGCCGGCGATCACGAGGTTCAGGGAGGAGGGCATGGCCGCGGCAAAAGAAATAAGCATACATACTAATCCGGACCATCGCAAGCGCAGGCCGTGGCTACACTCGCCGCATGGCCAAGAGCTTCGACTTCCAGCACGCACCGGGGCACCTCATCCGCCGGGCGCACCAGGTGGCGGTGGCGATCTTCATGGAAGAGACGGCGAGCTTCGACGTGACGCCGGTGCAGTTCGCGATCCTCAACGCGCTGATCGACGATCCGGGCGAAGACCAGGTGACGCTGGCGGGGAAGGTGGCTTTCGACGCGGCGACGTTCGGCTCGGTCATCGGCCGGCTGGAAGCCAAGGGCTGGGTTCGCCGCGAGGCCGATGCCGCGGACCGGCGGCGCAAGCTGCTG